>CAZORS010000166.1:3245-12543 GCA_964582025.1 uncultured Pirellulaceae bacterium | reverse complement strand
CAGGAATTTGTCATAAAAAGGGCTCCAACGCTGAAGTGCCTGGCGGATGGATGATCTATCTGCATGTCGATGATTTGGCATCGAGCCTCGAAATTTGTGTGAAACTTGGCGGCGAAAAAGTCGGCGAAGTTCGCGAGATGGGCGGCTACGGAAAAAGTTGTGTTATCAAAGATCCATCGGGTGCGATGTGCGTTTTGTTTGAAAGCCAGTAGCCAATGTTGTTTTCCGGTCTGGAAGAAATTCCTTGGCAGCGTCTGAAACATGCTTATGGAACGGCCGGCGATGTGCCTGGCCAATTGCGAGCATTGCAAACTGAATCCGCTTCGGCTGTCGGTGACGATTCTGCATTGCGACAACTTTGTGGCAATATTTGGCATCAAGGGACGGTTTACGAAGCGACCAGTTTCGCTGTTCCGTTCTTGCTTGAGCTTGCGGCCGATCCTACCGTTCCCAGACGGAATGGAGTTGTTGATTTGCTCGCGGCGATCGCTGGCGGCAATTCCTATTTGGACGTGCACGAAGATGTTTTGGTTGAACTTCGAGTTGGCGACCCTGACTCGCAAGAACATCGAAGAAAAAAAGCTATAGAACTCGAATGGGTCGCAAATGCGAAATCGGAAGTCGCGAAGGGAATCGATTTATTTCTCGAACTTACGAAGGAAAAATCCGAAGTTCGATTGACCGCCGCGGAGGCGCTTTCGAGGCTCAATGAGTTTGACGATCGGGCAGGAAAACGTTTGCTCGAGTTGTTGGCCGAGGCGAAGGATCCGATTGACGTCGCCTGCTATCTCGTCCTGGTAGCGCGTGCGCGAGTCGCCGATGAGGAGTTAGGTACTTTCTTGTCACGGTTGAGGAGCGAAGCCATTGTTGTACGCCGAGCTGCGACGTCAGGCTGTTTGCTGCTGCGGCACAACTTGGACTCAAGCCTACTCCGATCGCAAATCGTTGAAACGATCCTTGATGAGCAATTTGATGAACGCGTGGAAGAGCTTCCGATTGATGCCGGTGCGTTTTGGGAGCTTCGCGCAGCTTGTCTCCGAGAAATGACTTCGGATGAAAAAGCCAACGCTGCCGAAACCTTATGTGGTCTGCTTGAGGCGATGACGATCAATAACGATCAAGCCGAAATACTTCTGGAGCTTACTTTTGAAAAAGTGCAACGCAACGGGACTCGTGTTGAAAATCATCAACTTAGTGATGTTCAGCGTCGAGTTCTTGCCGGGCTGTTGAAAGCGATACGCGAAGAAAAAGTATCGATTCAACTCCCGCAGAAATGGGGACTACCAGCGTTGCGGCGCGGTTTGAAAAATTTGATCGACGGCAAGCCGCCAGTTGACGTTGATGAACGTCTCCCGATGCTTGGAACGGAGAGGGATCCGATGGTCCCATTGAAGTTGAAGCTGCTTAAAAACGGAGATCGAGTCCACCACCGAAAGTATGGATTCGGCTCAGTTGAGTCAGTCAAAGTCGAGAGGGTGGAATATCGCATGGTTGTCAACTTCGACGAGGAAGGGCGTCACACGCTTTTTTTCACACAAAGCATGCTTTGCCCTGACTCCTTGTTGATTCGCATCATGACCTCAATATGGCGTCGATTGAGCAGCCTACGTTCATGATTTCAGCTTAGCTAGGGCTGTGAATTTCTGGCCGAGTTGGGACAATCGATTAGTCCAAAACAAGAAAGAGAAAACATGACCACGAAGAAAAAGAAAACAGGCGGGCTTGCGGGCGTCGTCGCTGGCGAAACAGCAATCTGCACCGTCGGCACCTCAGGTAAAGGCCTCGACTATCGCGGCTATTCGATTTTCGATCTGGCCGAACATGCGACCTTTGAAGAAGTTGCTTTCCTGCTGCTGCACGGCGAACTGCCGATGATCAAAGAACTCGATAGTTTCACGGCGCGTCTGCGAAGCAAGCGAGCACTTCCGGATGCGGTTGCGAAAACGCTCGAGATGATCCCCGCGACGGCGCATCCGATGGACGTGCTGCGAACGGGTTGTTCGATGCTGGGCGTGATCGAACCAGAAACATCTGCCGATGATCAGTTGCAAACTGCTGAGCGATTGCTTGCGACGTTTCCTTCGATGTTGACCTATTGGCATCGTTTCGTGACCGACGGAACGCGAATTGGTTTCGAATCTGATGAGGCAGGAATCGCTGGTTACTTCCTGGAAAAGCTTCACGGCAAGACGCCGTCTGATCTGACGCGAGAAGCGATGGACTGTTCGCTGATTCTCTACGCCGAACATGAATTCAATGCTTCGACATTCACGGCTCGCGTTTGCACGGCGACGCTATCTGATATGCACTCTGCGATAACGGGAGCGATCGGAACGCTCCGCGGACCGCTTCACGGCGGAGCCAACGAAGCGGCGATGGAGCTGATCGAGAAATTCGCAACGCCAGACGAAGCTGAAGCCGGAATCATGGAGATGTTGGCCAACAAGTCACTGATCATGGGCTTTGGGCACCGCGTCTACACGGTATCGGATCCTCGCAACGTCGTCATCAAAGGTTGGGCCGAACGTTTGGGTAAAGAGGTTGGGGACGAAGTTTTGTACCCAGTTTCTGAACGGATCGCTGATGTCATGTGGCGTGAGAAAAAGCTGTTTCCAAACCTCGATTTCTTCAGTGCGTCAGCGTACCACTTCATGGGCATTCCAACTGCGTTGTTCACTCCGATTTTTGTGCTGTCACGTGTCTCTGGCTGGGCGGCTCACGTGATTGAGCAACGATCCAACAATCGCCTGATCCGTCCCGGAGCAGAATACATCGGTCCGGATTCACGCGACTACGTTGCGATTGAGAACCGCGAGCCCGATGGTGGAATGCTTTAACAGTGTCGCCCGTTGAAGACAACGAGGATTCCGCTGAAACGCAGCTTTTGAGTTTGCGCAGTCGAATTCTAAGGACCGTTTTTAGTGCATCGTTGTTTGTACTGCCAATATTGCTCATCTACCAAATCGCCCTGCCATTGGCCGGGTTTTTTGGCGACGATTTCCCAGAGCTGCTACGCGACAAATGCATTCGCTTCATCCTTATTGTCGCATGTTTTTTCGCTGCAGCATTCGCCTGCAACGTGGACCGATTTTCTGGCAATCGAGTCGGTCTTTTTACGGCGACGTTTGCCTTTCTTTTTTTTGTAAATTTAAGCTTTGCCGCTTGGGGAGCAGCGTATCCAAATATGGAAAACCGGTTCGGTCGTGGTGCTCCGTTGCTTCAGTATCTTTGGATGCTCGGAAGTTATTTCTACGGCCTCTTCACCTGGTGGCTCATTCGCCGTGCTGAACGGCGCATAAAGGGTCTGCCGGGGAATGTCACAAAGTCGCAGTTTACGATCGGCTCAAGACGATTCCTCTGATGATCAAGAAGCTCATCGGGAGAATGATCACTGATACGAACAGCAGTATAAGGAAGGCGGCTACGATGTCATTTTCTCGTTTCACAAGCCCTAAGTTAGCGTCGTGGCGTTTGGGAATCAATGAACCGACCGAAGTCCGGCGTTCGATGGAATTGGGAGAATCCTTGTAAATTTCACCGCTACTGCCCTGCTCTATTTTTCGTAAAATGAGCCATCACATCTACGCATATCACGGAAGCTCATGTCAGAACGCCCCTTCACGCATCTCCACTGCCACAGTCACTATTCTTTGCTCGATGGAGCGAGCTCGATTCCGAAGCTGGTGCAACGGACCAAAGACCATGGCATGACGGCGCTTGCGTTGACCGACCACGGCAACATGCACGGGGCCCTTGAGTTCTATCGGACTTGCAAATCAAACGATATTAATCCGATCATCGGCTACGAAGCTTACATCGCGCCTGGTAGTCGCAAAGTCAAAGGCGATGGCGGACGGAAGAATTCGTCTTATCACCTGACGTTGCTGTGTCAAAACAAAACGGGTTTTGACAACTTGATCAAAATGGCATCCTCGGCGGCGTTGGAAGGGTTCTACTTCAAGCCTCGGATTGACAAGGAATTGTTGGAAGCGCACAGCGAAGGAATCATTTGTCTCAGCGGATGCGTATCAAGCGAATTCAGCAAAGCGATTCTGAACAACGGCGGTAATGGCGCTGAAGAGCACTTGGAAAATGCGATCGAGGTCGCAGAGTGGTTTCGGAACCTTTTCGGTGAAAGATACTTCGTCGAAGTGATGAACAATGGACTCGAAATTCAACGTCAACAACTCGAAGGCGCCGTCGAAGTCGCGAAGCGTGTCGGCCTTCCCGTCGTTGCGACATCGGATTGCCACTACGTTGATCGAGAGGATGCTTCGGCTCAGGATGTGATGCTGTGCATTAACACTGGGCGATTCCGTACTGATCAAAACCGAATGAAGATGGACGTCGATGAGTTCTATCTTCGCAAACCCGAAGAGATGTACGCGAACTTCGTTGGCATGGAAGACGCGGTTGCTCGTTCGCAAGAGATCGCCAACACGGTTGATATTAATCTGACGCTCGGCGAGCGATATTTTCCCGTTTTCGATTTGCCGGAAACTGTGACGCCGGAAGGAAGGCTACGCGAACTCTGCGAATTGGGGCTCAGAGATCGCTACAAGAATGTCGAGGGCATGCTGAAAGAGGACGGAAGCTTCTCAGAAGTTGTTCAAACAAGGCTCGATCGTGAGCTTGGCGTGATCAACAAGTTGGGCTTTGCGAATTACTTTTTGATTTGCTGGGACTTCGTCGATCAAGCTCGTCAACGCGACATTCCAACGACGGCTCGTGGTTCGGGTGTGGGAGCGATCGTCTGTTACGCGCTGTACATGAGCCACGTTTGTCCGATCAAATACGATTTGCTATTCGAAAGATTCCTCGACGAAAACCGCCTAGAAGCGCCCGATATCGATATCGACTTCTGCAAGGAACGTCGCGGCGACATCATCAAATACGTAAAGGAAAAGTACGGCGAAGAATCGGTTGCCCAGATCGGAACCTTTGGCACGATGAAAGCCAAAGCTGCGATCAAGGATGTCGGTCGAGCACTCGGCATTCCGCTGGCTCGGGTGAATGAGATCACGAAAATGATCCCTGAAGTGTTGGGGATCAAGATTCAAACGGCATTGGAGACAAGCGACGAACTTCGCGCTGCCTACGAAGGCGATCCGGAAATCACCGAGATGATCGATTTCGCAAAGAAGCTTGAAGGCCTTGCGCGAAACATCGGAACGCACGCTGCGGCGGTTGTGATCGGAAACGGTCCGCTGCACAACTATGTTCCTCTGGGCAAAGTTTCCGGCAAAGACGACGTGATCACTCAGTGGTCGATGAACGACGTCGAAGATGCCGGTTTGCTGAAGATGGACTTTCTGGGGCTTCGCAACCTTACCATTCTGTCCAACGTCGTGAACATCATCGAGCAAACTCGCGGTGAACGAATCGACATCCACGATTTTCCGCTCGACGACAAACCGACTTACGCACTGTTGCAACGCGGCGAGACGAAGGGCGTTTTCCAAATGGAAAGCGGCGGGATTCGAGACCTGTTGCAACGGATGAAGCCCGACCACTTCCTCGACATCATTGCGACGGCGGCCTTGTATCGTCCGGGACCGCTGGAAGGTGGAATGGTCGATCAGTACATCGACGTGAAGCACGGTCGCAAAGAACCTGAGTACAAAATCGACTTGATGAAAGAGATCTTGGAAGAGACTCACGGCGTGATGGTCTACCAGGAACAGGTGATGCGGATCCTGAACCGAGTCGGAAAAATCCCTCTGGCATCTGCGTACACGTGCATTAAAGCGATCAGTAAAAAGAAAGAAAAACTAATCGCTCAGAATTACGAAGGCTACATGAAGGGTGCCGTTGAGCAGGGCCTTTCAAAGAAAGATGCTCAGGAACTATGGGATATGATCCTGAAGTTCGCGGGCTACGGTTTCAATAAAAGTCACTCGACGGCCTACGCGTTGATTGCTTATCAAACGGCGTATTTGAAATGCCATTATCCGATCGAGTTCATGGCCGCGTTGCTGACGGGCGACATTCCTGGACGAAACTTTGTTGGCAAAGATGCACTTGTCGAGCACATGGAGGATTGTGACCGGATGGGAATCGATGTTGTGTTCCCAAGCGTCAACACTTCCGACGTGCACTTCAAAGTCGACGAAAAAAATGATGTCCACTTTGCGATGTCAGCAATTAAAGGCTGCGGAGCGTCTGCGGCGCAGGCGATCGTAGATGAGCGTACTGAGAATGGGCCTTTCAAAGATATTTTCGATTTCTGCGAGCGTGTTGAGTCCGGAAAGTGTAGTCGTTCTTCGGTTGAGAGCTTGATCAAGGCGGGAGCGATGGATTGCTTTGGAGGACATCGCGCTCAATTGACGGCGGCGCTTGATCGGGCGATTCAGGCTGGTGCTTCAGCGCAGGCGGACAAGAAGAGCGGCCAACTGAATCTGTTTGGAACTCCAGAGCCAGCGGCCAATGAGGAACCGGAAGCCGTTGATATGCCGGACGTTCCTGTGTGGGAAGAACGTGAAACGCTCGTGTTCGAAAAAGAAGTGCTGGGCTTTTATCTGACCAGTCACCCGCTGGCGGAATATGCTGATCGACTAACGCAGTTTTGTTCGCACAAGACCAGTGAACTCGAAGGCAGCAAGCATCGTGACAAAGTTAGCATGGGCGGAATGATCGCGGCCTTGCGATTGGCTCACACCAAAAACCAGAAGAATCCCAGCGATCCGACGAAGTATGCGATGTTCGATTTGGAAGATGTCGACGGTGCGATCCGCACGATTGCCTGGCCTTCGACGTTTGCAAGCATCAGTGAGCACGTGAAGTCGGATGCGATTGTTGTTGTGCAAGGAAAGCTGGACTATCGCGGTGACGAGCCGAACTTGATCGTTGACAAACTGGTTCCGATCGATGACTTGGGTGCTACGATGACGACGGGCATCAAAGTAATGATCGACCAAACTACGCACGGTCACGACGGTTTGAAGACGGCGTATGAGATCATTCGTGGCTATCCAGGGAATCGTCAGTTGAAGATCGAGCTTGTTCTTGAAGATGGCATGCGAGTTCAACTTGATTCGAATCGAAAGATTGAAGTCAGCGAGCAGTTGTGCGGACGCTTGCGTGAGTTGCTGGGGACTTCCGGCGTGGAGATGCTGGTTGATACAAAGAGCCTTTCGGAGAAAGCTGGGCCTGAGAAGAAATGGCGAAAGCGCGATTAGGATCCTCAAAATACAAGCCCGAAGCGCAAGTTTTGAAGTTGCGAAAATACGAGCCCGAAGCGCGAGCGAGTGGTTTTTCCCGCACTCCAGAACCACTCGCTCGCGTTTCGGGCTTGTAATGATAATTCAGCGATGTTGAGGCTATTCATGAACGCCGAAAAAATTCTTTCTTGGCTAATGATGATCGTCGGTTGCGGACTGATGGTCGCATTTTTCTTTATGCTCATTCCGGCCAAATGGATGCTAAACATTCACGCTTGGCTTGGTCTGGGCGACATGCCCAATGGTCCAATCACGTTTTATCTGGCTCGATCCACATCGTTGCTCTATGGCGTCCACGGTGTGTTAATGTTTGTTTGCGGTCGGAACGTTCGTAAGTATGCCGATCTTGTTCCGCTGTTCGGTTGGCTGCATGTTGCTATCGGCGCGACGATGATCGGAGTCGACTTGACTGCGGGTATGCCATGGTGGTGGACGACGTTTGAGGGCGCGCCGATCGCCGCAACGGGTTTGTTAATGGTCGGTCTAAGCAAAAAATCCAAGACTGTTGTTGAGAGTGAAACGCAATGAATATAGTGCCTTGGTTGATTGTTGCCACAACGATCGTGGGAATAATTTTGCAAGCCAGTTTGTTTTGGGTTCAACTACCAGAGAAAATGGCTACTCATTTTGACGCCGGCGGCCAGCCCGATGGTTGGATGTCAAAGGCTGGCTTCATTGCTTTTGCAGTTCTGATGCAAGCCGGACTGGCTGGGATAATGTTTGGCGTTGGAAAGCTGATTCGAGTTGTGCCAGCTTCCATGGTCAATATTCCAAATAGGGACTACTGGTTGACGGAAGAACGACGCGAACAAACATTCGACGAAACTGAATCAATGCTGGCGTGGATTGCTGCAGGCACTTCAATTTTCTTGTTGGTGATCTGTTGCCTTGTGCTTGACGCCAACGTCGGTGAAAAGAAAGGGTTCAGTTCGTTTTCAACATGGGTTGCGGTCGTCGTTTATCTGGCGTGGCTGCTTGTGTTTTGCGTGCTGAAACTTAGAAAGTACTATCGGTTACCGATCCAATAGCTCACGTTGTCGCATCCTCCGGTTTTGAAATGTGAGTCTTGGAAAACCCAAAAAAAATCCTTGCACTTTATGGGAGTGCAAGGGATCGGAAGTTGCATTGCACTTGAAGTACTGCTGCAGCTGTAGATTGCTCAATCGATTCTGCAGAGTGCGAACCAGTTTGAGGGGACGCTCAACTAGTAGCGTAGGACTAAATCGACAGTGAATCGATTGTCGATCACGTCGCGTCGCTGTGTCAGTGGTACTTCCCATGCGACACCGAACTCTGTGTGTCGGCTTGGTTTGAACTTTGTACCAAAAGCACCCGTGACGATGTCGTTGCCGGTGACACCGGTCGAGCCGAAGTTGAATGCGTCAAGTCCTTCAACACCAGGGATGCCTCCTGCACCTCCATCGACCCAGTGATACCAGTTGAATTCAGCAAGCCCATAAACGCGATCGAGAAAACGATAATCGAAGTGGTTCGACCAATACATGCTTTCGCTTTCAGCGGCGGAATCCATTGGGATTCTCCATCCTCCAGCGCTAAGCCAGTGGCCTCGACAGCCCAATCTGCGTCCGCCAGTGACAAACAGATTCAGCTCGCCATCTCCATTTCCTTGAAGCGGATCTGCTTCGCCAGTAGGTAGTTCGAAAGTGAAGCCGGCACTGAGGAGTTTGCCAGCCTCGGCGTCACGTATCAAATTGAATTTCAAGCCGGCTGCGAGGTCAGCCCATCCGTCGTTAATCAGCGGATTGGTCGAATTGATGTAGCCGTCTTTCGTTGCGATCAATGAGACGTTTTCACTCAGTCGAGCACGAAGTTGCACGGCGTAGAAATTTACATCACCGCCACCTGCTGCCGCTGGAACGCCGTGGTTGAAGTAGATCGCTCGCATCTCAGTGAGATTGCGTGGATCTTCAAAGAACACGGGATTGCGATCGGACTGATGAAATCGCTGAACGCGTGATCGCTCGGCTTAAGCAAATTGAATAGCCGACCTCCACGTCCAACACCAGACAATTCTGTCCCAGCTTCGGGAGAATTGTACATGTCTTCAACGACACCAC
>CAZORS010000166.1:0-3145 GCA_964582025.1 uncultured Pirellulaceae bacterium | reverse complement strand
CCAGACAATTCTGTCCCAGCTTCGGGAGAATTGTACATGTCTTCAACGACACCACATCCAGAGGTGCAGCTAGTGATCGATGAAGTTGAGGTGCCCGCAACGGTCTCGAATGGTGGAGACTCCATTTGTTGGGCATTGGAGGTGGAGCAAATGACGGCGGCTAGGCCAGCCACCAACGATAACGAGAGTTTCTTTCTCATGATAACTTCCTTGTCATCAGACAATTGTGGGCGGTTTGATGGCTAGAGACAAGCATTTTGATTTTTGTCTTCGTGACGAATGATCATTCATCATCGATTCCTTCGTCCCGATCGTTGTCACAGTTCAATTACGCAGCTGCGGATTTCTTGTAAGGATCACGATTCAATTAATGCCCGGATGCTTGTTAGGTCGCGTCAAGTTGACTTAGTCGGACTCTTCGTTGGACCACACGCAAGAAATGCTGTCAGTTACGCCAGCTAAGTCAATGCAATCGTTAACTCTTAAGAATTCGAACGCGGCGAATACTTCGTCGGTTTGCTTCTACGATCACAAACTTGATTCCATCAATGATGATCTCGTGGCCGACACGAGGGATGCGATTGTTCTGAGCCATCAACAAGCCGCCGACAGTGGCAAATTCCTCTTCTTCAGAAAGCGACAAGCCAAGTTTCTCATTGAGTTCATCGATTGGAAACTCTCCCACGACTTCGGCTTCGTTTGGGTTGATCAATTTGAACGGCTTTGGTTTTGAGTCATCTGTTTCGTCTTCGATTTCCCCGACGATTTCTTCGAGGATGTCCTCGATGGTGACGACCCCAGCGAGTCCGCCATATTCGTCGGTGACAACTGCCATGTGCATCCGACCAGCGAGAAAGGTTTTGAGCATTTCGTCAAGCTTCGTTTTGTCGGGCGCGGAGATCGGATCGCGGAGCATTTTTCGCAGCGATCGACGTTTGTTTTCGCTGCGAAGCGATTCGCCAAGCAAATCTTTGACGAACAGTACGCCGAGGATGTTGTCGATCTTCCCATCAAAAACTGGAATCCGTGTTCGGCCTGAATCAACGGCGAACTGCAGCATTTCTTCCCAAGTGCTGGAGACGTCCAAAGCATCGATACTAGACCGCGGCGTCATGACTTTCGTGATGTCGAAGTCGTCCAGATCCATTACCCCTTCGATCATGTCGGCTCGTTCGGCCTTCACCACGCCATCGTTTTCGGCCTCGCTTAGGATGGACAGGATTTCTTCTTCGAACGCGTCCTCCTCGTCCTCTTCATCTTCGTCGGTCCCGCTGGCTCGCTGAAAAATTGCGGCGACGAATTTACCGCCGATCAGCAGCGGCCACGAAACCACAGAAAAGATCCACCACCAGCGCCATGTGAAATAGAGGAAATGTTCTGCTCCAATTTTCGCGATCGCCCACGGAATCCAAGTCGCACAGGCAACAAGTGTGAATGAAATCAGCACCAGCAATGACAGCATGTTGAGGAATGAAAAATTCGCGGTCGTCGCGTCGCCGATCAGCCAAAGAATCGCGAAGCAGGCGGTCAACGAGATGGCAACCGTTTGAAGAATTCCGACCCCAAACTCAAGCTGTTCCCGCAGGTCGAGAATTTTTCCAAAGGTGGCTTCTTTTTTTCGCTGTTGGCAAAGGTCTTCGAGTTCATGCCAAGCAACATCGTAAAGGCAACGGTTGGCAGTTGACGACAAAGTCGTGAACACCAGTCCGATAAATGATAGCCAAGCAAACAGCACGGCTCAGGCCTCTCGATTGGTGCAAGGGATCGAAAACTTCTGCAGATACCTTTTCTCTGCGGCTTGCATTTCAGTCGCAAGTTCTTCCGTGACGTCATCAAAGCCGACCAGATGCAATGTTCCGTGAGCAACGTACAGTGCAAGCTCTGCGGCGGCAGTCGAATCGATCTGAGCCGCGACGCGAGTTGCCGTATCAGTGCTAACGATCAATTGACCCGTTAGAGAATCATCGTCCTCGTCCAATACGAAACTGATCACATCGGTTTCCCAATCGTGATCAAGGTACTTCAGATTCAGTTCTCGAATGGTTGGGTCGTCGACGAGAGCGATACTAAGTTCTCCCTTGATGACACCATGGTCTCGGAGGATGGTCGATGCGATCTCAATCAGTTGATTGGTATCCACTGGCAGCTGTTGTTGGTCAGCAATTTCGATATTTAGCGGTGGGGCATTCAAGCCAATAGATCCCTTGAGTTTTAAACGAGAGCAAATTAACGGAATGAAACCGAATGCATGGAACAGTTTACGTCGAATTGCGGAACGAAAACGCCCATTGAGGGGGGGCTGGGCAAAATTGGCTGAATGCGGACAAAAAATGAGTGCAGCTGCTTGAAGTTTCCGTCCCAAACGGTCAACTTTACATTCTAAATGTTTTACCGCCCAGTCTGATGGCTTGGCGGATTTGTCGCGTCGCCGGTTTCAATACGGTGGCATACCAGATACGGGAGTCCAACGTGTCAAAAAATCGAGTTTTATTGTCTGCTCTTACTGTCGTGGCAATCGTCTGCATGGCGAGCGAATCCGCTACGGCTCAGCTTTTCTCTGGTCGCCTTTTGGGACGCCGAAGCGCCAACTGCTGTTGCACTCCAGCACCAGCACCAGCGCCTGCACCTGTTGCGACTTGCTGTGGCGGAACTGTTGCGCCTACGGCAGCTGCCGTTCCAGTAGCATCGTCTACTCCGGTTGTTGCAGCTCCAAGCGTCATGTCGACGCCAGTTGTTTCTGCACCAGTCCAAGCGGCTGCTCCAGTTGTTAGCAGCTGCTGTGGTGGTGGAATGGTTACAGCTCCGCAGATGACTTACGGCACCGAAGTGCCAATGGGTACTGTAATGAGCTCAGAGACACTGCCGATGGAACAGGGTGTCGTCTACGGTGGTGAAACAGTTGTTGAATCAGGTGAAGCAGTTCAGGCATCACCTTCTGACAATGTCGTTTCAGAAGGCATGCTTGAAAGCACAACAACTTCTGATCTTGTACAGCCTCCAGTTGCTGAAGGCACAGCAGCTCCAGAAGGAAACTAGTTACAAGATTCTTCTGCGTAATAGAATAATGGCCAGTCAGTTTTTGACTGGCTATTTTTGTTTGCCCAGCGAAGCTGGCAAACCCAGTCGGTGCTTGTCACCGTCCTCA
>CAZORS010000165.1:0-12546 GCA_964582025.1 uncultured Pirellulaceae bacterium | reverse complement strand
CTGGTTTACCACGCCATTTCACAGGACTATCAGTACGCTTCTGATCGCCATCACATGTTTATGCTCCAGGGAGCACGTGACGTGCAGAAGCAGCTTCGGAATCGTGGCGTCAGCTACGCGTTCCATTTGGAAACGCCAACCGATGATCGTCCGCATCTGGTCACCTTGAGTAAGCAAGCAGCTTGTGTTGTCACTGAGGAAATGCCTGTCGATCCGCCACGACGGTTTCTGAACGCTCTCACCCGTCAGATCGACACTTCGATCGTTTGCGTCGACACGGCCTGCGTTGTCCCGATGTTGCTGGTGAAGAAACCTTACACGCGAGCGTTCAAATTTCGTGAAGCGACGAAGAGACTTTACGAAGAAAGAGTGACGCGAGCCTGGCCGGATCTGAATTTGGAAATTAGACCGTACGAAGAACCACTTGGCTTCGATGTGATCGATTTGGAAACCGCTGATTTGGCAGAGCTGGTTTCAAAATGTGAGGTCGACCATTCAATTGGCCCCGTCGTCGGCACCCGAGGCGGATCGACTGCCGGTTATCATCGCTGGGAGATTTTTAAGTCGAAAGGACTTTCGAAGTACGCTCGGTCGCGCAACAACGCGTTGATCGATGGCGTGAGTCGCATGTCAGCCTACCTACATTACGGTATGGTGTCGCCGATGCGACTCGCTCGTGAAGCGGCCATGATTGACAACGGTGGAAGCGAGAAGTATCTCGATGAGCTGCTCATCTGGCGAGAGTTAGCTTATTCATTCTGCTTCCATCGCGAAGATCACGATCAATGGAGTGCCATTCCGCAATGGGCACAAGCAACGCTAGAGTCCCACGCGAGCGATTCCCGAGAAAAAGAATACTCATGGGAGCAACTCGCTCGCGGGAACACCGACGATAAATTTTGGAACACGGCACAAAATTCTCTGCTGCGAAACGGCGAGCTTCATAACAACGTCAGGATGACTTGGGGGAAGGCGATACTTAACTGGGCAAGTTCTCCGCGAGATGCACTTCGGTTCATGATCGATCTAAATCATCGCTATGCACTCGACGGTCGTGATCCCGCTTCCTACGGAGGATTACTTTGGTGCCTAGGTCAGTTTGACCGACCGTTTGAACCAGAGATGAACATTTTTGGAACCGTTCGACCTCGGTCGACCAAGGACCATGCGAAACGGTTGGATACAACCAAGTACTCAAATCGCGTTTCGGCTCCTCGATTCGATCCAGTTCCCCAAGTCGCCGTTATCGGTGCGGGAATCTCCGGTTTGTTGGCCGCGCGAACATTGGCGGATCACGGCTTGAACGTAACCGTCTTCGACAAGAGCCGTGGCGTTGGAGGGCGGATGTCGACGCGTCGGGTTGATGGCGAACCACGATTCGATCACGGAGCTCAATACTTTACGGCTCGCGATCCTCGCTTTCAACGCTACGTGGAATCGTGGGAAAAGCAGAACATTGTCGCCCGCTGGCCCGATGCTAATTCAGAATCTTCGCAGAACATTGTCGTGTTCAAAAATGGTGAACGAACTCAAAAACCTGACTCAAATGAACGATTTGTTGGCGCGCCGTCCATGAATAGCATTTGCAAACACCTAGCGTCAGAGATCAACGTCAAAGTTGGAACGCGAGTTGACAAAATTGAACCATCAGGAAATGGAATCCGCCTGTCGGATGATTCCGAACAAGCCATTGGCGAGTTCGATCGTGTGATCGTCTCTGCGCCGGCTGCACAAACAGCTGAGCTACTTGTGAACTATCCGGCGCTCGCAAAACCAATTTCAAAAATAAAAATGCAACCTTGTTGGGCTGCGATGATATCTTTTGAGAATCCGATTGCTGATGATTGGGTTGGCGGATTCGTAAACGATTCGATTTTGACTTGGGTAGCTAGAAACAGCACCAAACCTCAGCGCCCGAATGACGCCGAGCATTTGCTGCTCCATGCCGGACACCAATGGACCGCTGAAAATTGGGAGCGTGATGCGGGAGAGGTTGCGGAAGAAATGCTGCAAGCGTTTTGGAAAAGTTCTGGCATCGAACCAGCCCAACCGACCCATTTAAAGGCTCATCGTTGGAAGTACGCGATTCCGATTGATCCGCCAGCGACACGGTGTTTCTTCGACGTTCAATCCGGCATCGCCGCATGTGGCGACTGGGCAGGCGGACCGAGGGTCGAAGGCGCATTTCTAAGTGGCATGGCGGCGGCGGGCCGAATTCTAGGCACGCTTAATCCGATCGGTCCGGCCAAATCCCAACGGCAACTTTTCTAAAACAGTTGCTATTAGTTCGTCTACGGATTGAATTCCGGGATCAGCGACTGAATCAGGCGAGTTCGCCAAGCATTTCCGTTTGGATCGTAGACACCGAAACCTGCTCCGAACTCCCAGTAGCTGAACGGAATGTCGAGAGTTTCAGACCAAGTTCGCACGGCGGTCGTCCAGCGTTCCCGGGAATCAATGTCTCCCGGTTCGTAAGCACCAAACTCGCCCAAGTGAACGGGGACTCCGTTTGTGATTGACCACATTTGTGCTGCCATAAAGCTGCTCGCAACCGCATCCTCTTGCGTCTCCAACAATGGAACGACAACGCCAGTACCAAACAGAGAAGCATCGCTCAATTGAAACGCTGGCTGTGGGTCAGGAGTAAGATTCTGAATCGCCACGTCGATAATCGGAAGCGTCGACGTAAAATTGAAAGAATATTCATTTGCTCCGCTCGCCGTCTGGAAATCCTGGACAAGAACTTCATCTTCGTTCGTATCTCGAATGATCAGCCGTAGCGACATGGGCTGATCGATCGTGAATTTGATATTGTTCACATCACCAACTGGTGTCGTAGATCGGAAGCGAACTCCAGCCCAGCCGGCAGTGTACTCAATTCCAAGGTAGCCGATCGCTTGAGTGAATTCTGAATTCCAAGACCAGCTCTGCCACTGACTGCCGAAGCCAGTAAGATCGTTGATCCACATCGTTCCAACTTCCGGAATCGGATCCACCCAAGTCGCTCCTTGATGCGTGAACGCAAACGGTTCGTAATAGTGAAACGAGGCGATCAAGAACGGATCATTCGGTGGCGTCAAAGCCAACAGACCACTAATGCTGTTGTAGTAAACACCGCCAATGAGAACTTTACGTGTTGGGTTGGTATCGCGAATCTCAGCCAACGCTTGAGCCAAATAATCATCCCATAGAGCCGGATTGTCACTGAACGAATCGTGAGGCTCATTTAGGACTTCGAAATAAACTGACTTTGGCTGACCAGCGTAACGGGTCGCAATTTGCTCCCACATGGCGAGGGCACGAGGCGTTTCGGCCACGGGATCCGTATTAAGATCATTGTAATGGTGCACGTTGACAATGATTTTAAGTCCACGCGAAACGGCTTGATCGACACACCAATCGACTCGCGAGAAAAAAGTTTCATCGATCGTGTAGGGTGCAGTTTCAGATGTATGATTCCACCAAGAAATTGGAAGGCGGATGTGGTCCATCCCGGATTCAACCGCGAGGTCAAAGAAGCGTTCTTCGACGGTCAGTCCCCAGTCACCTTCATTTGGAGCTTCCAACATATTGCCGAAGTTGACACCGCGACTAAAACCAATTCCGGGTCGGTCAGACGAAATTGGCTGAATCAGATTTACTGGAAAGAAACCTGAAAGATTGTTGCGAGCGACTCCAATGTCATCCGCATCGACACGCGTGTCCCGATTCATGTCGTACGGGCTTTCAATATCGACTTGAAAAAAACCCGAAAGATTTGAACGGACGGCCCCAATGTCCGACGCGTTAACCAATGCATCCGTTGCGGAATCCATCGCTTCCCCGACGACGCTTCCAAAGTAAAACACATCGTCTTCGGCCAGCTTGGTGGTCGTATTGCCTAAGATTCGAACCTGCAGCCACGCTGACTTAATTGATCCATCCGGCCAAATGATGGTGACTCGATCAGAGCCATTATCCCCGCCACCGAAGTCGGTTGAAATTGAGGAAGGCGACGGAGCATCGATCCATTCGTCCGCGTCATCGACGTTGCCAACTTTGAATTGAAAGTCTTCTTCGCCGACTTCACCGTTGAGCGATTCAAAGTCCACGATCAGACCGTTGAGCCCATGTTCGTAGCTGGAGTAATTACTTGATGAAGCGATGGTGCCGTCGAACAGCGGCGTTTTGTCTGTGGCAATCGCATCGGCATTGCTGACGCCATCAAAAGCGCTGTTGTTGTAAAACAGATGTCGACCTACGACAGAAACTTCAGCGGATTGTGCGGCCAGTTGGACTGGCTTGATTGGGCCTAGGAAATCGGAAGCTTCCTTCAAAGTTTGGCGTGGAACTCGATTGGCAAGATGACTGCTCGAAACCGATGGTCGCAATTCAGGCTGGGCCGCTGAGCGTCTTTCAACTTGCCTGATTTGTGCCAAAGTGTCGCTGGCATCTAACGACAGAAATATGATCGCGACAAAAACCAGCAACGTTTGAATATTTCGCAGCTTCATCTCATACTCCAAGTTTGGACAAGTCCACTATTTTAAGCGATAACTGGGCCATCAACCTAACCCGGACAGTCTCGCGCACCGATTTCACCAATTCTGGGAACATCTGGCTAATCGGTCTACTTTTTCTACGTCTGGAGTATAATGGTTTACCCCATTGCAGAGTTAAAATTTGCCTCAATGGATTCATCAAAATCCACCTTCCTGATAATTGCAACTTGGCCACGACATGACACGAAAAACATCGTTTGGGGCAGTCTTCGCACTTGCCATGACTCTCTTTTGCTCAAACGCTTTTGCACAGCAAATTGAGCTGGGATATGGCGTAGACAATGAGATTGAGCTCGTTGCTGAGACAGCAAATCAACGGGTCGACTTTCTGGTCTCCAACATCGCTGGCAAAAATTACGACACATTTGAGCTCTTCATCCTGCTTGGCGACGGTGGAGCAATCGCGAACGGATCTGACACTGGTCCTCGTTTGACTTCGGTTGAACTCGGAAATTCTGGTACCGTTTTTGATGGTGGCACACGCGGCTCGGGGCTGGGCGGAAGCCAAACCGACCTCCTTTGGGCAGACTTCATTGACAGCGTAACAGCAACCGCTGATGGTGTCGTCGGAACAATGGTTTTTGACACCACGGGCATCGCAGTCGGCACAACTCTGGACATTCAGTTCGAGAACATTGAGCTTGGCCCGCAGACTTTTAATACGAATTTCCGGAACGCTGATACAACAGAATTCGTGACTTCAAACTCAAACGGCATCATTCGCGTCGTTGCTGTTCCAGAGCCTTCAAGTGCTCTCTTGCTATTTGCAGTCACTGGCCTAGCTGGCTTGCGGCGTCAACGTTAGATCATCCTCGTTTGACAAATCCGCCTTCCTGAATTCAACTCGGGAAGGTTTTTTCTTGCGCTCGTCGAATTCTGTCAACTTCTATTAGGTCCATCTATGCCACTCGTAAAACGTATCCTCGTCGCCGGCGGCGCAGGATTCCTAGGCTCACATCTCTGTGAAAGACTCGTCGAACAAGGGCATGACGTTATCTGCCTGGACAACTTTTTCACGAGCCAAAAATCGAATGTGATTCATCTGCTCGAAAAACGAAACTTTGAATTGATTCGACACGACATCGTGGCTCCTATCTTGTTGGAAGTTGACGAAATTTACAATCTCGCCTGTCCGGCGGCGCCCGGCCACTACCAGTACAATCCAATCAAGACCATGAAGATCAGCGTGCTGGGTTCGATCAACCTGCTGGGCATGGCAAAACGCTGCGGAGCGAAGATCTTCCAGGCATCGACCAGCGAAGTTTACGGCGATCCGGAAGTGCACCCTCAGCCGGAATCCTATCGCGGCTGCGTGAATCCAATCGGAATTCGAGCTTGCTACGATGAAGGCAAACGTGCGGCGGAGACACTTTTCTTTGACTATCACCGCATGCACAAAACGAACATTCGCGTGGCGCGAATTTTCAACACGTATGGACCTCGAATGCATCCATTCGACGGTCGGGTCGTGAGTAACTTTATTCGCCAAGCGTTGCGAGGCGAAGACATCACGATTTTCGGCGACGGATCGCAAACGAGATCATTCTGTTATCGCGACGATCTTGTCGAAGGTTTCATTCGTCTGATGAATGCACCCGACGACGTCGCAGGACCGATCAATCTTGGAAATCAAGGTGAATACTCAATCTTGCAATTGGCGGAAATGATCATCGAGATAGTTGGCGGCAATTCTAAGCTGGTCTATGGCGAGCTCCCTGCTGACGATCCAACGCGACGACAGCCGGACATCACATTGGCGAAAAAACATCTCGACTGGGAACCGAAAATTCCGCTTCGTGAAGGTCTTGCGAAAACGATTGACTGGTTCAAGACGATCGATTTTGAAGACTACCGCCCACCAACCCCAAACTACTAGCGAAAGAGTTTTGGCCTCGTGAAAGTATACGATGTAATCGTGATTGGATTCGGCGGTGTCGGCAGCGCGGCCCTCTATCATGCTGCGAAAAAGGGATGGAGCGCCCTGGGCATCGATCAGTTCGGCCCCGCTCACAACAAAGGCAGCTCTCATGGCCAAACGCGGATCATTCGAAAGGCTTACTTCGAGCATCCTTTCTATGTTCCGTTGGCAGAAGAAGCATTCGAACGCTGGGACGAACTGAACAACCGCCATCGAACACGGCCGGACATCAAGCCTCTGCTTGAACAAACTGGCGTCCTTCAGATTGGCCAACCCGAAAGCGAAGTAATCGTCGGCGTGCAAAAGAGCGCAGACGAACACGATTTGAAGCTGGAACGATTTTCTCCGGACCAAATCCAGCAGCGATTGCCCATCCTGAAAGTCCAGCCGAATCATGTCGGACTGTTTGAACCCGAGGCCGGATTCTTGCGCGTCGAGCATTGCGTGGCAGCACATTTGGCTCAGGCTCGAAAACGCGGAGCTGAACTTCAAAGCGATACTCGAGTAATTTCGTGGTTGGCGACGGACGAAGGAGTCACGGTCGAAACCGATGGGGAAACGTACCGGGGACGCCGATTGGCAATCTGTGCCGGAGCTTGGTCGCAGCGGCTGCTCACTGAAGTCGACGTTGAATTGAACGTCATCGCAAAGCAACAAAATTGGTACCAGATTGATCGTGTCGAACAGAAACTGGTGAATGACTTCCCGATTGTGTTCATCGAAGAAGATGATGGCCAGCAGTTTTACTGTGTACCGGAATTGGATTCGTTGGGCTTGAAGGTCTGTCGCCATACCGGCGGGCACGCAGTCGAGAACGCCGACTCTTTGAATTGCGACGTCGACAAAAACGAACTTTTGCTGAACGAGGCTTTTATGGACAAAAGTCTCCACCATTCGCGTCATCGCCTAGTTCATCATTCGACTTGCATGTACACGATGTCCTGTGATGGACACTTCATTATTGACAACCATCCAGACCACGCGAACGTCGCCTTCGCGGCCGGTCTTTCTGGTCACGGCTTCAAGTTCACGCCCGTGTTGGGACATCGTCTGATCGAAATATTGGACGGTAATCCCGATTCGAATCTGGACTTCCTGTCATTGAAACGCTTTGGTTGATCAACCTCGAATTGCCAGAAATCGGTTGCAAAGCTAAAACATGGTTTGAATCAACGCATCCTTTGGCGCTAGGCGAATTGAACGATGACAGATCTCGACGTAGACGTGGTAGTGATTGGCTCCGGCCCCGGTGGCGAAGGTGCGGCCATGCAACTGGCCAAACAAGGCAAGCAAGTCGTCGTTATTGAACGCTACGAAAAAATCGGCGGCGGCTGTACGCATTGGGGCACGATTCCCAGTAAGGCACTCCGATTCACCATTTTTCGCCTGACCGAATCGCTCAACAATCCCTTGCTGATCGATTGTGGCGTCAAAGCCGACCCGACGATTGCTCAACTGACGAAGACAGCCGCAGATGTCATCGCCAAACAAGAGTCGATGCGGAAGACGTTTTACGGTCGCAACAACGTGGAAGTCATCTTCGGACACGCCAGATTCGTCGATGCGAACACGATCAAGGTAGAAGGCGGGCAAACGATCAAAACGAAACAGGTCGTGATTGCCGTCGGCGCGCGTCCCTACCAGCCCGAAGGCGTCAACTTTGACGACGCCAGAATTTTCAACAGTGACTCGATTCTTTCGCTCGACCACAAACCGAAATCAATGACGATCTACGGTGCCGGCGTGATCGGTTGCGAGTACGCCTCAATGTTTCGAAACCTTTCGATCAAGATCAACCTAATCAACAGTCGCGAAGGACTGCTAGATTTCCTAGACGACGAAATCTCTGACGCGCTCAGTTATCACATGAGAGAACGTGGCGTCGTGATTCGGCACAACGAACAGTACGATCGAATCGAAGCGGTCGACGACGGCGTGATCACGCATCTCAAAAGCGGAAAACAAGTCAAATCAGACGCGCTACTGTGGGCGGCGGGCAGGACTGGAAACAGCAACGATTTGGGGCTGGAGACCATCGGCATCGAACCCGACAATCGCGGCTACATTGCGGTCAACGAAAAATTCCAAACGGATGTGCCCAATGTGTACGCCGTTGGTGATGTAATTGGCTTCCCTTCTTTGGCATCGGCGGCTTATACGCAAGGTCGATCGGCAGGTAAACAGATCCTCGGCGACGCGACAGAAAAAGATCAACGAATCGCGAAAGAGATTCCAGCGGGCATCTACACCAGCCCCGAAATCAGCTGCATTGGCAAAACGGAAAAGCAGCTGACCGAAGAGAAGATTCCCTACGAAGTTGGCAATTCGAATTTCAAGCATCTGGCCAAGGCGCAAATTATTGGCCAGTCCATTGGCATGTTGAAAATCCTGTTTCACCGCGAGACGCTGGAAGTTCTGGGAGTGCATTGTTTCGGTCCCAACGCGTCGGAAATCATTCACATTGGCCAAGCAATCATGTACCAGCAAGGGGAAGCCAATTCGCTGAACTACTTCCTCGATTCGACTTTTAACTACCCAACAATGGCCGAAGCATATCGCGTGGCTGCACTCAATGGCTACAACAGGTTGTTCTAGTGGTTTCTCAGAGCTGAAGCGTAGGTTGGCACCCTGGGCCGACTTGATTTTTGACGGGCAAGAGTGCCCGTCCTACTTTGCAATTCCGAGTCTGTCAGCTCCTGACGGGATTCAAAATCAGGTTCAACACCGGGATTTGACGCTTATGACGAAATTCAGGACGGCAGCTTTTTGGACAATTAGCCAGGACAGTTTGTGGTCGGATTCACTCTAACCCAAGAAATCCCCAAGGTTGCCCCTAGTTGCGGCTGAATTCGGGCTCTATTTGCACAAAATCAAATTGAAAGAACCCAAGGTTCGAGTAGATTTAAAGGGTGGACTTTTGTTTTTTCAGACCGTTTTTCTCGGCTGATTCAGTCCAAAACAGAGTCCCTCTCATCTGAAGGCGTAAAAGGAATAGACTATGGGCCGCCCAGTCGTTGAACATTTTAACACCAACATTTTTCTCAATTCAATCATCAACGGCGAAGATCTGTTTTCGACTGTTGACCCTGATGGTGATGCGATCAATTTCTTCCGCGTCGAAGATTATCAGGATGATCCAACCGGTGGCTTCTTTCGACTCAATGGAGTCGCTCAGACCAACGGAAGTCAGTTCGTCGTTGAAGCTGCAGACCTTCCCAATTTGGAATACGTAAGTGGTTCTCGGATCGGACGAGAAGGCTTTCGCGTGATCGCCGTTGATGTCACTGGAGAATTTTCCGTCGCTTCGGATTTTGGACTCTTGTACACCGTCCGTGAAAACGTGACGCGACCATTCGTTTTGAATCGACCGTTCAACGCTTTGGCGAACGAAGCAACTCCGGTTGAGCCGTTCGTTCAAGGATTTGATCCCGATGGCTTTCCGATCACGCAGTACTTCATCCGCGACCGGTTTGTAGACGCTGGCTTCCTCTCCCTTGACGGTGAAGTGCTCCCTCAGGGCGAGTACCATTTAATCCAGACCGAAGATCTTGGACGGGTAACTTACACGACGTCCGGCCCGAATTCTTCGGAGCCGTTCGACATCTTTGCTTACGATGGCGAGCTTTGGAGCGAGCGAGGAACTTACGATGTCGGCACTACTGCCAACGTGAACCGTCCGGTAGCTCAATTCACTCGTGGAGATGCGATCTCGCGAGAGACCATCCAAATGGCTCCGCTGGCCAACATCACTGATGATGATAACAACACGATCAAGTACTACGAATTTTGGAACACCAGTCCGCACTCAGTGCATGGTGAGTTGATTTTCAACGGCGTCGTTCAGCCACGTAAACAATGGATTCGTGTTGAAGCAAATGAGTTAGATCAGCTGCAATACGAAGCTCCCAACTTCGACTTCGTTCAGCAGATTCGATACCGTGGAAACGATGGAAAATTCCTGAGTGGAAATGGTACGATCTCGATCACAACAGAATTCGTTGCCCCTCCAATAAGTCCAGAATTGGCAAATGTCGGTCATATTTACGACCAACAATTGGTTAACTACTCCCTCACCGATCTTTTCACGCGTACCGATAGCGGCAGAGAGACCATCCGCTACCAGATCTATGACGGGAATGCCTTCGACGAGAGAAGTGCTCGTTTTGAGTTCAACAACAACGAATTGGATGCTCTAACCATTCATGACTTTACGGCGGCTGAAGCCGATGCATTCGTCCGTTTAAGAACCGGCGACTTTAACAACCGACATCAAGACCCAGTTTTGGCACGAGTGCAAAACGCGGATGGTCTGTGGACGTCATGGTCAAAGCTTGACGTTCGAACAGAACCAGAATTCATCGGGGCTCATGACATCGGAAACACTTGGTTTAACGTTCCAGCCATCCCTACAGACTCATTTGGCCGTTTAGAACTCTCGTACAGCTTCATGCAAGATTTCCCAGACTATGAAACCGGCACTGCTGAAGATGAAGATCCACCAGAAGACTTCACGCCCTTTAACCAAAACCAAAGAATTTCGGTCCGACGTGCCTTCGACTCACTTGAGCAGTTGTCGAACATAAAGTTTATCGAGGTTTCTGATCAGGGAACAAATGTACTTGGACAACGCGGAGGTATCTACCGTTTTGGCAATTATGGGGCCGACGACGATGAGGCGCAAGCGTTTACGTTTGGCCCGTCTGCTTTTCCTCAGTCTGGTGACATCTGGTTCAATCGAATCTTGATAAATGAGTTCCGGCCTGAGTACGATCCGCAGCTCCCATTTGGCGGAAGCAGTTACACCACGCTCCTGCATGAAATCATGCACACCTTGGGTTTCCAACATACGTTTGAACCGTCGGGAGGTTCAGCCGTACTGCCTGACGCAACCAACACGGACAATTTTTCTGTGCTATCGACCTTCACCGGACAGCGAGCCGACGGACTGTTTCCGACAACTCCTCAATTGTACGACACTGAATCCGTTCAGCGGAATTACGGGGTAAACACGAACTACCGGCCTGGAGATGACATTTACAGTCTTGCCGATTTTTGGACGGGTCGTCAAGCGTTTACTGAAACCATTTGGGACGGAGGAGGATCCGACACGCTTTCCCTTGCAGGATCTGACCCAACTATTGGTCAAGGGCAAGATCTGACATCTAACCTGTACACCAATAAGATTGACTTGAGTCCGGGCGGATTCAGTACCATCAACGGATTCAATGAAAACGTAGTGATCGCTTTTCGTGCTGAAATTGAGAACGCGATTGGGAGCGATCTCGATGACGAAATCCTTGGCAACCACTTGGCGAATGTTGTAAATGCTGGAAACGGCAATGATTCCATCGAAGGACGGCAGGGCGACGACACCCTGACCGGTGGCACGGGCAGCGATTTGTTTGTCTTTGGGGTCGGTGACGGCAACGACGTAATTGATGAACAACAAGGCGCCGGTCGTGACACGATCCAACTGTCTAATTTCCCGACGCTCGATTCGCTCGAAAATGACTTGCGATTCAGCTTGAATGGACGCGATCTAACCATTGATTTGAAGCTCGACAATTCAGATATTGTCGACGGTTCAGTCACGATCACCAATCAGATTTGGGGAGCCTATCGCATCGAGAGTCTTGAGCTCAATGGCACCAAAATCGACCTGAAGAACTTGACCGAGCAAATCACTCCGACAACGGATTCTTTCCGCATCACGGATGATACAAGCATTTTTGGAAACCTCGTTGTTCCAGTCTAGACTCGCGGTCATTGTTGAAACAAAAAAAAGGCTTGCCGTATGGCAAGCCCTTTTTTATTTCGCTCCGCTACTTGATTTCGACTGGAGGGCGAGGGACCGAATCGAGGTCCAAAGCCTCAACATCCGGCAGGTCCATGTTCGGAGCCGATGGAGGCACTGGCTCGACTTCCTTGATCTCCGCTGGCTCACCCGATGGATCTGATGGGCTCGACGCCTCTGCAGATTCTGGAGCTTTTGGCACCTCAGGTTCGAACACATTCCACTCGTATTTGCACGTCGGACATTCGTAGCTCTTCGTGCTCAAAACGTTGACCACGCGAACTTTTGACTTG
>CAZORS010000164.1:0-12752 GCA_964582025.1 uncultured Pirellulaceae bacterium | reverse complement strand
GCAAAGTTATTGGTCCCGTCGAGCGGATCAATGACCCACAAATGATCCGTGTTATCTCCCGTCGATGCGGACTCCTCGGCCAGAAAAGCATGGTCTGGAAACGAGTCTTGAATCGTCTTGATGATGGCCGACTCACATTCGAGATCGGCAACGGTGACCAGTCCTTGCTTTTTGTCGCCGTCTATTTTTTCAGAAGAACGGACGCCCGTTTCAAAATAGCCTCGCAGAATCTCACTGGCTTTGTCCGCTGCCGATTCGGCAACTTCGAGGTAGGGTTGAAAATCGGATTGCATGAGGATTCGTAGTTTGAGTTGGTATACAATTGTGACTGATCTGTTTCATTGGAGCCTTGAATCGATTCGGGAACAACTCGCCTGTTTTTTGGCATTCGGGCCAACGTCCTGCTTTTGAGCGGTGGAGTAAAAGTAAAACCGGTTTCTTGAGAACAGTTTGACACAGTTCGTTTAACGTCTAGCCGAAGGCGTCGGCGTTTCGCGATTCAAAACGCCGACGCCTTCGGCTAGACGTTAAACGATGACAGTAAACATTCAGTACGCAACACCGGCTTAATTATTCGACCATCCCTACGTTTTGAGCCCCATGAAAGTAATTGAATACGACCGGTCGCTGCAGTGGGTTGGCGACGTGCACTGCCCCAGCTGCGATGGACTGACACCCGCTTGGATCTCCAGCGAAATGAGCAGCTCCTTCCCGCATTTTTTTTGCGACACGTGCTCCAACGTAATTCATCGCGAATCCGACCAAGCGCTAGTTTGGGATGATAAGTCACAGGAACTTTTGGACCAAATTGCTGCGACGCTCCCGGATTGCATTTGCGGCGGCAAGTTCGCCCCGAATTGCGGACCGATTTGTTCTCACTGCAACGAACAGGTTCCTCTGGTTACCGATGCAGTGGACTACTTACACAATTCGATCATGGTGGTGGTCGATGGGGCCTGTTCGTTCAGCGATCATCGAGAACCTTTTCAAGTCAAGATCGTTGACGAGCTATCAACCGAACAGTAGCCCAATGCGAACCGTGAAAATTCATCCTGTCCGTTTGAATCGGTGGAGGAACTACTGGCTCAAATGGCCTCGTCAGAAACAGATCCTGGCCTCCGTTCTTTTGTGGGCAAGTCGAGCCGACGCCGTGCGAATCGAATTCAATCCCGATAAAAATCGCGATCTCGTTTACAGGGATGAAAGCGGTGAAGTGATTTCCACGGAACTCGGCCCTGAGCCACCTGAAGTCGCCGAGTGGCTTCACGACTATTTGCACGAAATCGCCAGTGACGAATCGTGGTTTGGCTGGAAACGACCGGTCAAAATCGTCAAACTTCCGACCTCAATCAAATTTTCTATTCCGGATATTGAACAGAAGAAAACTTGGCGCTGGTTGATGGAAATCGATGCTCGAACTGTCACTTTCACCGCAAAGTGATACGTCGCTTGGCACCCGCACCTAAAACGCGTCTTCATTGCACTTCTAGTGCGTCCTCTGATGGGCATAGAAGCCAATGGCAACAGAATTCGCGTCCGACAAACTTTTTTGGATTCTGCTGGCCGGTTTCAGAAGTTTCCGCGTCATGAGTGAAGAGCTTCATTCACTCACTCGAGGAGACGATTATGTGGGACCGTCTAAACGATCTCAAAAACTCGGCAGAAGACGCCTTCAATGCTGGAAAAGAACTTATCGACAGTGTCATTCCGGACAACGTTAGACAGCTTAAGGCAATGGAATCGATGCGGATCAACACTGTGTTTGAAGGATCCATGTCTGCCAGCAATTTGCGGATCACTGATGGCCAAGGGGCAGTTCCGAGCACTGCATGGTGTAGCCCGTCTCCCTATCCCAACGAGCCGGGAGTTTATTGGCTCAATGTGGGGCCTTCGAACTACGCACTAAACTTAGGCGGTGAGCGAATCAGTCTTTTGATCCACGAGTCAACGCATGCTTGGCAGGGACTCTACGGAATCCTTCCCCAAGCCTACATCTTGGGTTCGGCTTACTGTCAGGGCATTTCTATCTTGCAATCGGGTGACAACCAAAGCGCCTACAATTACGAAGATTTGAAGAACCAACAGTTCTGGGAATACACCACCGAACAGCAGGCTTCGATCGTAGGCCACTGGGCTTCAAGTGGATTCTACAAAGGCGATTGGCGATTTCGATACATTAGAGACAACATCAGAACCGGGTTGCCAAATGCAATCAGCACCCCGATTGAAGAAACGAATCCATCGCGACTATTGCGTGGCACTGCGATTCGCCGGACTGGCTCGATTGGCGGGCCAATGCACCGCCGGTAAGTCATAAAGAGATTTCAGATAGGGAACGAAAGTCTTCGATCATTGGCTGTAACGCACTGTGAATATCATTCAAGGGCGTTCTATTGCCCTTGATGCTCTTCGACGCCCAACAGCTTTGGATCCGTTGTGGCTTCGCCTTCGACGACGGGAATGGGACGCCAGTCAAACCATCGGTCGAGCAAAATTTTACCTTCCTCGGGAACCAATACACGGTTTCCAAGCGTGTACATCGATCCCATCCACAGCACCGATTCGTTTGAGATCTTGTCTTCATCGACTTGAATGTCGTAGCGAATCGCAAAATGAGGTCGCGGCAATTGCTGACCAGGCTGGACACCATACATCATGTAAACCATGCCGCGAAGTCGATCACCGCTCCACTTCGATTGTTTGGGCAGTGGAATCGTAGCCTTCCAAAGGTCTTCCTTTTCGACAACGGTGAATTTCGATGATCGGTTGAAACGCGGCGCCGTTTGACAAAAGTGCTCCAGCGAAACCATTTTCAGCACGCGTTGGCTGAATAGTTCCTTCGTCGCTTTGGGCGCTCGTTGAATCTCGATTTCGATCGCCAGCGCGTCACTGAGATCGTCGTTCCAATCAAGCCGTTCGCCCGCTGAATTGACCACGTGTAAATCGATCGTTGCGGTTCGATAAAACCCGCCGTTGAACAGGGAATCATCTCGCTCGTCGTTGCCGCGATAATATTGACCGCCCAATCGCGGCGGATGCATCGGATGAGGAGGCAACGGAAGATTTCTCGCATCAACTTTGATCACCGGGGGAATCGTTGGTCGCAGCGATTGCAACTCCGCCTTCAGCGACGCGTTCTCATCCTTCAACTGTTTGGCTTGAAAATACAGATACCCGAAACCGATTATCGACAGCAAAGTCATCGCACCGACGAACATCGCCATGAAAGCCGAAAACCGATTGCGGTTTCGCGAAATCTGCCTGCCTCGATTGCGTTTGGAAATCGACTGGAATACCAACCAACCAACTAGTGCAAGGATCAAAACAGATCCAATTATTAACGCTAGATATTGGCTTTGATTGGAGTCACTTCCAGATTGATTCGTTCCTGCAGAACCGACTTTCGCGACTGCAGCGGATGAAGTTTCCGTCGCAGATGGCTCCGTCGTATCCAATTCAGGCACTCTGACAATCCAAGCCGAAATCGTTTCGACATCTTGCTTCGAAAGAGGATCATTCCTCTTCGGCATCCGATAGCCTTCTGAGAGCGAAATGATGCGAAGATAGAGTTCACTGTCAGTCAGCATCGTCGCCAACAGCGGGCTCCCAGTGTGACCGCCGCGCCGGATTGAAGAAATGGATTCCAAAGACAATTCGCCTTCGGTCTCCCCATCGCCGTGGCATTCAAAGCAATGCTGCTTAAAAATCGGCAATATCTGTTTCTCGAATTGCACTTCAGCCGAATCGTGGCTGACCTGCAACATCAACAGCAGAACAAAGAGCTTCGCAAACAAAGGAACACCAGGAATTAGTCAAATCAATCAGCGAGACCATCCCAGTCGCCTCACGCCAATTGTAGCACGACTTGACGATAGCTCAACTTTCTATCTTCTTCGTCGAGGATTCAACTTCTCAGCAACGCCGGACAGAAAGCCTTTGGCATTCGGATTGACCCTCGGACTGGACGAAGAGGCATCATCAAAATCAAGCAATGAATCGTCGTCGGTCGAAGGTTCCTCTTCGATTTCGATCGGCTCACTTTCATTTGCGTTATCGCTCTTGGAACCCACATCGCCTGACTCTTGATACGTCACACCTTGCTCGTAACCATTCATCTCTTGAGTTGGAATATACGAAGCAGTCGCAGATTGCTGATTGAACTCGCCAGTCGAAACTGGAGGCGTGTCATTGCAGCAATTTTCCCCGGGCTCAATTCGACCAGCTTTGACACTCGCTCGAGCCTGAGCATTCTCTGACCAAGGACCCTCGGTCAACTGGATATTAAATCGACTCAACAGGTTGCCGGTCGAGAAATGATAGGCAAGAATCGCGAGGTTGTAGTCGGCGATGGAGCGATGAATGTTGCTTTCAGCTGTTGCCTGACGTTGCTGAGCGTCTAGCAGAAAGAACACCTGATCCTTGCCTTCTTCGACACGTTTTCGTTTCGGTTCCAGTTCGTCCTGTGAAGCAATCCTAGAATTGAAACTTGACTTCATGCTCACAAACGAGCGATCGACTTCCGTAAACGCCGCGTTCAAGTCATGTTGAATCTGTCGCTCCTGTTCTGCCAGGATCGTGCGAGCTCGAATCAGATTTAGCTCCGCGTTTCGAACCGCCAGATGACCGGCTCGCTTACCGAGTGGCCCGTTCATCTCGAAGCCCAACTGCCAGTCATCAAGATCACCGCTAGTAAGATCCTCCACGGCACTCCCGCTAACGCGATCTCGACTTCCGAAAAGGTTATCGCCAAATCCACGCCAACCATAATTTCCAACCACATCGAATTGCCATTTGTTCAGCTGTCGCGCTGCGATCATTTCCAGCTCACGTTGGCGAATAGTCCACTTTTGACGTCGAAGTTCGACGCGACGCGAAAGTGCCTGCTCGCGACTGGCCTCCCAATCGAAAGCAATCGGAGCAACAACGGGCTCTGAAGATGGGCGGATGATGCGACCATCAACTGGAGGAAGTCCCATCAATCGTCGCAGGTTTCGTTCGGCACCAAACACGCCCAACTGCCCCTGACCTCGACCAGCAAGCGCAGATTGTGCTTGAACTTCGAACGCGAAGAACTGTTGGCGAGCCTGAGCCTCGTCATCCGGTCGACCGACGCCATTATCCAAACGCAGCTTGCGGTTTTCCCAAGTTGACCGTGCTGAATCGCGTGCTTCAAGAATCGTATCAAGGTTTCGATACGCGAAGTACAGCTCCCAATAATTGGTTTCAACGTCGCGAACAAGATTACGAACCGCCGACTCGAAGTCGCTCAATGAGATATCGCTGCGGATACGAGAGATCAACACGCCGTTGTATTGGCCTGCAACGGCATTAGGTCCCGCAATTCGATTCACCGCGGTGCCGGCTCCACGACCCAACGGCTGTCGAAACTCAAGCTGATTGACAAGGTCGTAGACGCTGCCAAACGCGTTGGCAGGCGAACTGTTGCGGTTGTAGTCCGTCAAGCTCCGAATCGTGAACGTGCTACCGTTGGCCGACTGTTTGCTCAACTGAGCGCGAAACGCAGACGTGTTGCTGATCAAAGATGGAGCTCCACCTCCAAAGAACAAGTTGTTGAAAACTCTTTCGCTTCGGTTGTAATTAAATGAAGAAGTCAATTGAGCGTCAAAGGCACTCAGTGCTGCTTCGACACTCTGCGGGCCGGATTCAACAATTGCCTGATCGTATAACGTGCTAACTGCAGCCGGTGAAGACACAACAACGCCACCAACTTTTTGCATCACCTTGCTATTAGCAAGCGCTGACCGAACACATTCATCGAGGCTAAGATCCCACGGCTCCGCCTGTTCGAAGTTCGAAATCGTAATTGGCGGACCCGTGTAAGGAGTCTCCTCGAGGCAAGCTTCGTCCATCAATTGCGGAACAGCAATTTTCTGCAGCTGGTCGGTGCAAGGTGCGCCGGCGCATTGGGCTGGAATAACGATTCGGTTCTTTGTCGAACAACCGACAACCATCACCAACATGGATGTCGCGCAAACAAGGGTCCCTAAGCCAGACAGGACCGTGTTGGAAAGCCAATGGCGTTTCATTATTTCTAGACCGACGAGTGATGAAGATACAAATCATCCGCATCATCGTCACAACCTGAACCCCAGAGCCATGATGACCATTCCAACGTGAAGAACCCGCATAACTTGAAGGGTCACACCAGTCGGACAGCTCTGGCTGATCGTTACATTTTGCCAAAATCCGATGGCACTTCGTGAATTTTGGCGGCTTAGAGAAATCGTTTAACGACAAGCCGAAGGCGACTGCGTGCGAGGAATGCAGTCGCAGTCGGCTCCGGCTTACCGTTAAACAAATGTAAAAAACTTGACTAACCCAAAAAAACGGCAATACCTGTTAACTAGCGCTGGCATCGCACGGATCTGCAAACGGACCATTTTTAAAACAATCATTACATCATTCGCGAGCATCAAATGACACGGAATTTCTCCAGCCGAGCGACATCCGATTACCGACCGCTCGAACCCAGACGAGTACTTGCTTCCTTTCTACCGGTAACGGCAAGCGTGACTGCGACTGGAGAATTGGTCTTGCAGGCTGATCCGGCTTCTGAGCGAACCGAATTGAACATCAGACTCAATGACGACAACCAGATCGGCTACGTCGAAGCCACCGGATTCCGCACGAATGACGCCGATCCCACTGATGATCCTGGATTGGAATACAGCGACTTCATTGCTTTCCCGAACGCCAACTCAGTTCGTTTCATCGGCAACGATTTCGCGGACCAAGTGATCGCGGACAAGACCATTCAATCCATCATGGTTGGTCACGGTGGCGACGACTTTCTTTCTGGCATACGAACTTACGGCGGCGATGGTAACGACCTCGTGTACGGGCAGTACGCGTTTGGCAATGCGGGTAATGACAGAGTACAAGGTCTCTTCGATCGAGCGAATCGACTCGACGGAGGATCGGGTGACGACACGATCTATGGAAGCGGTTTTTATGGCGATACGATTTTTGGTCGTGAAGGCAACGACATGATTTATGCTGACCTTCAAAGCGTGGACTCGGTCGCCGACACTGATGACACGGTTTATGGTGGGCCAGGAGACGACTACATTTTTGGCGGCGCGAATGATGATTTGCTAGTTGGCGGAGAAGGGAACGACACCATCGATGGAGGCGTCGGCGACGACATCGTCTATGGAAACGATGGGATGGACGAAATTGATGGCGGAGCCGGTAACGATCGGCTTTTCGGCGGAACTGACAACGATATGCTTCGCGGTGACATTCGAACCGTGACTTCGTTTCCCGGCAGAGGACTCAACGGAAACGACTTCATCCACGGTGGCGATGGCGACGACGTGCTCTATGGAGACAATCCAAACTTCGGCGGCGTCGATATCAATGATCGAATGATCGGCGGAAACGGCGACGATCAAATCTTCTCTGATTTTGGACGCGATGAACTTCGTGGTGATGCTGGAGCAGATATTCTTGTTGGCGGACGCGATCGCAACATCGTTCACGGTGGAATCGGGGACGACACCATCACGACTCAGGACGGCGACGACTGGATCCGCGGAAACGAAGGCAACGACACGATCGATGCCGCTGGAGGCGATGACTTCATCGATGGAAGCGACGGCGATGATACAATTGAAGCTGGAAATGGAAGTGACATCGTGTTCGCAGGTTTGGGCAACGACTATGTGAACGGCGGCGCGGGAAGCGACTGGTTGCGTGGCGATTCCGGGGATGATGAAATGCTCGGAGGATTTGGAAGCGATACTCTGGTCGGACTTGGCGGCAAAGACACGCTTCGAGGCAGTGAAGGCAATGATCGACTCGTCGGAGGCGACGATGATGACACGCTCTTCGGCGACCAAGGCGACGACAAACTCCGTGGCGACGCAGGCAACGACGTCCTCGATGGCGGAGAAGATGAAGATCTGTTGTTCGGCGGCGATGGCGAGGACGAATTGTTTGGCGATTCTGGCAACGATTACTTTCTGTTCTTCGAACCAATCGACAGCCTTGTCGACTTCAGCGAAACAGAAGACCGAAAATACCAGAAACCTCTAGTTTGAGATTTCACGACGGGCGTAGGTGAGTAAGGAAGTCTCGCTCCCCCTTTCGTCAGGACAAGCTACAATGGAGAAGTTATCCACTTCTCCATCTTTGCATCCTTGGCGATTGAATGAAGTTCTCTTACCCCAGCGGAGCTAAACCACTCCGGGGATACACCCTCAAACGCGGAATCGGCATCGGCGGATTCGGCGAGGTGTACTTTGCGCTTAATGATGCAGGGAAAGAGGTCGCACTGAAAAAGATTCAACGCAACTTGGACATCGAATTGCGTGGCGTGAAACAGTGCCTCAACATTCGACACGTCAATTTGATTTCGCTGTGGGACATTCAAACCAGCCAATCTCAAGAGAGTTGGGTGGTGATGGAATACGTCCCCGGCCCAAGCCTTCGCGACATTCTGGACGATCACCCGAAGGGCATTCCGGAATCGTTGCTGAAGCTGTGGTTCACTTCGATCGCGTCAGGAGTAGCCTACCTTCATCATCGAGGCATCGTTCATCGCGACCTCAAACCGGCCAACGTCTTCCGAGACGATGATGCTCACGTGATAAAGATCGGCGACTACGGCCTTTCAAAGTTTATCTCTTGCAATCGCCAATCAGGCCAAACCGGAACCGTGGGCACGGTTCACTACATGGCCCCCGAAATTTCAAAAGGCGTCTACGGAAAAGAGATCGACATCTACGCACTCGGCATCGTGCTTTATGAATTGCTAACGGGCGACGTTCCGTTCGATGGCGAGACCTCGCAAGAGATCATGTACAAGCATTTGATCGAGAAAGTGGATTTTGATCAGGCGCCAGCGGCGTACCGAAAAGTATTGGCCGGCTGCTTAACGAAAGAACCCAAAACGCGTTTCTCGAACGTGTCAGAACTAATGGCGGCGATGCCTTGGCCTGAGTTCAACGGCAAAGACGCGAAAATCTTATCGCTACATTCGGTCGGCGTTTTTCCGCGACCGGAGGAAGCCGTTTTGCCCACAGGAACCGTCGACGGCGAATCAGCAAATCAAACGGGCGCTCGGATTGAATCGATTCTGATCAGCGACCAAGATTCGGCAACGCACATGCCGCAGATCGTTTTCGGTCCGCTTTCGGATTACGCGCCCAATGAGGAATTGCTTCAGCAAGATAAAGATCGGTTGAGTCGACTACGAAAGACAACTCCACCGCGCGATTCGGATCGAAGCGACCAAGAAGTTGCTCAAAAAGAGAAACCTTCTGCAAACAAGAAACTCGCTCGCCGCACGACGGTTGTTGGCATGGAACCGATTGCCTTGATGGGTCCCGATGAAGTCGAATCCGCATTGGAGGAAATGAAATCGGGCGCCGCGCCAACCATTCCAGCACCGCCAAAACGAAGCAAACTACGTCTCTCGCAACGCAAACGAATCTTCGCAAAGAAGGTTGCTCGCAAGTGCCACGCAGCAACGAATCGACTTTCGAATCACCCCTTAGCGACACCGATTCGCGCCGGACTGCTGATGCTCGCAGGGTGGCTGATTGTCTGTTGGCCACAATGGTTGCCGTGGATGGTGGCACTTTTTGGAGTCGCTTGGGTTTCATGGTTGCTGATGCGATCTTGGGCCGGTCAGTCGGCGTTGGAACGCGAAGAGAAACGGCTGCGGAAAACTGGAATTATCCCAACGGCACTTCGACAATGGCTGGAACAGCGACCGGCGTCGGATCGATTTACAGAATGGCTCGGGTCGGTATTGATCGCAGCGCTATCGAGCATCGTACTTAGCTTGTTTGGGTTGGCTGTTTACCAGTCGATCACAGTGGCCGATGTTGAAGGTTGGGCTTTTTACACATGGCTGGTCATCACTTGCTCGACCGCGTGCATCGCTGTCGTTTGCAGTGCCAAGTACTGGGAAACCGAAAACGTCGAAGATCATTTTCAGCGACGATTGATCACGGCGGGAATCGGATTGCTAACAGGGCTCGTGGCGATCGCGGCGGCTAACTTTTTTCATGTCGATTTGACGTTCGCCAACTTCACTCGACCCGCAGCTGACACGACGATGGGACTGCCGTTACCGGTCGTCCCAGCTTGGCTGATCTTCTTCGTTGGTTTGTTTGCCGCGTTGCGATGGTGGCGTGTCGCTGATCCGATTCGCGCGACGAGGTTAAAGATTTGGGACGTTGGCATTTGCCTTCTATTGGGCGCGGTCTTAAGCCAACTATTGGGCCTGCCTTTGATTACATGCTGCCTGTTGTCAGGAGTTATCTCAATCTCCGTTCAGTTGGCGTCTCCTTGGTTGAGCACGCAACAACGGGAGCTGATTTGTATGGGTTCGAAGGCGTCGAAGGTCGCCTGATGTTGATTTTGCAGTTGATTTCCGTTTCGCTTTTTGGTTTTCAAACGCTACCGAATCCGCAGCAGGAAAGCAATCTCCCAGTTTGGACCGAAAACGTAACAGCTGCGAATTCATTCGTTGTTGAGACAGAAGAGTTTGCAACTCATTTTGCGGCAACAGAAAGTCTAGTACCCGCCGCGAAGACGGACTTAATCAGTTGGGCAGCGACGAACTACGGCGAGGACAGTCGGGCGGTCATTGCGGCGATTCCGCTTGAGGATATTCGCAATCTGATGGAAGATGAACATGTCCATAAGTTTCGGCGAGACTATGATGCCGAAACCGCGAAACGGCTGGAAGCCGATCATGACGACTTCTACGTCGGCTATGTGCTCATGCAGATTGACGATTCGTTTCATGAACGGATTGAACAACGGCTCAGCCAGCTTCGCCTGAAAAATCGACTTGGCAGAGTCCTTGTTACAGCGATTTTTTGTCTTGGTTTTTTGGGCGTCTTTTGGGGTTACCTACTTAGCAGCAAACTGACTCGCGGATTCTATATTAGCCGCCTACGATGGCTCGCCGGACTGTGTCTCTGTGTGATCCTTTTGGTTTGCTATACCGTTTATCAATTGTTATTTTGAGCGAAACAAAAGTCTACCATTCGCCATCCAAACAAATCGGAACCCTCGGCAAATGTATTCAAGTTTCAATGTCAGAGCGATCGTTTTTCTCCAAGCTTCCTTTTTCACCTCGTTTGTCTGCGCACAAACCGCTGACTGGCCAATTATGCGAATCAGTGACACGGTTCACCAACTTGACGCTGAACTAAAATCACTGGCGCCTTTCGATTCCGATTTGAATTTCTCGATCGCGGATGCTGACAATCGCGAACAGCTTTATCTGCGGACTTTTGTTTTCATGGACATGTATCATGGTGCAGCGAATTGGTTCCTCGAACCACAGGCTGCCGCAATGTTTGAAGCAGACTCCAAAATCAAAAAGAAACGCAAACAGGTAAAAAGGGACTTTGAAAAAATTCGCGGGTTTACTCGCAAAAGCAAAGACTGGTCTCCGCGGCGTAAAGTTTACGAAATCGACAATCGATTCCAACTTCGCTTCAATCGCACATTGAAGAACTTCACTTGGGTTTTCAACGAACTCGAATCAGCCCAACAACAGCGAACTGTTTGTTTTTTTCACAGCAACATCAATGACCCGCACCACTTGCACTCTGATCACGGCTTGAGACGGTTTGTCGATCTCGCGGAAGCAGTCTACGGATCCGATCCAACCAAAGAGTTGTCGCACGCGAGAGTTTGCAAAATCATGTTGGGAATTGCGCGAGATCGCGAACACTGCCTTGACCCAATCGGCCTGAAAGTTGAGTCTTTCGCGCTCAAGCACCTGCTGGCGTCTACGCTTGCAAGTGATCAAACGGATGAAGAAATTGACGATTGCATTGCTTTCCTCAAAATCAACGCCGCGCGAACCGAAAACATTGATTCGACGGTTGAGCAAGCCAAATGGCAATTCTTAAGAACGGCGTCAGCACTGATCGATTTGCGCGACAAGGAATATAAGCGGGCGATGAAGAATCAAACTCATTGGACCAATGAAGACGCGATCATGAGTATTCTTTATCGAGGCTTCAGCCGGATTCAAAATCTCCCAAAATATTTAGCTGACCACTTTGAGCGGAGGCTCGATTCAGAGTTTGAAAACACAGTTCAATTTTCCGACGATGAGAAAAAGGAACTGGAAGCATTCATAAAAAATCTTCGAGTCGCAAGTAAGAAGAAGCAAAGAAATGGCGAAATACGTTTCTTTCCACCGATTACTGATGCAATGACGAAGGCTGACTTTAAACGTGAACTGGAAATTCAGCAGAGGCGATATCGCGAGATCGAAGCCGCTTGCAAGAAGCCGCCTGCCGATCGAGTTCGTGAACTTGCGACGCTCAACGTGGCTTGGACTGCTAACCTTGAATGGAAAGAATCACCGATCCTGAAATACGTGCAATGCAATCCGATTCACGATCAGGAACTCGTCTCTCAAGCCAACGGCCGCATCGCGGTTTGCTTGGCAGTCGTCAAAAAGTGGCGCATGGCTCATGACGGAAATCCACCTACGACACTGGACGAAGCGTTTAAATTTGCAGACGCGGGACCGGTTCCAACAGATCCGTTCAATGGCGAACCACTCAAAATGCAGAACTCGCGCGTTGCAACTTCGGTCTACTCTGTCGGCCCCGACTTAAAAGATGATGACATGACGATGCTTTCAGGCAAAGACAACCCAATGAAGGGCGACGTTGTCTTGAGTGTTGATTTTGATTAGCGTGAGCACCGTCGCTGCTAGCGAATCGACCTTTCACGATTGACCGGTG
>CAZORS010000163.1:0-12837 GCA_964582025.1 uncultured Pirellulaceae bacterium | reverse complement strand
CGCTATTGTGCTGCACGCGGAATCCAACGAAAGTCTCCAATCGTCCGTCGTCCATCTCAACGGGAACTTCCACCGTGATTTCTCGACTGGGCATCATCATTAGCTTCCGCCACGACGGTTCAAGCTCAAGCTGATCAGATGCCCGATTGAAATAATGTTGAACGGTTTCGAACGCGTTCATGTGGTGCTTGCGTGGTGCGTGATTATTCATGGAAGACTGAAAGAACTTGCGGGGATTGTCAGCGTACGGTTCGCCAGAGTGAATGATTGATTTACAATAAAGGTTACCGTCCGTTGCGGCAATTGGTGAGTCTTCAAAATCCACCGATTGCCTGCTCAACCGCCTCGCGGAAACTCGCCACTTTATGAAGCAGACGCCAAAAATTGGAATCGACCGGCTCTGGGTAATCCTGCGTGAAAGCCGTCTGCTGGCACCCGAAGATTTCTCCAGAGCGCAACAGGCTTTTGCGTCGCTTAACAACAACGAGCTACAGCAAGATTCCGGTGCGATTGCAAAGTGGCTCGTCAGAGAGAAATTACTGACTCCGTTGCAAACGAAAGTCATGCTCGCCGGTCATTCTGGGCCGTTTGATTTTGGCCGTTATCGAGTTTTGGAAAGAGTCGCTCAGCGGGACATTTGGATAGCTCGCGATCGAAAAACAGGTCATCTCGTCTGGCTCCACTTCTTTCGCGGTGACTCTCGAGAAGATTTACAGCAATGGAATGAAATCGAATTTTTGGCTGAGCAATGTTGCTCCATCGATCATCCAAACTTTACAAAGATATACGAATGCGTTGTCACACGAGAATTCCGCTTCGTCGCTACCGCGATTGGCGGAAGTGAATCACTGGCTGACAAAATGTCACTGAAGCGTCGATTGACCGAGCCCCAGTCACTCGAAATCATTACTCATGTTGCGGCGGCGATCGCGGAACTTGAGTCACACGGAATCCAACACGGATCGTTGTCGCTCGAATATGTTTTTCCGAACGTCAAAAAGGGCAGTCCGAAAGTGGTTTTGCCTTTGACGCACGATTTGCAGAGATCAAATAGCTCTGACGTTGTTGCGCTTGGAAGAATGCTATTTCGCTTGCTCACAGGACGCGAAGCACCGCATTCCGAAAAAATCTCGAAGGTTGGTCTGAAGAAGTTTTCCGCAACCCTCGGCTCCAAAGAGGTTTCTTCTAAGTCCAGTGAATTGATTTACGACGCGATCACGAATGAGACATCTGTCACAGCAGCGAAGTTCCTTCAGCGAGCCTCCGAAATATCTGGCAACGATTGGATTGCCAAGGCTGACTCCAGAGTTTTGCGAACCGAACCTGCGTTCCTTGACAGTCTTTCACCGTGGGCGATACCAGCACCGGTCGTCGACGATTCCGTACCGGAAATGTCAGCAAATGGAACAGAAGCTGTAACGCCGGTTCGTCGGTCTGGCCAATGGCCAGTCGCGGCATCACTAGCCGCAACACTTGTCGCATTCGCTGCCTTATTGGGAATCGTCGCCCTGATGGCGAACTTGAAGAAATTAGATCCACCGAGGCCAGAAGTCGCAAAACTTGAGAACACACCGCTCCCGGATGCTGCAAAAGAAGAAGCGGCAGTCGGTTCGGCACAGCCAAAATTGGTGGACTTGGATTCGCAAAGCTACGTCCAGGAGCTGGTCGCTGACGATCAACAGACTCTCTGGGAATCTCCAACGACCGGATTTCCAATCGACGTCAGTTCGGTGCCTCCTTCGCCGAGGTTGATTGCGGCGATCAAATGGAAATCGATCTACGATTCGGAATTCGGTTCTCGCTCGATCAATTCGCTTGGCCCCCGTGTTGAATCGATGATTCGGCAGCTTGAGTCGCGAGTTGGGTTTGCGCTCACAGAAGTCGATTCGACTGTCGTATCATTCCATAGTAACCTCGCCTTGGAATACGATTCGTTTGTCATGGTCAAGCTTGCGAATCCAGTGTCGCAAAATCAGTGCCTCGACAACTGGCAACAACCGGCTCCAATTCCCGGCATCGCGAATGCATTTGGCGATGCGGGTGGCGACGCCTGGTGGATCAAAGAATCGGATCCTGACAGCGGAAATGTCCTTTCTTTTGTGGTCGGCCCCTTCGAATTGGTGCAGCAAGTTTCTCGGGGAGAAGTTGCAGCATTGTCGGGCACGCTTCGAAAAATGGCGGCCAGTTCCGATTCAAGCCGTGACGTCAGTTTGCTTTTACCAATTGTGTCACTATTCAACACGGAAGGTCAAAAACTCTTCGCGGGTGTGAAAAAATGGATGAACGAATTTCGCCTTGTACTTCCTGAAGCCGTTCGTGGCATCTCAATTAGTTTGCACCACGACGAGGGCGACTATCTTGAGTTTCGCGTCGATCACACAAGCGAACTGAAGTCAAAAGAGACTGCGAAGCTCATGAGAGATCGCATTAGGTCAAAGCTTGATCAATCTCGATTGACGCTTCAACAGCGGCAAGCCGCACCTTACTGGGAACCGATTCGAGCTCGCTTTGGCGGAATGCTGCGAGACCTTTCTGACCAATTGAGGTGGGACAGCGAATTCGGCGAGGTCGTCGGCAACGCGTGGCTTCCGCCGGGAGCAGTGCACAATCTGTTCGCCGCCACGGAGCTGGCGATCGCATTCGAACCACAGATCCCGACGCTCGCTAGTACCACAAAACTCAAGACTCCTCAAAGTTTAGAGGAACTTTTGTCGATCCGTCGCGATCTAAACATCGCCAACCCACCCGACTTGAACGTTTTACTGAAAGACATCAGAGAAGAGATCTCAGACCAGTATCTGGATTTGCCGTTCGAGTTCAACATTCGGATTGCCGGAACCGATTTACAAAAAGAAGGTATCACACAGAACCAGCGGCCCGGCCCGCTGGAGATCTCCAATCAATCAGTCTCGGACATTCTCACGCAGGTGATGGTCTCCGCGAATCCAAATCGAGAGATCAATGGAGCTTCTGATCCGAATTGCAAACTAGTTTGGGTCGTCACGGAAGAAGTTGATTCGCCCGACGTAAAATTTGTTCTAATCACAACACGTGCTGCTGCTGCACAAAACGGCTATGTTTTGCCGGAAGCATTTCAAGCCAAACCCTAATCATCGTTTTCGTTCGCTGGAGTCAATTCGTGGAACCGTTTCAACTGGTTTGCCAAAGCTGCGCCGCGAAATTGAAAGTCAAAAACCGATCGGCCATCGGCCAGCGTTTGGCTTGTCCTCGATGCCGTGAAATGATTCTGGTCACGGCTCCCGAAGGACACGATATCGGCGAGTCCCTCGCGGCGACGGGGAGCTTCGACGAAATGGACATGGATTCCATACTTGAAAATCGTCAATTGGAACCAAAGAAGCCAAAGGGGATTCGGCAGCCTGCTCCACAACCGCCGAAACAACGCGCAGTCGTACGCCCTAGCAAACAAGTCGCCAGTTCACCTGCCAACCCGGAACTGGCACCCGGACAGGAATGGGTAAATCCGGCGACGAAGAAGAAGCAACGGCTTGTGTTGATGATCATGGGCGCAGTCGGCAGCCTGTTGCTCCTCGCGGCGGTCGTCTTTTCGATTCTCAAATGGTCCGGATCCTCTGAGGTCGAAGTCGCCAGTACAACAGACGCAGATTCCGTCGAAGTTAGAACCAAGGAAGAACCAGCCGCGGACTCCGATCCGAATTTGGTTTCCGAGACTGCCGAAATGGACGAACTAACGACCGAAGATACAAAGGTTGATGAACTGCAAGCTGATCCTGTCTCCGATGTTCCACCAGAAATCGGAGAGGCGCCCCCAATCGCCGGCATTCCTTCGATGCCGCCCGACATGCCGATCACTGAGAAGTCTGTTGGGGCTGATGCGGAAGTTGAAGGTTTTGGCGATCCGAAAAGCACTGCGACGGATTCAACCGAAGCCAAAATGGATTCTGATGTTCCGGAATTTTCTGAAGCCACTGACGAGCTTGAAAAGCTGAAATCAATTCTCGCCGAAGCAGGAACGTCGCTGCTGGAGATTCAGGGAGCAGCATCTAACGTTCGCAGCGAATTGGCGGTTGGTACGCCAAAGTACTACTTTGAACGAACTTCGTTTGAACTTTCGGATCCGACGCGTCGCAAAGATCAAATATTACTGGGAGTAAAGTACCAGCAGCAGCCGCTGCAAACAGTGTTGCATGAGCTGTCTGCTATATCTGGATTGATACTCACGATTGATGTTCCATCCATCGCGGCTGCTGGCGCTGAATTCAATCCAATGGTCGACTTCAAAGCTGAAAATGAATCGACTGCGACAGTCATCCGAAAAGTCGCTGAATCGGTGGGGCTTGTCGCAATTGAAACGGACGATGGATTTTGGATCACCGTTCAAGATGATGGCAAACTACAGAAACTCGATATCAATATCGCTGTCATTGTCGAAAATGAAGAAGACGCCCAAGGAATCATTCGCGCGATCAAGGCACTCGTGTACCCGAACTCTTGGAAAAATGATGCTGCCGACGCCAATGTTGCCGTTCAACCGAAACCGGCTGGAACGATCACCTTTGCTGACGGAAAACTTCAACTGGAAAATTCTTCTGGTGCCATCCGTGAGATCCAGAGTTTCGTTGATGCAATCAAAGCCGCGGCTCGCGGTGATTTAAATTCTTCCACCATGCTACAGCCTGTCGTTTGGCTTGATGATGGCGCCTTTGCGAACGCCTACGACAGTGAAAATTCAATTCGCATTCCGGTCAGCACGTTTTTTCAAAAACTGGCAAAGGAAAACGGAGTCCAGCTAACCGCTGACTGGCGTTCGCTGGCTCGAAACGATTGGTCAACCGACGCAATGGCTCCTGGCTGGATGGACGAACGAACGATTGGCAGCGTCATTAAGGAAACAGCGCATGGATTGGGGGCGTCGTTCTATGTCGCAGATGAGAAAACTGTTTGGCTCACTTCGCCCCAAGTAGCGAACGATATTTTTGTTCTCAAGCTGTATCCCGTTGAAAAACTTGCCGGAGGAAGACTCAACAAAGAGCGGCTTAGTAGAATTCTGTTTGACTCTCTTGGCGATCAGTTGAATCAGCCGGGAGTTTCGCTGGAGCTTCTTGTAAAACAGAAACTGGTCGCCGTTCGAGCACCGCAGTCACTACAACGGCAAATTAGGGCGGTTTTTGAGACCATCAAATAGTCGGCACAATCTGAATGATCCGTATTTGTTTTTCGCATCCGAAGTAAACGAAAAAAAGATCATTGTTGGTGTTTTCACAGTGGTGCAAACTCGGCACGCCAATTGGGTGGTTCGATCTCAGTTTTTAGTGAACGGCTCAATCAAGGAACGAGTTTTGTTGTCACTTTGCGAGGAAAGTTGAAGTAAGATAAGAGCGGCTTCTTAACACAACTTTTGAATCAAAAACAACATGACACTCAAGTCACTTTTCATCGCTGGAATTTCATTCGCGATCGCACTCGTATTTTGCACCGCACCGCTCGAGGCGCAGGCCGATCGTCGAGCCAATGGGAAATTCAACCAGCAAGACAAATTTCGTCAGTTGGAAGAGATCCTGCCAACGCCGGGCGCCTACCGGACCGCTTCTGGAGCTCCGGGGCATGCGTACTGGCAACAGAAAGTTGACTACGAGATTTCGATCGCGCTCAACGACGAAAATCAAACGCTCAGCGGTTCAGAGAAGATCCGTTACACCAACAACAGCCCTGACAAGTTGAAGTACTTGTGGCTTCAGCTCGACGGCAACATCTTCCGACCAGATTCCGCTGCCAGTCGTGGCCGCACTGCCAGCCGATTCGGTCGCAGCACACTCAGCTTCGATCGCATTCCGATTACATCGATGCAGAGTTTGCTCGCGAAAGAAGTCTTCGACGGGGGGTTCAACATTACTGCCTGCAAAGACTTGCAAGCCAACACAGAACTGAAACACACCATCGTTGAAACGATGATGCGAGTTGATCTGCCAAAGCCATTGGCGACGGGAGAGACGTTTGAGTTCCAAGTCGACTGGAACTACGAAATCAATAACAGCAAGTTCATTCGTGGCCGTGCAGGATGTGAGTTCTTCGAAGAAGACGGTAACTATATCTACGAAGTCGCCCAATGGTTTCCAAGACTTTGTGCATATACCGACACAACGGGTTGGCAACACAAGCAGTTCCTTGGCTCCGGAGAATTCACTTTGGAACTTGGTGACTACATGGTCAGTATCACGACTCCCGACGATCACGTTGTCGCATCGAGCGGCGTGTTGCTCAATCCAGGCGAAGTGCTGACCGAAACGCAGCGTGAGCGACTCAAGGAAGCCGAATCAACCAAGAAGCCGATGTTCATCATCACGCCCGAGGAAGCGAAAGATAACGAGTCGAGCGAATCGGAAGCGACCAAGACGTGGATTTTCAAAGCTGATCAAGTCCGCGATTTTGCTTGGGCGTCATCTCGAAAGTTCATTTGGGACGCGATGCAGCACAACGTTGGCGAAAAGCCAGTGATGGCGATGTCATATTATCCCAACGAAGGCGAACCGCTTTGGAGCAAGTATTCCACGCATTCGATCATCCACACGTTGAACGTCTACTCACGTTACACGTTTGACTATCCGTATCCGGTTGCAATTTCGGTCAACGGCCCTGTCGGCGGCATGGAATATCCGATGATTTGCTTCAACGGCCCACGCCCTGAAAAAGATGGAACGTATTCTGCGAGAACGAAGTACGGTCTGATTTCCGTGATCATTCACGAGGTCGGCCACAACTATTTCCCAATGATCGTCAACAGTGACGAGCGTCAGTGGACGTGGATGGATGAAGGACTCAACACGTTTTTGCAGTACCTCGCCGAACAGGAATGGGAAGAGAATTATCCTTCTCGTCGTGGCGAGCCGAATGATATCGTGAGCTACATGCGGAGCGGCAATCAAGTTCCGATCATGACGAATTCGGAATCAATTCTTCAGTTTGGTCCTAATGGTTACTCCAAGCCGGCGACTGCGTTGAATATTCTTCGCGAGACAATTCTCGGACGCGAATTGTTTGATTTCGCATTCAAAGAGTACGCCATTCGATGGAAGTTCAAGCGTCCGATGCCTGCTGACTTTTTCCGCACAATGGAAGACGCTTCCGGGGTGGATCTTGATTGGTTCTGGCGAGGTTGGTTCTATTCGACGGATCATGTCGACATCGCCGTTACAGGCGTGCGTCAGCTGAATGTCAGTACTGGGGATCCGGAAATTGAAAAAGGAATCAAGAAAGAAGAACGCGATGCGGAGCCCGAAACGCTTTCGAAGCAGCGAAATAAGGGGCTGAAGAAACGCGCCGATGAGTTTCCTGAGCTCAATGATTTCTACAACGAATTCGATCCACTCGACGTGACGAATTCGGACCGCAAGTCTTACCAAAAGTTTTTGGAAAGCCTTGATGATGACCAGAAGAAGCTGCTCGAGGAGAAACGAAACTTCTATCTGATCGACTTCGAAAACGTGGGCGGTTTGGTGATGCCAATTATCTTCGATGCGGAATTCGAAGACGGCAGCACAAAACGTTACATCGTCCCGGCCGAGATTTGGACTCGAGACAACGAGAAGGTGACGCGAATGATCATCACTGAAAAACCCGTCGCGAAAATTGTGCTCGACCCGCAGCTCGAAACGGCAGACGTCGATTTGGGGAACAACCAGTATCCACCAACGATTGTTAAGTCGCGCTTTGAGCTGTTCAAACGTTCGAAAGAAAAGAACCAAATGCAGAAGTCGCTCGCCGATGAAAAAAGTGACGACGGTGAAGAAAGCGACGACGAAGAGAAGGAAGAGGAGGACCAATAGTGACTCGTTTTAAAACAATCCTGTTACTCTTGATCGTTTCTTTGGCTTCCATGAGTGAGTCTGCTTTTGCGTCGCATCCGTTTCACGTTACGCGTGCCGAAATTGAATACAACGCAAAGCGTCAGACTTTTGAAGTCGCTCTATGTGTATGGCCAGAAGACCTTGAACGTGCGGTTTCCAAAATGGAGAACCGTGATGTCAGGATCGATGCCATTTCGGAAACCAGCCGCGATGAAATCTTCAGCCGCTATGTTGCCAAAAAGTTTCGCTTCGTTGCACAAGCCAAAGACGCCACTGACGAGGAAAAGCCGGTGGCGGCCAAGATGCGATGGATTGGTTCCGAGTTGGAAATCAAACAGGGATGGTTGTACTTCGAAGTTGACGCCAAAACTGAGTCTGCAAATTGGTCGATCGAAAACCAAATGTTTTTCAGGCTCAACGAGGACCAGTTAAATCAGGTTCAAATTCGCAATGGCAAAGAAGTCGTTTCGAAGACTCTTTCAGCCAATCAATCTTCTACGAATTGGTCCAGCCAAAAGAAATAGATACTTTTGTGCACAAATTTTGTGCCGACCTCCGTCTGTACTTGCACAGACAGGATTTAACCCTGTGTTTACACGGTTTAATTGAGGAGGCAGTATGTCCAATTTCCAATCCATAAAACACTCTGTTGCGTTGTGTTGCGCAGCGTTTGTAGCCCTTTTATCAAGCGATAGTAACGCGCAGATTACGTCATTGGGATCTTTACCAGGCAGCGATTCGTTAGCTTTTGCCAGCGATGTTTCTGGCGATGGAACAACAGTTGTTGGCTCGGCGCGAGATGCGGAAGGCGTTACTCGGATGATTCGATGGACGGCTGAGGAAGGGTTGGTGAACCTTGACGATGGCTCTGGTGGAGATTCCTCAGCAGAATCCGTTTCCCATGACGGATCCGTGATTGTTGGAGATCAGTCGGGCGAATCTGTTCGCTGGACCAGTGAAAACGGGTTTACATCATTGAACGCTTCAGGTCTTGTCATTGAAGCCGTTTCTGGCGATGGCAACGTGATTGTTGGCACCAGGCGTGCAGGAATATCAAGGAGTGAAGCATTCCGCTGGACAGCGGCCACGGGAGTTGTTGGTCTCGGATCGCTTGATGTAAATCCAAGCCAAGGTGAAAGCTTCGCCAAAGGAGTTTCGTTTGATGGTTCGGTGATTGTTGGTCGCACAACAACAGACTCACTTGACTTTGGACCACCGCGTGGATTTCGGTGGACTGAAGCCGATGGGATGGCTGATCTGGGCGCGTTCGAGTCTGACTTAAGCAGCGATGTCAGCGATGTGTCATATGACGGTTCGGTTATCTCCGGCGATGGCTTGATTCGGATTTTCGGTTCCGATGGACTCGAATATGGCGTTGAAGGTGCACGCTGGACAGAAAGAACAGGCTTGGAAGGAATCGGTTTCATTCCGGGTACGACCGGAGGATCAGGATCGCTGGTCAGTATCTCGAATGCTATTTCTGGTGACGGCAATACCATTGGCGGTTTTACATCGACTCTACTTGATGGCGGCGGCGTTCTTGAAGGCGGCGCCGCGTACCTGTGGACAGAAGAAACTGGAATCGTTTCTCTCTACGATCTTCTACAGCAGCAAGGGCATGATGTTTCCGCGTGGGGATCTCTCGACTTTGTAACTGGAATCTCGCAAGACGGATCGGTCATCGTCGGCAGCGGTACTGGCGCCAACGGTACGGGGTTCCAAGGATTTGTCGCAAGACTCGATCTCAACGCCGTTCCTGAACCCGGATCGACGATATTCATGCTGGCCATTTTGGGTCCCGTCGCCGCCCGTCGACGAAACCGAATTGCATGACTTTTGCCGAAGCCGAAAAATGGATGGGGATGGGCCAATGGGTGGAGACCGGTGTCACGACCTCGACACCGGCCTCTGCTCATCTGGCATTGGACAACGCAAACGTTGTTAGCTAAAGCTCTTCAACTCTGTCCCATCTCCAGCATTTGCAAGCACCCAGCCCGGCTTGACGAATTCATTTACATCTGTAAACATTAAATTACACATGTAAACAAAAGAGGCAGTTTGGATTCAACATGGCGGATCGACCGGAAATCTCCGACTCAGAATGGCAAATCATGCAGGTGGTTTGGAAAGAACAACCTGTAACTGCCGCAACCATCGTCAAACAGCTTGCCGCAGAAAACGACTGGAGTCCCGCCACGATACGCACGTTTCTGCACCGCCTGGTGAAGAAAGGCGTGCTGAACTTCCAGCAGGACGGCAACCGCTATCTGTATCGTGCCGCTTTCACCAAGGCCAAAACGATCAAGCAAGCCAGTCGCTCATTCCTGACCACGGTCTTTGGCGGCGAAACCGGGCCACTGCTGACGCACTTCGTCAAATCAGCCAAACTCTCTGCCGAACAGATTGAAGAACTAAAGCAATTGCTTGAAGAGAAGGATCCCAAATGAGCCTTTTGCTTTTCGCTTCTATGTTCGACGTGGCCACTTCCTGCTTCGAGGAACTGCTGCTGGTTTCTGCCATTGGCGGCACCGTGGTTGTCGTCGGGTTGTTAATTCAGGCCTCCATATCTCGATTCGTTTCACCGAAATGGATGTACGTTTTTTGGTTGTTGATCGCGATCAGGTTCCTGCTGTTCGTCGTCCCAGCCAGCCCCACCAGTCTGCTGAATCTGTTTGGCCAAACGTCGCCAATTCAAAAAGTCGACGCGATGCCTGAGCATTCCGTTACCAATCACCATGTCCATGTGGGTAAGGCGACAAATTCGCAATTCGCGGTCATGCCATACGAGCATGCAAAAGGATCCCTCCCGATTGGCTCTGCCGGGTGGGCCAGTGGGATTTGGACCACATTGATTTCCGCGTGGCTGCTGGTACTTGCGGTGCTGCTCGTTCGATTGCTTCGCGGGCTGTTGGAGATTCGCAGAATCGTGTGCCGTTCATCGGATCCTTCTGCGGAGCACTCCCGTCAGTACGCGATGCTTCGGGACCAAGCGAAAGTTCGGAAAAGCGTCGAGTTGCGGATAACGGGCGAGATTGATTCGCCCGTTTCCGTGGGAATCTTCAGGCAAGTCATTCTTTTGCCCGCCTGGTGCACGCGAGAACTGGACTCGCAGCAATTGGATTTCGTACTGGCCCACGAGCTGATTCATGTGCGGCGACGCGACGGAGCAAAGCAATTGTTGATTCACCTTGCGGCAACGATTCACTGGTTCAATCCTCTGGTTTGGCTAGCGAACCGATTCGCGGGCCGCTACCTAGAACTGTCTTGCGATCAGCAAGTCTTGAACCAGTTCAGCGACGACGCGTCGAATTCGATCAATCAAAAATATCGCCGCACGATTGCCCAAGTGGCGATTCGCTGCGCGGACTGCGCCAACTCAAATCAAATGCAATCCGCTCTTGTCGGCGGATTTGTAAGCTTCGACTCCAAACTTGTCAAAAACAGGATTGCCATGTTATCGAAAAAGGATTCTCGATCACGCGCCAGTGGATTTGCGATCGCCGGCTGTTTGCTGTGCCTGTTCGCGATCGGATACACCGATGCACAAACGCTGCCTCAAAGTCCACAACAGAAGGAATCTTCGCCATCCGAGACGGCGGATCGCTTACCCGCGATTGGCGAAACTCTTCCACACCCACAGCTCTTTCAGCTCGGCCCCAAACCCGTTTTGCCTCACGGTCCGATTCGTTTGGTTGTTGGGAAAACTTCGCTGGTCCCTGCGACTTGCGAACTGATCGGCGTAAGCTTCGACGATCCGGAAGTCGCCGCAGCGACGATCGGGGAAGAAAACGAACTTGAATTCCTCGCGGTGGTTCCCGGCGAAACGATTGCTCACATTGAGCTTCCGGGAAAGCGTGTGCAAGTGAAGAAAATCATTGCCGTCCCTGACGTTAGCGACCTTCAAGCTGCGATCGAAAGAGCTTTCCCCGGAGTCGTGATCCGAAGTTACGGCACGCCCGAAGGTGAAGCGACGATCACCGGTAATGTGGAAAAGAGGCTTGCCGCCAAAATCGTCGCTTTTGCCAAGACTCAAACGGAATTGCCGATCAAGAACATGACGACTGACAAGCAACACGTCGCCATCAAGATCTGGGTCTACGAAGTCAACACAACGAAACTGGGAAATGCCGGTATTCCCGCCAGCAACACCAGCGTGAAGCCATTTCTGCTGGTCAAGCACAATGGCGACGCAGGTGGCTTGAACGTGGGTCAAATACCGGGCGAGACAACCGAGCAGGTTTCGAAGTTCATGGAGTCGCTTGCCAAACGCGATGTCGCCAAACTTCTGGATCAGCCGGTGCTGATCGCTGCTCATAGGCAAAAGGCCGAGTTTCTTTCTGGCGGTGAATTCCCAACGGTGGTGCTGGACGAAAACGGCAACAAGAAAATTGACTTCCGGGTTGTCGGCACGAAACTGGAGATCACGCCACAGGTTCGGTCCAAAGAAGAATTAGTGTTGAATTTGAGCGCAGAGTTCTCGAAAGTCGACCCTGAGCTTTCGCCGGCCGAAGGTGTTCCGGGCTTTCGTGTCCGCCGAATTCAAATCGGGCTTGCGGCAAAGCCGGGTTCCATGATTGCTTTGGTGCACGACGATGAAGAAGACAAAGAACTCGTGATCCTGGTGAAGCCAAAACTGATCAAGCTGCATGACGTGGATGCTGTCCAACCAAAGTTCAGGTAAGTCGGGCAACCGTTGAAGAATCGCACAGAAACGTTGAAGTAATTTCGTAAGTTGTACTTTTGTTGGATGCCGAAATGAGAATCTTCTGCCTGTTACTGCTCGTTGTGTTTTCCGGCTGGCTGCATGAATGCAATCTTGTTGTCGGCGAGGAAAGGGACGCTGACGTGCTGATCAAGGGAGGCCAGTACTTTGATATCGAATCGGGGCAGATGAAACCCAATGATGGCATTGCGATTCGCGGCGGACGGTTCGTTGAGGCGACGTCAGCTAAACAAGTCATCGAGCTCGATGACTCGCAATACGTCCTGCCCGGCTTGATCGATTGCCACG
>CAZORS010000162.1:0-12960 GCA_964582025.1 uncultured Pirellulaceae bacterium | reverse complement strand
TCCATCGAAAGCGCAGCAAATCCCTCGGTCAACAAGATGTGACCTGCGGTTGAAACCAAGAGCTCCTCACGAAGCTCGATTTTCTGCTGTTTTGGGGTCTTTTTTGCGTTCACGGCGTTCTTTTTTGACAAAACGTCAACTCCTGTGTGAGTGTACCGTCGATGTCGGCCGGAGTTCATCAAGAAATTGACAAAAAGTCAAAAAGTCGCAATTGTCGTGGCTGGGTTACGCCCAATGCTGTCCAATGATTCGTAGCCGGAGTCGCAAGAATTCGGGTGAATGCCAACGGATGTCGGTGTTTTCTCAGCTTCTCCCGAACTGTTGCCAGTCCGGATACGGGCTTATTCCTGATCAGCCCATTCTTTAAGCACCTGGCGCGAAGCTTCTTTTTCAATACGAATGAAGTGGTCGCGGATCTCAGGGAAGAATGCTTTACCGGTCGTTTCCATCTTCGTGTTTTCGTCGTTTCGTTTTGGCATGTGGCAGTCGATGCAATTCGACGCGATGCGTTGGCCACTGTCTGCGAACTGTCCGCAGTGTTCTGGTTCGTGGCACTTCATGCAGCGACTTGAAAAGAGTTTCGAGTTCCCGTGCTCGTTCCGGTGCGGGTTGTGGCAGGTCGCACAATTCATCGAATCGGATTCAAGATAACATTTGCTTTTGATGAGCCTTGGGTGTTGGTTGGCAGTATGGACGCTGCCACCTGTGGTTGGCTCTCGCTTGAAATGCTTAAAATCATCAATCGAATCTCCGGGCCTAAAGTCAAAAGGAGGTCTCAGGTTGACGCTCTCTCCGCCGCCATGGCACTGACCGCAAATGTCGTTCATTCTTTCGCGTGGCAAGTCGTTCGGATGCGTGATGAATTTTGCGCCGTCGGCATCCGGGTTCTCGCGGTGGAATTTTACATGCGACTCTGCTGGTCCGTGACATCGTTCGCAGGTGACGCCCAAAATGATTGATTGCTTGTCAGCAAGATTGATGCGCTTCTTTGCGTATTCAATTTGGGTTGTGTGGCAGGCAAGGCAACCGGCTCCAACGGGGCGAGCAAAGTCTGCAAATCCATCGGGGTATCCGGGGCTGTTGACCCAGCCACCGTTTGCGAACCAAGACACCGGCAGTTGAAACAGGAAGTCGTCTTGCCAATAAAGATAGCTTTGTCCACTGTTGCCAGAACCGGTGACGATATCAAATTGACAGTCGTGTGAATAAGTTTTTCCATCGTCATCAACCAGCAGCGACTGAAAAAACTTTCCGTCTTTTTCGGTGAGCTCAAATCGGAAACCAGGTTGTTTGGTTTCCATCACGTTTTCGCCGGCCTTAAACGAACCCAGAATCGATGATTTACTGGCGAAAGCAGACGTTTTGTAATGCGCTGTTTCAATGAAGCCGTTGTAGTAGTCGGCGTGGCACTCTTTGCAACTCTCAGGTCCAACGAATCCTTCTTGCCGAGCGAATTCTGGTTTCCTGGTGAATTCTCCGGTGTCAAACTGTCGTGGCAGCAACGCGACTCGCTGTCCTTTATCAGTGTTTTTGAGTTCGTAAACTTTGCCGGTGACGTTGTAACCTTCTGGCGTGACGTATTTGACGACACCTTCCAAGTTTTCGACGGAGCGACTGTTCGAGTTGGACGCAAGAAAGTACGCCACAAAAATTCCGACGATCACAGCGACGATGATGATTATTTTGAACTTCATGACGATCAGCGAATCTCGTTACCAGGTTTGTATCTTTTCAGGGAGTTCAGTTCGCGCTGCAGACTTTCTGGTGCGGAAAACGAACCAGCCAATGACGGCGATCGCAATTGCGATCGACATCAGAACTGCAGTTAGCAAAGTTCGAAGTTGTCCGCTGGTTGATTCTACGATCCTGATTGACGAAGCCATGATCAGCGGACTTGGTTGTCCGTCGAGGCCAGATTTCTCCGTGCGTTCTGAAGGGTAAGCCCAGATACGATAAAAGAAACCGTCAAACTGAAAAGTGTTGCCCGTGATTGAGCTGCCATTGTAACCGTCAGGCAAATCCAAGACGCAAACGGTAACGGGAAAAGCGTTTCGATAGACTTCCGGATCGCCGTCGCGCGTGGCGACTTGAATCGGTCTTCCATCGAGATCGGGGAAAACGGTCAATTGATACCACGTGTCGGTGCCGAGTAACTCGATTGCTTTGGAAGAGGTTACTTTTACAGGAACACATTGTCGCACGCGGCCTTGGATGGAGGCTGCCTTGCCAACGCTTTTCAGTGGCTCACGGAGCATCGTTTCGAAGTCAATTCGATTCGGCAATTCAATTGGCTTGGTCTTTTTGCAGGCCGCCATCATCTGCCAGAAGCAAGTTGCTTCGCGGGTGCCGATCGATTTGCCCTTGCGAGCTTTTACAACGTCCAGCAGCGCGATATCGACGCCGCCATTCGCCAACGCAACTTTTGCGTCGTCAACTCCGAGGCTTTCGTCCGCCTGCTGCGGATGCCACGCGAATCGCCGGGCAACGAAAACCGGCTGCACGTTTTCATCGTCTTTGTTCTTTAGAACGGATCCCAACGACAAGTTACCTAAAAAGAAGCCATCGAACTGAATCGGCTGGGGCGTCGGCAGTTTCTCATTTTTTGGCCACGTTGAAATACTAGATCGCGAAAGCAGTGTGAATTTGGTTCCATCTTTGGCTTCGCACAACGCGATGAAAAATCCGCTGAGGAAATCTCTTGCATCGTCGTCACTGAAGTCATAACGCTGAACCGAAAGAGCTGACGCTTCGAGACTGAAAGGGTGGAAGCGATGCTGCTGAGGCGCCAAGGCAACTTTTTCCAACGCAGTTTTTGCCAGCGATGTTTCTTTCGTACGAACGGCCCACTGACGCAGTATCACTGGATCGACGGTGCCTGTTCGGTAGAGGAGCTTTTTAAATTGCGTGTTCGATGGATTGAAGGACTGAAGATCTTTCGTCGCGTCGAGATCTTGCTGCGTCATGCCTGAAAGTTCGCGCAAGTCTTCTTCTTGGGCCAATGTGATGAAGTTGCCTGTTTTAGGCCGGAGACCGACACAGCCGTTGCCGGGTCCGTAAGGGCTCGGACAAAGTGCAAGCAGCAAGCCCAGAGGGCGACACAAACCCATCGCGAAAATTGTGTCGCCCTCCGGGCTAACGTCATCATGTTCATCAATCCGTTGGCTTACGCCAACGGCAATGGCTGTGCCGGCCTCCGGCCTAGAAGTATGGCGATCTCCCTGACCGGGCGCGGACAAAGCCAGCAGGATTGTCAGAGCGAAACGGATCACGAAAGTTCCTCCAACCTCTCCGCCATCGACTTGATGTCCGGATCGTTTTCGAGTGAATCCAAATGTTGGTTGATCGCTTCTTTGTATTCTCCGCTAGGCTGCGGCAGTTTATGCCGATCCGATCGGTGGACCAGCATTGCAATTCCAAATGCGAGGATGACCACAGCCAGAACGCCAGTGATCATGTTCGCAAGTGACGGTGTCCAAGTTGCTTCTGCGATCGGGTTCGAATTCTTGAGTACGGTCAGCGAATCGGCGAAGATCAGCGGACAGTGATTGCCTTGCGATTTGCCGTCCACGTAAGAACGCACTTTATAAAAGTATCCATTTGAATTGATCGAAACATCGAAGTTGGAAAACTTGTCGCCGACTTCTAGCGAATCAGGTTTGTTTGCGGTGTAGATGCACCAAACCTCACTCGCGCCGTGCTCGTTTCCAATCCACCATTCATACCAAGTGCCTTGATTCCTCAAGGGGCCATGAATGCCCGCCTTCCGGCTGCGTCCCGACAAAAGTCTTCCGCGAATGCGAATCGGTTTGAATCGCCAAACGTCGGGCTGGGCAACCAGTTGCACCGCAGAGACGTCTTCCGCTGCAGAGTGTTGTTCTTCGTCCAGGATGCGACCCCAGTATCGAAACCATGCCGGCTGATCTGACTTTCGGCTGGGCGACGTGAAATCGTCAAGCTCGTCGAGGATCAGTCCGTCCAGCGTTTTGAAAAGTTCTCCGATTTTCGATTGCTGTCCAATCGTGACGTCTTCGCCTTTTATAACCGCCAGCAAGCCGGGCTTGATTTTCGAGTTCCACGATTCCGGAAAGTTCTCTCCGACCTGTTTCGCGTCCGTGATTGCTTCGGCGAGCGGTTCGAAGTCTGCCCAATTTACGTCACGTTCAGCGAGCGGCTTTTGTGTCAGTTGAATTAGCTCGACCAGTGCCGTTTTGTCTTCCGTTTCGAGCGTCTGCCAGAGCTGTTTCCAAAACTGCGTGCGTTCGAGGTCCGTTTGGCTGTCCAGCGTGTTTGTCGATGGTGCGGTACTGGTTAACGTTCCTTCCGCGATGTCGTGTGAGAGCTGGCTTTCTTCAATGGGATCGTCATTGAAACTGTTGAGTTCGATGGCAGAAGAGTCTGCGACTGCGTTTCGGTCGAATCCCATCCACATCCAGTTTTCAGGTTTGCGAGCTTCCTTCATCAGGACGATGACCAGCAACAGCAATGCAAACAGAAAGTACAGCTTGCGCCGTACGGCACGAGTGTACCCTTTGACCGAAGTGGCTGGTTTTTCACCAACCGCCTCAGCCAGCAAATTGTTGCGTCGTGAATTCTGTTTTGATTCTGACATTTCTTTTGCTTAGAAGATCGGCTCCGTAGCGATTTTACCGTACGCGGTCCCTTTTTAACCTGGGACGTTCAAAATTTGCTCGACGATACCTTAACTTTCAGGCACTACAATCTAGAATGAAAATTGGAACAGAAGTCGTGAGGAACGGTCGAGGCATGATGGAAAGCTGTAGAAATATCCGTGGGCAGATGATTCGCACGCTTGCGGTCCTCTTTTTTGCGATCGCCTCATTCGCCGTGCCGAGTCCCAATGTGTTTGCCGACGAACCGGCGGAACGATTTCTGCAAGCCCTTCGAGATCGTGGCTATTTTGATATCGCCATTCACTATCTTGACGGCGTGGCATCATCGACATCAGTTCCGGCTGCTTTTAAGAAGCGGATTGCATTTGAAAAAGCTCAGATCCTGATCGATAGCGTTGGCTCGATCCGCAATCCTGAAAAACAGGAAACGCGCCTCAATCAAGCGGACGAGTTGCTAACCGAGTACGCCAAAACGGTTTCGGATCCGCTTGAAGCAACTGAAGTGCTCAAGTTTCAGTCGAACGTCAGATACTTTCGTGGACGAAACTATTTGAATCAGGCGAACTCTGGAAAGGTATCTGCCGATCGAAAGAAGGAATTGTTTGGGCTGTCGCAAAAGCTGCTCGGTGACGCCGTTCCAAAATTTCGCGAAGTTCAAAAATCACAGCGGGATCAAATCGAGAACTTTCAGATCGACCCCGAAGATCCCAAGTCTGACGACAAATTGAGAGAGCTGCAGGCCAGCTACGTCGATACTCGGCTCAAAATTCCCGTTGCGATGGAGAAGTTTGCGTTGGCGTTCGGTGATGACGCAGACAACCGAAAGGCAAAATTGATCGAAGCTGGAACGGAGTTCGAAGCGGTTGCAAAACTTTACGACCAGCGTTTTGTGCAAGGTCGGATGGCGAAGGCTTTCTCGGCTCGCTGTTTTCAACAAGCGGCTGACTATGCGAAGGCCTCATCGTTGCTTAAAGAAGTTTTCGACTATCCGAATCCCCCTAAGCTGCTGGTTCGCGAAGGTTTGAATGTTGGCGTCCAAACGTGGCCCAACATGGAGCCGTATCCAGCGAAGGATGTCATCGCGGCTGCCGACCAAGCCGTTAGTTTGCTGAACCGTCGCGAGAAAGTGGATCCAGGTTGGCTCCGAATTCAGTTGGAATTGGCGCGTGCGAAATACGAGCAGTCGGTTGCCGTGAAGGCTGAAGATTCATCTGCAGCATCTAACTTGAAACGCCAAGCTTCCCGAATGGCTCGCGAGGTTGCGCAACGGAAAAATCCGCACAGCAAGATGGCTGCTGAAATGCTCAACGGTTGGGGGGTCTCGATCAAAGCGGCTGGTGACGAAGCAGTTGAAGTGGTCACAGCCGCACCGGCGACTTCTTTTGAAGACGCGAGACAAAAAAGCAAAACCATCATTGCTCCACTGTCGAACCAGTTGAGAGAGTTGGCGGTAGCCAGACGAGAAATGGCAAAGCTAACAGATGTTGCGGCCAAGTCTAACCAACAACTAGTCGTCGACAAACTTCAAAACGGAATCAACCAACGGGCCGACCAGGCACTGGGTATGTTGTCTCAGGCCGTTCAGTTTTCCGACTCCGAAACGCAGCGAACCGAACTGAATAACGTTCGTTACTTACAAGCCTACTGTTACTTCGCGAAGCAGCGTTATCCCGAGACCGCGGTTGTCGGAAGATTCCTGTTGGAAAAGTATCCGACGATCGAATGGAGCCAACAGGCAGCTGGATTGATGGTCCGAGGCTACGAACGAATGTTCGATACCACGACGGGTGAAGTTCGGGCGACTGCGAAACAAAAGGTCATCGATTCGGCGCTGGCGATGATGGATGTTTGGCCTGATTCAACTGAATCTGCAACGGCTGCCGTTTCGGCGACACGTGTTGCCGTGATCGACAATGACTTCGAAGCAGCCAAACGTTTCTTTGATCGCATTCCAGCCACCTCGCCAACGCGAGGGCAGTTAGCATCGCGGATTGGCCAGCAGATTTGGAGCGGGCGAAAAAATGCCGCAACGGCTCAAGAGAAGCAGGAACAGACTCGGCGAGCCAAAGAGTTTTTGGCGATTGCGATCGAAGATGCCGATCTGGCGACGATGGATTTCTCAACCGCTGTGGCAGCTCTATATCACGTTGATGCGTGTCGTGAGTCTGGCGATCTTGATCAGGCAGTTACGCGGATTGACGGGTTGCTGAACGTTCTTGATGCAAACCCGGCCGTCAGTAAGAGTGCGAAATATCGCCAATCGGTCTACAACGCGTCGCTCAATGTTTACCTCGAAGCGTTGCGTAGCAAACCGGATGCTCAAAACTGGATCGATAAATCAAAAGTCGTCATCGAGAAAATGAGTGCTGAGGCGGCTGGAAATCCGGCGGCGGTTAAAACCGTTGGTAGTATCTACAGAAAAGTTGCTCGCGATCTAAAAGACCAATTCGATTCACTCCCGTCATTGGCAGAGAAAGAAAAGTTTGCTGACTCGCTCAGTTCATTTTTCGGTGGAATCGGATCGGTCGCAAAAGACGGCAAGACTCAATTGTGGGCCGGCTCGACGTTGCTTGGGATTGCTGAATCTTTAAAACTCGAAAGCGGCGTTGGCAAAGCGAAAGAGCTCGCAGCTCAAGCGATTAGTTTGCTCGAGTCAGCTAAGAAAGCCGGATTCGGCAACGATAAAGGACTTGCGCTTAACTACCAGCAACAGCTCGCGTTGGCTCAGCGAGGAAGCGGAGATTTCTCGGCTTCGGTTGATAGCTTTGAGAAGATCCTTGAAACGGCGAACGGGCTCAATATCCAAATCGATGCGGCGAAAACACTGCTGATGTGGGGCATCGAACAGAAGAACACCAAAGCACTCACCAGTGCGATGAACGGTCGAGGCGACTATCGCGATCCGAAAACCAAAAAAATGCGAAAGCGAATTTGGGGCTGGAAGACGCTGGTTAGTCTCACGCGTGGCAAAGAAAAACTTCGTGAGCAGTTTCGCGAATGCTTGTACTACTCAGTGCAAACTCGTTTCGAGTACGGCAAAATCGCAAACAGTAGCAAAGCCATCGACAGTGCTTTCGGCGAACTTAAGAAGGCACTCAAGCGATTCGATTTTCTTCGCGTTGGCCCATGGACAAAAAAATTCGATCAACTGCTGATAGATCTTGAGAAAGCGGCAAAGAAATAACATGAACATGAAGAACTCAATTCCATTTATCCTTTGTGGATTACTTGTCTGTCTGCTGGCTTCGTCCGCGAGTGCCCAGAATGACGTGCTCTATCGAATTAAGAAATCGGGCAAGTCATCTAAACAGACCGGCAAGATTCAGGAAATTTCTGCGTTGTCGGTGACTTTCAATGGTCGCTCTGGTCCAGAGAAAATTCCGGTTTGGGAAATCGAAAAATTGGCTGCCGGAAATGAGCCTTCTGAAGTCGAAAAGGCTCGAGATCGAATCGACGGTGGACGTTATGACGAAGCGCTTGAGCTGCTGGACAAGGTTAAGCTTGGCGACAATCCGATCACTGATGCCGAAGTTGGTTTCTACCGCGCGATGGCGATGACGAAGATAGCTTTTGCCGGTGGCGACGTCAGTGCTGTCGATGCAGGAGGTGAAATGAATAAATTCATCAAAGCAAACGCAAAGAGCCATCACATTGTGCCGGCAACGGAGATGATGGGTCGGCTTGCGATGGCAGACGGTAAACTGGATTTCGCCAAACAGAAATTCGATCTGCTGAAGAAATCCAAATGGCCAGAATACGTTGCCAAAGGTCTGTATCTTTCTGGCGAGGCACTGATGCGCGAGAAAAAGTTTCCGCAGGCTGCAGCTGAGTTCGACAAATTGATCGATCTGGGGGGCAACGATGATCTTTCGCAACGATACAAGCGTCTCGGGAAATGTCAGAAAGCGAAAGCCTATGCTCTCGGTGGTGGTGACGCTGCTGCTTCGATCGCGGCGCTCGAAGCGATCATCAAGCAGGAGAATCCGGACGACAAGGAACTCTTTGCTTGTGCCTACAATGCGTTGGGAAGTTGTCACCTGAAATCAAATGATTTGGCGGAGGCTCAGGAGAAGTTTCTGTTCACGCATCTCCTGTTTGATAGCGAATCTAACGCGCATGCGGAGGCGGTTTATCATTTGACCGGTATCTGGACGACACAAAATCAGACGGATCGAGCGTCCGAAGCGAGACAAATTCTCAAGTCGCGATACCGAAATACGTGGTGGTCTGGCCAACTCAACTGATACTCAGCTGATAAATTGCGAGCGCAGGTTCACGAACCAGATCGCGACAACTACAATTAAGTTAACCACCTGAGCCTTTCGGCATGGGTGAAATCCTTCTCAATCAAACGTGATGCCTCGATGGAGAGAACACGCATGCCGCGGTTTCAGTTCAAATTTTCGCAACGTCGAGTCTTCATACTCACGTTTCTGTTCGCGTTTTTCGCACTCGCGTTTTCGACAATCGGAATCAACGAGGCGATCGTGTTTGCACAAGCAGCCGCCGAAGGCGGCGCTGCCCCAGCCGATCAGGATTCACTGCTGACCTGGTTGCTCAAGAGTTTGGGATTCGAGTACATCATCGTCTTCCTCGCACTTTCATTTATCCTCGTGGCACTGTTCATTCTGAACATCCTTGCTGCCCGACGTGAAAGCGTTTGCCCAAGCGAACTGGTCGCGACGTTTGAATCGCAACTCGACAATAAGCAGTATCAGGAAGCCTACGACCTAGCGAAGACGGACGAGTCTTTCCTCGGCACGGTTTTATCGGCTGGTTTGGCTCGATTGTCCAGCGGCTATCCTCAGGCCGTTGCGGCGATGCAGGAAGCGGGTGCTGATGAGAGTATGAAAATGGATCACCGCCTGAGCTATCTGGCGTTGATCGGAACGATCAGTCCGATGATTGGACTTTTTGGGACCGTTCACGGAATGATCGAGTCGTTTTACGAAATCGCAAATGGTGGCGGTACACCTGACGCGAACAAGCTCGCCGAAGGTATCTCAACGGCACTTCTGACAACGTTGATTGGTTTGGCGATCGCGATTCCTGCGATTGCTGGCTACAACATTTTACGCAACCTTGTTCAGCGTCGTATTCTCGAAGTGGGAGCTACCAGTGAAAACCTGATGGGACGCTTCGAAAAAGTTGGTAACAAAAAGAAGTAAACTTCGCGTCGCGATTTCACAGCATGAAATTCAAGAACAAAAAACACACAGAGATCCTCGAAGGCGATTTGACGCCGATGATCGATATGACGTTTCAGTTGATCGCTTTCTTCATGTTGCTGATCAACTTCTCGGAAGTCGATCGCGCTGAGGAAATCGTGTTGCCGAAAAGCGTTTTGGCGACGCCTCCAACCGAGCGTCCCGACTATCAGGTGATTTTGAATCTGGATCCCGATGGATCCGTAGTTTTCGCTGGCCAACGCGTCGAGCAAATTTCCTTGATGTCGCCTATCCTCATTCAGGAAATCAACAACGCTCGTCGCAGTCGCACAAAAAGCGTTCCCGCAAAGGATATCGCGGTCATTATTCGTGCTCATGAGGATACGCCGACAGGAATTGTGCAGGAGCTGATTGGGAAATGTCAATCCGAAGAAATGGAGAACTTCAAGTTCCGTGTGAAGGACGAAGAATACTAGATGAAATACGAACCGACAGAAAATGAAGATATCAAGCTGAACATGACGTCGATGATCGACATCGTGTTCCAGCTGTTGGTATTTTTCATTTTGACGTTCAAGGTTGTCGTCCAGGAAGGTGACTACAACGTCCGCATGCCGTTGGCAGCGGTTGCGCCCGACGAGGAAATGGACGAAGAGCCACCTGAGTTGATTCGCGTGATGCTGCGAGCCGGTGAGACCGGGGCGATCAGCACGATCGAAGTCGACGATGAAGTCGAAGTCAAAACGTTGGTCGGCGACACGACGGAAGATCTTTACCGTCAGTTGAATGATTACATCGACGCGAAAGTCTCAGCCGGCGATGATCCGGAAGAGGGAGTCGACACTGAAGTTGAATTCGATATCGATACTTCTCTCAAGTATCGCTACACGGTCAGTGCGATCGAAGCAGTTTCTGGTAAGCAGTTGGCTGATGGCAACGTCAAGAAGCTAATCGAGAATATCAAGCTCAAAGATAATTCGCAGTAGGTGGAAGCCTATGCCACCTCTCTACGCTCGCGGATGATACTGCTGGTGAACTTTCTTTAACCGCGACTGATCGACGTGAGTGTAAATCTGCGTCGTCGAAATGCTCGCGTGGCCCAGCATCTCTTGGACTTGGCGTAGATCGGCTCCACCCGCCAGCAGGTGCGTCGCGAAACTGTGCCGCAGCGTGTGAGGACTGATCGAGACATCGATGTCCGCCTCCAGGGCGTATTTCTTCACCAGTTCCCAAATGGCTTCCCGCCGAAGACGCCTGCCGGATCGCGTCAAAAGAAGCCAATCCGTTTCGTCAGGACGATTCGCGGCCAGTTGAGGCCGGAGTCGCTTGAGATACTGCTCGACGGCATCGATCGCGGTGTCGCCAAGCGGGACCATGCGTTGCTTGCTGCCTTTGCCTTGAACCTTGCAGTAACGTTCGTCCAAATGTATGTCGCGAATTCGTAAATCCGAAAGCTCCGAAGCACGACAACCGGTCGCGTACAGTAACTCAAGCAACGCTCGATCGCGGAAATGGTAGATCTCGTACTTCTTCGGTGCGTTCAGGAAACGTTCAACGGCTTTGGGTGACATGACCTCTGGCACGCGTTGCCAAAGTTTCTGACTGCCGAGTAGTTCGACTTTGTTGTCGATCAGAATGCCTTCCAGCTGCAGATAGCGAAAGTACATCTTCAATCCAACGACGGTTCTGGCGATCGAGGCCGGTGCAAGGTCTCGTGAATTCAGAAACGCGACGAAGTCGGAAAGCTCAGTAATCGTTAGCTTTACCAAATCACGAGAGCCCAGCCACTCATTGAAGCGAGTGATGTCTCTCTGGTAGGCAGCGACTGTGTTGTCAGCCAGATGGCATTCGCTGCGAAGGTAGTCGACAAAAGCTTCCTGTCGTTGCGAATGGTCTGGCTTGGGTTTGCTGACCGGAGTTTTACCCAGCAGTCGACTTTTGCTTTTCTTCAAACCAGCCGCCTTAACGAGACATGAACAGAACGGTGTCGGCAATCTTCGATCCATCCTTTTCGCTACCCGAAACAACCACAACGGTTTCTTGCGGCACAATGTCTGCGATCGATCGTCCGCGCAACGTTGCTCCGCGATAGCCGAGCACGATCGGGTATGATTTGTCGCCAACGATGACCGCAGGCTTGGCCAAATCAATTTCGCCGGCCAAAAAGACTTCGTTGCCGGAGGGCAGGGCGGGCTCAATCAGTTCGTCGCTAATCAGGTAATTGTTGATTCGCCAAATCGATTCGTTCATGATCCTGTCCCGGTGCGCGGCGGATCGAAATTGAGCCAGCAGATAAAGCTTGCCTTCAGGGAGCGAGTACCTGATCCGTTCGCGGGTGCCGTTAGCAGTCAGTTTGCCATCGACGACGACCCTGCGGGCTTCGGAGTCAAACCATGGGCTGGCCATTCGCAACGCAAAGTCCGTTGAATCGCTGGCTGTAATTTCGACAACGTCCCCCTGTTTCGTTTTGACTTCAAAACCGTACTTCGTTTTTGAGACAACGCGCCCAGACAATTCGAAGCTTGTGTTTGCTTCGTTAATTTCTTGAGCTTCCACCGAGGCGCAACCGACAACGATGAGTAGGCACAAAGTCGCCAGCCGCAAGTGTCGGTGTAAGTTGTCGATGGTGAATCGGATCATTAACAGTTAATTCGACCAATTCATCGCCAGTTCGGGATGAAAAGGCAACTACGATTGCATCAGTGAAAGTTTCCCAAGATGGAACATTCCCGCAGATAGGAAAAATCGGTTCAGTTCGCCATCGAAATGGTCAGCCGATAGGATGAAAGCCATGTTCGTTGCAGCATCACGATAAGTTAAAGGCTTAACAGTGCGGAATTTATACGGAACAACCTCAACGCTTCTGGCGATGTTGCTGCTTGCTTTCGCAATAGCACCGACGGCCTCAGCACAATCTCAAGATCGAAAACCAAACATTGTTTTGATCAACATTGACGATTGTGATGTTGATCTGGTCAGCGATGAGAGGTTGGAACATTATCCAAACCTAAAAGATCTTGCCAGCAGCAGCGTTCGATTCACCAACTGCCACGTCACGACGCCTCTTTGCGGACCCTCGCGCACTTGTTTGTTTCGCAGTCAGTATGCTCACAACACCGGCTACCGCACCAACCGAGCCAACCTTGACGTTGGCAGCGGAT
>CAZORS010000161.1:6958-13123 GCA_964582025.1 uncultured Pirellulaceae bacterium | reverse complement strand
TGGATTGTGCGGTTCGCAATCATCGAAGGAGCCTGCTTCATGAACTTGATTGTGACGCTTCTAGAAAACAGCTTGATCACGCTGTTCGTTGCCCTAGTGGGCGTGCTGATCATGGTGATCGGATTCCCAAGATCGATCAAAGTGGAAGAGTTGCTCGAAGATCGATTGAAGGCGTAGTTGGTTGGGGCAATACAAGCCCGAAGCGCAAGAGCGCAAGCGAGTGAGTCCTTAGCACAGGGAAATACTCGCTTGCGCTTCGGGCTTGTCTTGGGATCGCCGACGCCTGCCGGCTTGTCGTTAAACGATCGTGCGAATAACCAATGCGAAAAAAAGCCGGTTTAAATAATTGATCGCCCCTAAACGACCTCTTCCTCAATCTGAACCAGCGAAACTTTTTGCAAATACTGTGGCGAATGGCTGGCCGAACACGTCGAACAACTGGTCCCGCAACCGCTGGACGAATTCGCTGAACGAAAGAGTTTCCCGATCAGGAAAATCATCGCTGCAAAACAACGCATACTGAAACAACCGTTTGCCAGTCCATTTTCTGATCCTGCGCTTAGGTGAAGAATCGGCTTAAAACTTGGCAAGTAATCAATGCCCCAATGTACGCCAAGACAGTCATGTAGAAGAACGAAAAGATTGGCCAGAACCACGAATTCGTTTCTCGTTTGATCACCGCCAAAGTAGACACACACTGGGCACACAACGCGAAAAACACCATCAATGACAACGCCACCGGCAGCGTAAACAACGGTCGATCGGTACCCTCCCAGGTTGCCGACGACAATTGACCTCGCAGCGTATCTGACTCTTCGTCGACTTCAGAACCCAATCCGAAGATCACGCCCATCGTGGATACGACAACTTCACGGGCAGGGAATGAAGCGATCGCTGCACTGCCGATTCGCCAATCCCAACCGAGCGGTTTTACGATCGGCTCAATTAGTTTTCCACTCCGTCCGAGATAACTCTGCCGCAAATGGAAAGCAGCGATGTTGTTCTTGGCCAGCTCCAGCTCATCAGAGGGCTCTTCCGCTTCAGCGACTTCCAATCGAGCGACGGTCGCGAAATCGTTCGCAAGTTCCGTTGGCGGATTGTCCGCATTGATTCGCGGGAAGTACGCTGCGGCCCAAACGAGAAACGTAACAGCAACGATAATCGTTCCAGCGTCTCGAATGAATGACCAACCGCCATCAAACATCCGCTGCCAAATGTTTCGTAGGCTTGGCACTTTGTAAGACGGCAACTCCAAAACGAAAGAAGTCGGTGGAGACTTGATGAAAGTTCGCCGCAGCACCCAAGCGACCACAATCGCCACCACGATTCCAATCAAGTACATCGCCAGCATGGTCAGCCCGCGAAGCCCAAGCAATCCGCCGAGGTAGCTTTTCTCCGGTACAAATGTCGGGATCAACAGCACGTAAACCGTCACTATCGTTAGCATGTTTTCTAAGGATATATGTTTAGTCGATAGATTGTCGGTCCGCCAAGTCACTCTATTTCGCAATTGCGACGCAGTGACGCAGGTGGCATAGGCTTCGAGCCTGTGATCTGCATGTCCACAGGCTGGAAACCTACGCCACGAAACCCAGTTCTCGCTAGCGAAAACGTGCTTGGTCGCCTGTGCCGCAGCTTGGTAAGCTCCGCGGTCCACAAAAACGAGGGTCGCCATGCCAACATCGGGTTCTTACATTCGCCTTACCGTATTATTACTTCTGATGCTGCCATTGGCTGAGCCAGCGACGGCTGCAGCCGCTCCAGATGGGCTGGCTCATGAACCGCGGCCCAGCACTTGGAAGCAAGATGCGTCTCTGACGGACGTGTACTTTGTCGATCGCCAACGCGGATGGGCGGTCGGATCGCAAGGTGTGCTGCTTCGAACCGAAGACGGTGGCAGAACATGGGGAGAAGGAAGCCTCACTTCGACCAGACGCAGAGTCGCCGAATCAACTCTGGCGGAAAAGTTTAGGGGCATTCGTGCTAAAAAGCAGCTCGGTGCCGCGACCGCTGGCAACAGCTCCGCTCCATTCTCATGTCGTTTCGAATCGGTCTGTTTCACTGACGCCAAAAACGGATGGGCGGCTGGCGGCTATGACGTACCTTACTTGAACTACTCGCGCGCCGTCATCGCGCGAACTAATGACGGTGGCAAGTCTTGGCAATCGTTGCCGCAGCTGATGATTCCGCGAATTCACAAAATCGAATTTCGTGGCATGGAGAGACTTTCTGGTTGGGCGATCGGCACCAGTGACCCTGCGACCAATTCAGGACTGTTCTTTACTGCTGATGCTGGGAACATTTGGAGCAGCCAAAAATCAAAACGAATGCCGGATCTGATCGATGCTGAATCAACTGGCAATCGATTCGTCGGCATCGACCAATCCGGAAAGCTGGCGACGTTCGACACCGCAAAATTCGAATACTCCGTTGTTGCGACCGATGAGATATCGATTCTGGCCGACGTCGCGATGGAACAGAAAACAGGTTGGGCCGTTGGCAGTGACGGCACGGTTCTGACCACCAACAACAGCGGATTGAGTTGGTCACCGGCACCAATCGATCAGGCGTTGTTGTCGACGTTTGATTTTCGCTGCGTTCACTTGAGTAAAGACAAAGTTTGGTTCGCGGGCGATCCGGGACACGTGCTGTTTTCGCTGGATCGAAAAAGCAATCAACTCCAAGCCCATCCGCTGCCGCGTGGAATCGCAATCAACAAGATCAATTTCATCGACGAAACTTTCGGTTGGGCCGTTGGCGACTTGGGGAAGATCTACGCGACTCAAGACGGCGGCGAGAATTGGACAATGCAACGTGGCAGATCTGCCCATGGGATTTCGCAAACGGGTATCCTTGCTTTCTGCAAAGACGCCAGTGAGTTGCCGCTTGAGTTGATCGCCAGACACGCGGGCGAAGACGGAAAATTACTCGGCGTTGCGATGCCGCAGAAAGAGAACTTCGATTCAGTCCGCTTGGCGGCCGAACGCGTCGGTGCCGCCGTTGTGACTCCGTTCCAAAAAGGTGACGCCAGCGAAGAAACTTTGCTGCGGAAAACCGTGAGGATGATCCGGCTTCAGAAGCCAACCATCGTCATCGGCGCCGAATCGCGATTCATCGAACGGGCGGTGCGAATGGCATCTGACGAAAATGCATTTCCGCAACAATTGGCGTCAGGGCTCAGCGTATGGCAATCCAAATTTATGATCGTTACCGATCCAAACGGTTCGATTGAATTCGACAACGATGTTTATCTTGCGAGGTTGGGAACGCTGCTGGAAGATGTCGTCATGCCCAGCCGAATGATCTGCGGCCTGCCGATGTATGCTGGGGAAAATTCGGCGTTCTTTGCGTGGAGATTCGTTGGTGACGGTGCAGACTCTCGTCGAACCGAAGTCGAAAAGAATCCACTCCTGCAATCCAGCATCGTCAAGCGAAAGCAGACCTCCATTCCGCTGGGAAGCCTTTCGGCCGTTCGCAAGATCGGTCAGAAGCGACAACGAATGAAAGCATTGACGCAAATGCCAATCAATAGCGTGTTGGACGTCGAACAGGGCAAGCGAGCGATCGCAGAATTCACTTTCGGGCTCAACACCGAACGCACTGGCAGCAGTTTGGCTGGCGTTTGGTTGATGCAACTGGCAGATCGTTACGTTGCAGCCGGTCGACCGCAACAAGCCGCTTGGGCTTTGGAACAATTGGCCGTCAGCTTGCCGGAACACTGTTTTGCTCCTTTGGCGTCGGCGACGTTGGCGAAGTACTACTCAAGTGCAGAACAGAATTACTTGGCGGTCGATCGTTGGCAGCAACTTCGATCCAACATTGGACAAGCCAGTCGAATTCCAAAAGGCCTCACCGGCGGCCAACAGCAAATTGCAATTCAAAAAGGACGGCTTCGGGACGGCAGCACCGAATATCGATGGGACAAAGTTGATCTTGCCGCGGCGCTTGAAGAGGCCGCCGCGATGCCATTGGACATCGATGTCGAACAAGAGTTGAAGGACTTCGATCCAGACACCGTTGACTTGACGTTGGAAGCGGAAGAACCAGAAGTCGATCTTTCAACGCAAGCGTTCAATCTGGTTCCGATGAATGCGATCGAAGTCGAGACCTTTCTGAAGCAACGCAATCGTTCTGCGGCGAGTCACTTTTCACGACTGGGACAACGCGATCCAAGCTTGCTTAAGCGGGCAGACTTTCAATATCTGCATGCTCACATCGTGAAACAGCTCAGCGGTGACGACGATGCGGAACCGTATTATCGAAATGTACTAAAGGCAAAACCACACGCGACTTTCTCGCCCGCTGCCAGCGACGAAACGCGAGCCAGCAACCAATCGCTGACCACCGAAGTGATTGCGACTGCTGAACGCCCTCATTTGGACGGGCTTCCCAACGATCCCGTCTGGCAGGAAGTTTTGAAAGCGAGACAAACGATCAAGCTACCTAAAAGTACCAATGCGATCATGGATGACATCGCCATGGTGGCATGGGATCGTCAGTACCTGTACGTTTACGCTCGCTGTTACAAATCAGATCGATTTTCATATGCTGCTGATCCTAAGGCGCTTCGTGGACGCGACGCGGACTTAAGCAATCAAGATCGAATCGAGATCAACTTCGACGTGGATCGTGACCTGTTGAGTTCGTGGCGGATTTCGATTGACTACCGAGGCGAAGTGCTTGAATCTTGCTCGACAGCGAAATCTTGGAATCCAAAGATGTTTGTCGCCAAACATCAAGACGATCGTGTCTGGTCGATCGAATGCGCGATTCCACTGAAGGATCTGGCAGCAAGCGTAAAGGCTGAAGATACGTGGCGAGTTGACGTTCGCCGATTGCAAAACGAAATGCCTTGGAGCGACGGCGTGTTTTGGGGCGTCGATATTCCCGCGTCTGGATCGTTGATGATGTTTCGGTAGTTGTTGAAGTTAATGGTGGTCCCTTCAAAAAACGACTGGGATGCTCAAAATTGTTTAACGGCAAGCCGCAGGCGACTGTGCGACCCCAATGCAGGCGCAGTCGCCTGCGGCTTGCCGTTAAACGAAATTGCCTGTCGATTACCCGTAAACTCTGCGGAATCTGCCGGTTGAAGGATCACATTCTCGTCGAAATTTGACGAACAGTTCAGAGTCATCGTGAGACTGGTCGAACTACAATGGATAGAGCTCAGTTGCGGCCGGCCATCGGCGCAACAAAACCGTAGGTCGGGCACCTTGCCCGACTCAAATACACGGGCAAGGTGCCCGTGCTACGGACCATGCATTGGTTAAGGCAACTTCATGAATCATCCATCTGACTCCAGCTCACAAAGCACGGATTCGGATTCCGGATTCGATTTCATTCCACCAACAAAACCGACGAAGGCCAGCAATCTTCCAACGCCCGCTCCTTCGAAGGCCGCATTGAGAACGCCGGCACCAAAACCGATTCAACAATCCTCTCAATCGATTTCCGTTGAAATCGAAACCGATCGCGAAATCGAACTGAGCGTTGCCGATCGACTGCACCAAAATCGTTCGCAGCTTTCTTCGATCGTGACCAGCACCATCCTTCACACGATCGTGTTTTTGGTGTTGGCACTGTGGGCGTTTGATCGAACGTCGAAATCTGAGATCGGTCTGACCGCGACGCTCGACATGACGGAAGTCGAAGACTCCATCGAGCCTTCTGAAATCAAATTCCCGATGCCAGAAGTTGCCGAATCACCAGTTGAAAACACGTCTGACGCGACGAGCACTGACGTTGAAGAAATGGCCGCTTCGGAAGTACCAACCATCGTTGACGCCGTCCCGGAAAAAGAAGCCGTCGCCGACGCCGTCGAACCCGTTGCGGTTGCTCCAGCAAAAACACTCCCGACGGGAGGCGGACTCGAAGGTCGTGACGCAGACTCTCGCGCAAAACTTGCTGCCAAACACGGCGGCAGCCCGGGCAGCGAAGCCGCTGTTGAACTTGGACTTCGATGGATCATCAACCATCAAATGTCTGATGGAAGCTGGCGATTTCGACACCACCGATCCGAATGCGATGGTCGATGCGGTAACGAAGGAGGCATCGATGCGCCGACTGCGGCAACGGGACTCGCGTTGATGTCGCTATTGGGCAGAGGCTACACGCACAAAGCTGGACCGTATCAGGGCCAAGTCGAAATGGGATTGGATTATCTTG
>CAZORS010000161.1:0-6858 GCA_964582025.1 uncultured Pirellulaceae bacterium | reverse complement strand
GGTCGACTCTATACGACAGCTATGGCCGCAATGACGCTGGAGGTCTACTATCGGTTCATGCCGCTCTACGAGGTAGATGAGGATGTGAAAGTTCTGGACACGGATGCCGAGTGAGCGGATTTCGAAGAAATTTCCATCGTTGATTTTCCCGAGCCAACCAAAAAGAGCTGGCAATTCCCTCCCGGCAGATTTCTGTTTGCACTCACCCACCTAAGCGCCACATCCCTTTGAAAACAGTTGCCTTCCATGATCGCTTCGCAAACGAACTATGAGGACCAAATGAACCGCTACGTCAGCTCTGTCATTCCAGTACTCGATTTGATGATTGGACAGGTCGTCTGGGCCAAAAGCGGAAATCGAGGCAGCTACTCTCCAGTTTGCAGTCCATTGACCAATAGTGCTCAGCCGGTGGATGTCGCACTTGCCGTCTACAATCAAACGGGCTGCGATTGCCTTTACTTGGCCAACATCGACAGCTTTGCCGGCGCAACGCCGATCTCTGTGGTGTACGACCAGTTGCTTGAGGCAGGATTCTCACTTTGGATCGATGCCGATTGGATGGGTTCCCTACACTGTGACAAACGAACTGATGAAATCCTGTCGCTGGCTCAAAAGCCAAACGTTAAACTGATTTTCTCCAGTGAGACGCTTTCTTCTTGGGATGAATTTTCGATCATTGCCGGGTTGGCTCAAAGCGGCGCCAATCCAATCTTCAGTCTCGATTTGCGTGGCGGTAAAGTCATCACAAAGTCGGACACACTTTCGTCAACTCCTCCTTTGGAGTTGATCACCAAAGCGTGGCAATCCGGTGTGAAGGAAATGATCGTGCTGGATCTGGAGTCCGTTGGAACTTACCACGGTGTTTCAACCGAAAAGTTGATTGGTGAAGTTGCTGAAAAACTTCCCGGCGTTCGGCTGACCTCTGGCGGTGGAGTTCGCAACCAGGAAGACGCACAGCGGCTGTTGTCTGCCGGCTGCCAGCACGTTTTGGTCGCGTCTGCGATTTTCGATTGCAAGTTTACGCCTGACGATGTTGCTAATCTGACTCCGTTCAAACCGTGCTCGTTGACGACGTTGGCGATGACGTCGAAACCAAAGAACGGTGTTGCCACCAGCTAATAGTGACCAGAACCGTTCAGTGAACGGTAGCCGGAGTCGCAAGACGTCGCAAGACTTCGGGCAAATAAGCTCGAGACCCACGTTATCTTCAGCTTCCTCCGAATTGTTGCCATTCCTGCTACTCAAGTCACGACCTTCACACGCCCGTTCTTTTGATAGCACTTTCTTCGATAGCAACGCAATCTGCATTGCACCATTGCGCGGTAATCTTTACAAACTCATTGCAAATATTGCGTGGTCGGATTCGACCTCTTGCTTTCACCGCAAAGCAAGAGTTGCTTTGGTCTTCAAAAAACCGGCTTCACACAAATGATTGGCAACATTCATGGAATTGGCACACCCCATGCGGTGCCCCATCCAAATCAATACCGCGCCGAACACGGAACGTTTGGCAACGACAAAACAACGATTCGTTCAGTCAGGGAGTAAGACAGTGAAATCGCTCATCTCAACCATCGTGTTGGCAATGCTTGCCATCAGTTCATTCGCACCAACCGCTGTCGCCCAAGAAGGCGGAATCGTCGCCGTGCTGGATGTCGCCAAAGTCTTCAAAGTCAATCAAAACTTTGATTCTTCGATGAAGAAAATTAAACAGGATGCGGAGTCCCTCAAATCACAAATCCAACAGCAGCAGGAAGCCATCAAGGCCGAAGCGATGCAGATCAGCCAGTACGAAGCTGGTACGCCTGAGCGAAATCAAATGGAAGCCAAAGTTGAGCAGAAGCAAGCTGCCCTTCGCACCTCAGCACGTCAAGCCGAAGCAGACTTGCTCAACAGCGAAGCAAAAGTCTACTACGACACGTACTCGAAACTTCAGACCGTTGTCGGTGAACTCGCCGCCAAGCACGGCATTGCACTGGTCGTTCGATACGACGGCGCAGTCGTCGATCCATCGGTTCGACCAGACGTCATCAAAGCTGTCAATCGCTCGGTTGTTTACCACCGCGATATCGATTTGACCAATATGGTCATCGAAGGCATGGGACCACGCGTTGCGAAAGCCGCTGGTCAAACTCAAACAAAGTAAGCTGGGTTGGCGACAACACGAAACAAAAGAGCCGACGCAGTGATGTGTCGGCTTTTTTTCGACACGAATCGTTGATATCACCTTACCTTCGGCGCCATAAATTTGAACATCACCCTCCCTCTGGGAGGGTCGGAGCCTAAGCGACGGGGAGGGCGCGGATGTTTAAGCTGTCGCAATGAAGAACACGAAGAAGCTGCCCCCCCAGCCACTCGTGCCTCGTGGCTGACCCTCCCAGAGGGAGGGTGATGTACTAGCCTTTAATCGCACGGTCGTAAGCGAGTGAAGCTCGCAGCAGTTATCCATGAACATCATCCTCTTCGAAGACTCAGCAGCCAAACAACTGGCTCCGATCACGCTTACGCGTCCGGCTTGGGCGATCAGTTGCGCGAGCTTTCGACTGGTCGATTGGATGACCAACATCGGTAGTTCGATTACTTCCATCGTTCGCCCGCATTTACAAACGCTGCAACTCAACGATTGGCCTCAATTCAAGCAATCGCCTGAGCCCTCCGATGGCTCCGTCGTGATGGTCAATGCGAGGCTGGCTCCCACAATCTCAAACGTCGAATTGCTGCGAACTTTCGTTGGGCGACACGACACGAAAGAAAACAGTCGAATCATTCTGATTCGTGACGGCTGGGCTTTGGCAGCTGCCATCGTCCCTGGAAGCGTAGCCGAAAAGATCAGCGCCGACACCGATGCGGACCAAATTTCAGAACTGGAAACGTTAGCTAAAGATTGCTCGCTCGAGCTGATAACCGAAGAGCTCTCTTTTGAATTGTTCAACTATCCACACGATGTCATCGCTCAGCACATGGACCACTGCGGCGAGGCGGTGGAGCAGCGAATCAAAAACGGCGACTACCGCGAAGTCAACGACAACGTCTTCGTCGCCAATGACGACCAACCGGAGACGGCGATTCCTCCCAGTTCGGTTTTCGACACCACGCTTGGCCCCGTCGTATTCAAAAGTAACACGAATATCGGACCGTTCTGCTTTTTCCGTGGGCCGATCCACATTGGAGCCAACTGCAAAATCAGCGAGCACAGTTCAATCAAAGACTCCGTCGCCATCTCACACAACTGCAAGTTTGGTGGCGAAGCCGAAGGCATCCAGGTGGAGCCTTGGTCCAACAAACAACACCATGGATTCCTTGGCCATAGCTACATCGGCAGCTGGATCAATCTTGGAGCGGGAACCTGCAACAGCGACCTCAAGAACACTTACGGAACCGTGAACATGATTTACGGTGGCCGAAAAGTTTCCACGGGAATGCAGTTTGTAGGTTGCGTGATGGGCGACTACTCTCGCACAGCAATCAACACCAGCATCTACACAGGTAAGATCATCGGAGTCGGCAGCACGGTCTATGGCATGACGCCCCACAATGTGCCCAGCTTCGTCAACTGTGCTCAGTCTCTGAATCAGACCGGAGTCCTACCACCTGAAGTGCTGGCGTCAATTCAATTGCGAATGTTCGAGCGACGAAACGTCGCACAGCGTCCTTGTGACATTCAACTGATTCACGATGTGTTCACGATGACGAAGGCAGAACGCAACGATTCGTGGACGAATGATCCAATTGCTTTTTAAGCAAGGTGGCATGGGCTTCCTGCCTGTGGACGCAATGGACAACACAGGCTCGAAGCCTAAGCCACCAAACAAACGCTTGAACTTTCGTGTTCCCGGTGCGATGATTGAGCATCCGGAGTCGCAAGACTTCGGGCAGTTTTCTTCACCGCTCCCGAATTGTTGCCAATCCGGCTACGAAATTTGATGATCCCAAACAACCTCTACCAACCTGGCAAGCTCACGCTTTCCTTTGAACTGTTTCCTCCAAAAACCGAAAAGGGAGAAGCGAATCTCTATCGCCACGTCGAAACGTTGATGGAGTACTCGCCCGACTTCATCACTTGCACCTACGGAGCCGGTGGATCAACACAGACCAAAACGCTGGAAATCATCCGCACTGTCAAAGAACGCTTTAACATTCCGGTTGCATCGCATCTGACCCTGGTCGGCAGTAACGCGGATCAACTTCGCGACTATATGAAAGAAGCCAAAGCGCAAGGCGTGGATCACATCGTTGCACTGCGTGGCGATCCACCCGCAGGAGAAACTGAATTTCAGCAAACCGATGGCGGTTATCGATACGCGAATGAATTGGTGGAACTGATCAACAGCGAGTTCAACAGCTTCGGCGTGTTCGTCGCTGGCTATCCGGAGAAGCATCGCGAAGCGGACAGCATGGAAGCGGACCTAGACAACTTGAAACGCAAAGTTGACGCTGGTGCGGACGCCGTGATCACGCAACTGTTTTACTGCAACGAAGACTTCTTTCGATTCCGTGACCAATGTGACGCTCGCGGAATCAACGTTCCCATCATTCCGGGTTTGTTGCCAGTTACAGATCTCAAACAGATTCAACGAATCAGTTCGCTTTGCGGAGCCAAACTGCCGCAGGACTTTGTCGATGCCCTAGGCAGCACTGACGATCAGTTTCAAGTTGGAGTCGATCAAGCCGTCGCTCAAATCGAAGAGCTAAAATCTGGCGGGATCGATGGCTTGCATCTTTACGTGCTGAATCGTTCCAAGGCGACCGTGGAGATCATGAAGCGTCTTGGCTCCGCAACGAAGTAACTAAAACGCGAACCTGTTACCAACTCCACCACCTCAAGAAGCCTGTCATGAAATTCGCTCCAATTTTCTGTTCGCTCGTATTCATGGTCGCTTCCGGCGCGATGTCATTCGCTCAAGTTGGCGCCCAACCTGACCAGGCGACGACTCAGAAAGACGGTCAATCCAACGCTGACGCAGCGCTTTCCAACGAAGCGCGAACGCAAAAGGCGATGGCAAATATCGAAAAGGCAATCTCCGTTATGATTCCCGGCGGTATCGCGAAGGGGACTCCGCGTCAGAAAAATTTTGCCGCCGTGATCGACCTGTTTGGACGAGGTCAAGCTCGGGACGCGATGGATGCGTTGAAGAAAATGTCTGCGGAAGATCCCCAACTGCCGCCCGCAGAAATCCTCATGGCTGGACTCACGTTTGCCGTGGGCGACAACAAATCTGGCAATGTTCTATTGGAGAGCAGCGCGGTAAAGCATCCGAACTATCCTGGCGTTTACTTGAGTTTTGCCCAAATCGCCCTCAACACAGGTCGGATCACTGACGCATCGCTTCACGCCGACAAAGCCGCAACGCTGATTGAATCCGAAAGTCTGTCACCTGAAAAGAAGAATCACTTTCTGAAACAGTATTACGAAGTTGCGACCGGCATCTATCTGCGCCGCAAGCAAAACCAACAAGCAGACGACGCATTGGAAAAACTTCAAACGGTTTCGCCGAACTTGCCTTTCTACTTCTTCAGCAAAGCCGAGCTGGCATTCCGAGCGGAACAGTACGAGCCAACGTTGCAATTTCTCAGACAGCATGCCAGCGCAATCGAAAGCAAACGTTTGCCGGAACTGACATTGGTTGACTGGCTCAAGAGCACCGGCAAGCAAGATGAGTCGAACGATCTACTGGTCAAGACTCTCGAAAAGAATCCCGGTAACGGGCTCGCGCAAATGATGGCTGCTCAAATGTATATGGCCCGTGAAGAGTTCCCCAACGCGTTGGTATCGCTCAAGCGATTCGTCGAAATCAATGGAGAGGAATCTGACAAGTCAATCGACATGAAGGGTCGCATCGCATTCGCTGGCGGATCATACGAATTTGCCGCCGATCATTTTCGCGACCTAAATAAGCGAACGCCAAACGATCCCAGCAGTGCGAACATTTACGCACTTTGTTTGATCGAAAGTGAAGATCCTGAAAAACGAAAACAGGCACAGCAGATCTCTGAGCAGGTCGCTAGGCGACTTTCCAACAACCCGTTGGCCCTAGCATCGCTCGCCTACATCTATCAGAAAAACGGTGAAAAAGAACGAGCCCAACGACTGATGGCAAACGTCGCAATGACGCGACAAACGACTCCCGAGATTTCCTTTTTCCTGTCGCATTGGCTTAATGAAAATGGCCAATCTGACAAAGCCGCAGAGATCCTGCAGCAGGCCATTGATTCAAAGGGGCTGTTTCTGTATCGATCCGCAGCGAGAAAACTTCTGGCAACTATTAAGAGCCAGTAGAAGCAAATTACGATACTACTTCTTTGCTTTCGGTTTCGGCTTCGGTTTCTTCTTAGAAGTTCTAACTCGTGTTTCCGAGAGTGGGCCATTGACCCGAATATCCAGCGGGCGACTGGAAACTTCTTTCTCGTCGATTGTCGCGATCGCTCGCAATGCCGTCGGTCCACGGCCAAGTTCTTTTGCGGTGACAGTAAACACGCCGCCTTCCCCATCGGTCGAGTGCAAAACTTTTTCATGTTGGCAAAGACGAATTTTGCTCGCGCCTTCAGCCGTAAACGTCAGCGTAATTAGATCGTCAATTCCACAAACTGCTTTTGAAGTTGTCAGAGCACAATTTTGATTCTTGTTGTCGATAACCACCGGAAGAACCGCGCGACTTGTTGTGCTGATTTGATTGGCCGCAATGAAGACGATGCGTATTTCGTGGTAGCCGTCGGACAACAGCGAAGTATCAAATTCGATTGGCTCCATCGATCGGTCTCGTCGTCGAAGTGTTCCATCGATGAACATCTCCATTCCGGCGACGCGAACCGGAGAATTCTCCTTATCAAAAGTGATGCGCTTGACGCCCGAAACGGTAT
>CAZORS010000160.1:0-13193 GCA_964582025.1 uncultured Pirellulaceae bacterium | reverse complement strand
GGTTGGATCTACTGCAACGGTGACAGCGACAGTTTATGAACAGGTGATTCATGGCTTCCTCCATTGAGGCAATTTAAGCGACGAAGCAGGTTGAATCCAAGAGTAATTCGTAGTGCTACCATTGACCGAAATAAAATTCAACCTAGACACTTTGATCAACACGCAGCATGGAACAGCCTTTTGAACGAAAAAGACGGCCAGCTCTACATCCGTATTACCTTTTTTTGCAACAGCTTGATTCGCTGCTCGTACTTGTCGGCTTCCTCCTCAACGCCCGCCTTGCGGCAGGCATCGGCAAGTTTTTGGTAGGCTTCGATCAAGATCGTGGCATTGGTTGGGGCATCTTCGACGTCGCTGAACTTTTCCCTAAGCTCTGAAACAACTTCGCGAATTTCTTTGTGCTCGCTGACCAGCGAGGCGCATTTTGGAGTCGTTCAGCCAAACACTAGACCGCAGAGATCTTCCCAGTCGCCAAGAACATCCAAGCCCCTGGGCTGGAGCACCAACTTCAAGTCGGGCGGCGAGGCGACTTCTACCATCAGTTTTTTGCTGCGGTCTCCCAGCGTCGCCGCCATTTGGTAGCGTTCATTCCGCGCCCAGATCCGCGCGTCTCCCGCTGGCAGGTCAATCGTCACGACTCCTTTTTCGTCCGTTGTGCCTCTGAATGGCAGTGTGTGAATTCCACCTTCTTGTTTCACGAATTTCCCAAGTCGCATGTAGTCAGCGGTTCCCCAAAGTGGCGAGCAGTAGATCTGCGAGCCACCATTCCACCAGCCAATGTTTGGATTAGCGGTAACGGTCACGTCAGCCAATTCTTTCTCAAACGAATTGGTAAACTCGAAACGGCATTCGACCATCGGCTCCATTTCGACAACTGGATCTTCCTCATGCGGCGTCATGAAGACTTGGGCTCTCCAGTAATCGCCTCGAGCTCTCCTTTCGGAAACCATCGACGGCTTTTCGCCTGATTTTCCAATGAAGCCATCACTCAAGGCAATCAGCTGCATCGGCTGATCATGTGGCCAAGCGGGAATTTCGAAAGTCCCGTCTTCGCTGACTTCCGCCCAATCGGACCAGCTAACGGAGCTCCATGAACGGCCGTCAGAGATCGTCTGCATTTTCACTCGACCGTTGACAACCGGTCGCGGTACGTTGTCGCTAAGCTTACCGCGTACAGCTTTCGCAGGAATCAATTCGATTTCCCGTTCGATGAGTTTTCCTTTGAAGCCAATTTTGACTTTTTCAATCGCGGTGAAGTGCGTAATGACATCGCCATCAAGCCTGACCATCATGAATTCACCTTTGCCAACAGGGAGTGGCGGAATCCGAATCGTTGCTTTGGCTTCGTCGATCATCAGGCGATCAGCTGTTGAGTTCCCATCGCTCCAGAGCGTCTTGATTTCGTCGCCGGTGACGCGTTCTCCATCAAGCAACACGGCCACTTCGATCGGAGATCCGACTGGTAGAAGGACTTGATGAATCTTGTCGAGCGGGACTTCGACATGCTCGCTACTGGTGTAGGGATGATCCGGATGATCGATGGAAACCGTGATCATGGTTGAGCGTACTTCTTCCGCGAGATCGTCGAACTTCGGGTAACGAATCGTCGCTTTGCCGCTGGAGTCGGTGATGACGGATTCAGCTTTGACGCCGCCGGTAGCTTTTTCATTCCACATCCCGTGGCCTTGAGAGCTGCCGATCGCCCAAGGTTTGACGACAGCGTCTTTGACGGGTTCTCCTTTGCGATCCAGAACGACCACCTCAAACGAATGGACTTCCTGTTCCTTGGATGATTCTTTCTCCTGACGCAACGCGGCGGCTGCAGAATCAACCGAAACCCAAACGACAATGCCAAGTAAAAGAAGACTCCAGCGATTTTGAATCATCAACCACTCCAATAAAAGGGAACTGTCATGTGACAATTTGTGCGCCCGCAAGCATTGCCGGCACTGAAACTTCAATCCAGTCTATCATCAATTGATCCACTGCCAAAAACAGGATCGTCGATATACATAGCTCGATGCAATTAGTGCAAATTAATTGACCGGACAATCACAGCCTTGTCGCTCGTCTATGAAGAGACACCAGCGGAATACGTCCTTCCCATGATGATTGGAAAGTATTGGAAATCCCGAGTCATCATTCGACCCTCTTTTCAGATCCTAAATAACCTGACAAGTCTCCAAAACCTGCTTTGGTGTCGCGAGATAGCTAGTGTAAAACGGACCGAATTCGGCGTACTTCGCGCTGGCTTCATCGAAACGCATGTCGTAGACGATTTGTTTCAAATGAAGCGGATTCGTTGCCCAAAGCGTGACGCCCCACTCCCAATCGTCGAGCCCGATTCCGACGGTGATAAGCTGCTTCACTTTGCCAGCGAACTTCATGCCGCTGCGAGCATGTTCAGACATCAGCTTGTTGCGCTGGGACGATGAAAGCGTAAACCAGTTTGCTCCCGGGTAGCGCCACTTGTTCATTGGATAGAAACAACTGGCAGGGTAGCCTTCGATCGGAAAGTTTGGAGTCAGGCGATCGTGGTTCATTTTCACGAGCCGTTTCGCGTAAGCTTCGACTTTTGTTTCAATCGCAGTTCCCGCTGGATCTGCGCCAGAACGAATCAAGCGTTCACGATATTGTTCCGGTGACTGAACGTACTCAGAGATTTCACTAAGGGAAACATAAGACCATGTCGGCACTAGAGCTTGCCCCAAATTCGAAGCCAACAGTTTCTGATTGACGGATTCAACTTTGATTGGATCAGGATCCATCACCATCACAGAGAAGTCTGCTTTGTGCCCTGAGACGACGCCAATTTGCAGCCGTGCTGGAGCTGCGTCACCATCAGGCGAAAGTGCGGCCTCGAAACTTTCCGGATCAACGACATCCATTTCGAAAAGTTTCGCTCGATCGAATCGATAGAAGAAGTGTCCACAATGCCAGCCACGTTCAGGCGTTAGTTGCTCTGTTGTGAGTCCAAGATCTGCGGCAGATTTATGAGTCATGAGTTCGCTTTCGATTTCTGATTTCTGACTCCACGGAGTTTCGTGCTTTTCAGTTGTCATGACAAGGGACTGCGTGATTTTGCCCCGTCAGAAACGTCACAATCGACAAATTGAATGGCGGATTGGAACATCAAGCGATGTGATCGCCTCTGAGCTAAAGCGGCTTGTTCAAATCCGTCGATTTAAGGCTTGAATTGAATCTATTGTTTTCCCGGCACGCAAAGGATTGCTCGCTGAACCTATGGAGCTTTTGGTATGTGGCGATCCCTTTTTTACGCAATCGGAATTAGTCTTTTCGCATTCGGATTACAGGCCTTGGTCTTGGACCACGTCATCGTCCCGAAAAACTCAAGAGTGCAAAATCTCATTCGCAAGATCATGTCAGATGACGCGCCCCGCGTTGTCAGCAATGCTGTAAATCCGCAAATCGTTGCTGGCGGATATGACTTGCAAAATGGTGGCAACTGGAATGCTCAACAGGCACCGACACCACAGCCCAACCAGTCATTCGGCTACAACTCAGGTTCCCGTTTTGGCCCGTCGCGATTCGGGCCGTCTCAATTTTCGGGCCCGGCATATGGAACTGGATACGGAGGAGCAAGAATTTCCCCAGACCAAGCAGCAAGGCGAACTTTCAACAGTCAGCCAACTCAAGGCACCAACGCTCAACTGGCTGGCTTCCGAGCGGGCACAACGAATGTTTCAGCTGCCCAAAAGCCCGTCGTGATGCAAAAGTTTGAAATTCGAGAATGGATGCCGTGGAGCCTGTTGGCGTCAGGAGCCATTATCTTCCTGTATACCCATACGGTGGAACGACGTAGATTTCAGGACTAATGTCTGTCAGGCCGATGTTCGTGTTTACACGTTTTGTCCACAAATTTAGGATATGGCAACTCATAACCCGAAATTTGTCCTCAGGGCAGCATGAACCTCCCCGAAAACATGACCCTCCAAGCAACTTTGGAGAGTCGCAAACCGACACCGACCACTGACACTCGTGAAAAATACGAATGGGTTGGCCGCGTTTTTATCCTGCTGGCCGTAGTCGTTTCTCCGTGGCTCTATGGCTCGTTCTATTTTTCGGCGCAGTTTTTTATCGCATTGTGTTCCTTGGTGGGAATCGCTTTCCTTTGGTTTGAGTCTGGCGTTAGCGAGCGTAGGTCTTTGATCCTGCCCTATCTGATGCTGCCATTGCTATTCGGAATTGCGTTGGCACTTTTGCAAATTGTTCCTTTGCCGGAATGGGCAGAAGGATTGCTTGGAAAGCAAAAGGAACTCTATCCGCTGCTTACTGGTGACCCCGCCGTCGCTCCATCGATCTCGATGAGTCGATCTGATACGTGGGATCAGATCGGGCTGTTAGTGATCGCATTTTCGGCTCTATGCTTAGGGTGTCGCTACTTTCGCAAATCCGAACACATCAAACTTTTGCTCGCGACGATCACTATCAATGGAGTCGCCATCGCACTTTTCGGAATGGTTCAATCATTGACCACCGAAGGCAACGGCACGATTTTCTGGACAGTCCCTTTGTTGAAGGGTGGTGAACCATTCGGACCGTATGTGAACCGCAACAATGCTGCCGGCTATTTGCTGATTTGTCTCGGAGCCGCGATTGGTCTTTCCGCTATCAACCTCGCACGTCCTCAACGCGGGCCCAAATCGCTGGGCACAAAGGATCTTCCGTTTTGGACTCAGTTCAACAATCACTTTCTGAGATTCATCGCTGACCTCGACGCTCCGAAAGTCGCCACGCTCATTGCACCGATTGTGATTTCGGCAGGAATTATTAGCTCACTTTCACGTGGCGGCGTTCTCTCGATGCTGGTCGGCGCCGCGGCGACCTTACTATTATATGGACTTGCTCGTCGGCCAAGCTTTTCGGCTTTCATTTTTATTCCTTCATTCGGTCTCGCCATCCTCCTTGCATTTTGGCTGGGGATGGGAGACCAGCTAATGAATCGAATGGAGGACATCAACACCGTCGATGTCGCCAACCAATCGGACTTTCGGATCCAGCATTGGATTGAAACATGGCCTGCGACCAGCGAATTTGGCGTACTCGGTTCTGGCATCGGTGCTTATGACGAAGTCCACCGACTGTACAACAGTGGAGCCACTCAGGCAGTATTTCGTTATGCTGAAAATCAATTCTATCAAGCGTTGGTTGAGCTTGGATGGCCGGGTTTGATCTTGTTGCTTACTGCGTGGGCTTTAACAATCTATTTTAGTTTGTTCATGCTTTTCAAAGGCGTATCCGCCTCGACGGTCGGTATCGGCGTTGCCGGTTTGTTTACCTCAGTCAGTGTCGCAGTCGCATCCATTTTCGACTTCGGTTTATACATACCGGCAAACATGTTGCTGATGAGTCTATTTTGCGGCTTTCTCGCCTATCACGCCCAGTCATTGTCAACTCGACTGAAGAAAACCAACTGGCTTCGATTCGAAACTCCCAACAGCGTGGCTCAACTATTACTGTTAGTTACATTCGCCGCGCTGGCGACTTTTGCTTTGGACTTCTATCGCAAGTGGCAAATTCAGTCAGCGGTCCGCGAATATCCAATTCGCACTTTCAATGTCAATTACCCGCCACTTTCGGAGGTTGACCGACTGATCGAGGAGATCCAACCGCTTGTTCAATCAACACGTTACGCCGAAGGCGTCGATTACATGGCGCGGCTATTGATCCATCGCTCACGCGTTCAAGCATTCAACGCGATCCAGAATGAGGATCAAACTTTGGATCCCGAACAAATATGGCAGCGCACATCTTTGGACCTAATTCAAGAAAATGCTTGGGGCATGCTTCGCGATGGCGAGATGTTTGCTGCAGCTGAATTTCTAAAAAGCCCATTCATTGTGGAAAATTTACCATGGGCGCGTCAGTATCTGCTGGAGAGTCGAAAGATTGATCCAATGGAATCACAAACGCACTTGCGTCTAGGACAAGTAAATGCACTCGTCGGAACGAAACGTCTGGCCTCCAACGACATGGAACGGGCCATCATGCTCGCGCCCAACAAAACGGACCTGAAGTTCCTTGCAGGGTTTTATTACTTGCAGACGGGGAACCAATCAGCTGCCGCGAAACACTTTAAGGATTTGCTCGATATCGATCCAAGGCAATTCAAATCAGTGATGAGCGTCATTTTTGGCAAGTCGAACCGAAATGTCGCTGCGATCGCCCCGATGACTGTTGTTCGCGAGATCATGCCCGATGACCCAGAACTACTGTATCGGCTTGCGAAACGGTGGCTTCCATTGAGTTCACCTGCACGTCGTGCAGCATTGGATCGTGCCGACGAGCTGCTGCAAAATCTATCTGCATCCGACCGTAAGCTCTTGCTGATCAAAGCGGAAATCAAATATGAGAAACAAGAGTTTGATGATGCACTGGAGCAATTCCAGTACTGCCTCGATTCGAATCCTAACGATTATGCCACCCACTACCGAGTGGCGGACATTCTGTGGAAATTGGGTGACTTGGAAACGGCAGAATCCAAACTAGAATACGTCCTCAGGATGGGCGACAACGGTTCGCTCAAGGTCAAATGTGAGAAGCTTTTGACCAAAATCAGAGCGGAGCTGAAAAACTTGAAGGAGACTGCTAATTGACTCCTAAGCTGTAGACTATTCCCGGCCATTCGTTGGCAAGATTTTCGTTGATCCCTGTTCGCCTTTGTCTTTGTAACCCCGCATGTCACTGATTCTGTTCAGCTTGATTCTCTCCGCAGTCATGACATGGATCATGGTGAGGATTTACTGCCCGATTGCGGCCAAAGTTGGGTTAGTCGATAACCCTGACAAGACTCGTAAACTACACGAGACAGCCATTCCTATGGTTGGCGGCATCAGCTTTTGCACAGCGATCCTCATTTCGATTCCAATCGTACTTTTCGTTGGGCAGTGGGGCGCCGAGTTCTTCACCAAGTCTGACGACTTTATCAGTGGTTTGCTGCCTTGGGATTTGCCGACGGTTTCGATCGGTCATATTCGACGCGTCGACGTCATTGAGTTGTCCGGATTGATTTTGGCAGGTCTGTTTCTACTTGGCGTTGGTGTGCTTGATGATTGGAAGGGGATCAGGGGAAGGCACAAACTGATTGGCCAAATCATTGCGGCCACGATTCTGATGTTGTTTGGATACCAGTTCGAATCCGTTCAGTTCGGTGGCTTTAACATTAAGTTCGGCGTTTTTGCGGGCATCCTAATTTATATCTGGGTCTTGGCTGCAATCAACTCAGTTAACCTTTTGGATGGCGCTGATGGTATCGCAACCACGATAGGAATCATCATGAGTGGCTCACTTGGAGTCATGATGACGATTCAAGGCAAAGGAATTAATGCCGTCATTATGTTTTCGATCACCGGCGCGTTGATCGCATTCTTAAAATTCAACTTCCCGCCGGCAAAAGTTTACCTTGGCGACGCCGGAAGCATGATGATCGGATTCCTGCTAGCCGCGATGGCGATTCGATCAACATTCAAACAAAGCTCTCTGTTTGCATTCATGGCTCCAGTGACGCTTCTTGCCATTCCATTTATCGACACAGGTGCGGCGATTGTTCGTCGACGTCTTACCGGACGAAGCGTATTCTCCGTTGATCGTGGCCACTTACATCATGCCTTGCTTGAGAAAGGCTATACTCCGATCGCAAGCCTCGTTTGGGTCGCGTTGTTTTGCATGATCACCGCCGTCGGCGGAATAATGGCCTTAATCCAACGCGATTCAGAGATCGCATTGGCCGCGATTGGATTGGTGGTCCTGATGATGGCAGGCGCACGACTGTTTGGATTTGCGGAAATCAAACTTGCTAGTCGGAAAGCGTACGGTGTCGGGCGATCAATCCTTACGAGCGGACAAAAAAATGGCGGCCCGAAGGAAATCAAGGAATCCACGTATCACGTCCAAGGCGATCGTGACTGGGAAGCCTGCTGGACTTCTTTGCGCGAGTACGCAAAGCAAATGAACTTCATCGATATGACAATGGACTTGAATGCACCTTGGCTGCACGAAGCGTTTCACGCGAAGATGAAGGGTACCGAATCGGTCCGCGAGGCGAACTACATTTGGAGTTCTTCCATTCCGCTCGTATTCCGCGGGCGAATTTTCGGAAAAGTTGACTTTAGCTGCTCTAAAGATTCCGAGTCTCACCACACGATCATTGCAGACATGCTCAATATCACTCGTCAGATTGAAGAATCGCTGGCTGAAGAATCGCTGGCTGAAGAAGCCGACGCTGCTGGAAGTTCCGAAACAGACACAGACGAGAATCTGGAAACAACACTTTCTGATAGCGGCGAAGTCTGAACTTCGCCGGCTACCTGAAGTCTTCGTCGCCTACCTGAAGTTTCGCGACTTCACATTTAAGCCACCGATTCTTTCTGCCATGTCTTCCAAGCGATTGGCCACAACGTGGATGACGTTGTTTTTCTTTTCCAGTCGACCGTGCACCACCCAAGCAGCACTCCGTCGAGCCACCTGAAAATATCGTTGCCAGATATGCGGCATCACGACCACGTTGGCTGATCCCGTTTCGTCTTCCAGCGTCACAAACGTGATGCCTTTCGCCGTCGCAGGACGCTGCCGCAAAATTACCAAGCCACCAATGATCACACTTTCGTCATTGATGCCATCAACGAGTGAACCATGCGATCGCACGCCCAGCTCGGCCAGATATTCTCGATGAAATGAAACTGGATGCGCTCGCAACGAAAGCCCAACCGAACGATAGTCTTCAGTGACCTGTTGTTGTGGGGTAAGCGATGGCAGAAAAAACGTGTCGTCATCTTCATCGTCGACTCCGGCGAATAGCGGCTGACTGACTGGCTGTTTTTCCTGACCGAGCGCCTGCCAAAGTGCTTCGCGCCGATCCTGACTCACGGATCCAAACGCGTCGGCTTGTGTCAATGTTGCAATCGTGGCCCGGCCAAGCTGCGTACGGCGGGTGAAGTCAACCACGCTAGTGAAATCTCCTGTCTCACGAGCCGCCAGAATCACCTCGATTACATCAGCCCTAACGCCGGAAACCATCCGCAGCCCAAGTCGCAATGCCCAATCGATTCCGTTGGAGCCTCGCTGCAGCGTGCAGTTCCAATCACTCAAATTTACGTCAACGGGAAGGACTTCGACATCATGTCGCTGTGCATCGGCGACCAACTGAGCCGGCGGATAGAAGCCCATTGGTTGACTGTTAATCAACGACGCACAAAACGCAGCAGGATAGTACCACTTCAGCCAGCAACTTACATAAACCAGCAGCGCGAAACTCGCCGCATGCGATTCCGGAAAACCGTATTCGCCAAAGCCACGGATCTGCCGAAAAACCTGACCGGCGAATTCTTCCGAAAGCCCTTTCTCTCGCATGCCCTCCATCAGCTTCGTTTGAAACTTTTCGATCACGCCCGTCTTTCGCCAGGCTCCCATCGCACGCCGAAGTTGATCGGCTTCGCCTGGAGTGAATCCGGCCGCGACGACGGCCAACTTCATCGCCTGTTCCTGAAAAATAGGAACGCCAAGCGTCCGTTTGAGTACCGCTTCAATTTCCGCGTTCGGATAAACGACCTTCTCTTCACCGTTTCGACGTCGCAAATAGGGGTGCACCATATTGCCCTGGATCGGTCCAGGCCGAACGATGGCGACTTCAATAACCAAATCATAAAAACAACGCGGTTTGAGTCGCGGCAACATACTCATCTGACCGCGGCTTTCGATTTGAAAAACGCCAACCGTGTCGGCTTCGCAAATCATGTCGTAGACCGTTGAATCTTCCTGAGGAATCGTGGCCAACGAATAATCACAGCCCCAATGTTGCTTCACCATCGCGAAACATTTGCGAATCGCCGTCAGCATTCCTAGACACAAACAGTCGACTTTCAAAAGCCCCAATTCCTCTAAGTCGTTTTTATCCCACTGAATCACCGTGCGATCGTCCATCGATGCGTTTTCGATCGGCACCAAATCGTGGAGCTTGCCCTGCGTGATCACCATACCGCCAACATGCTGCGAAAGGTGACGCGGGAAGCCCAAAATTTCGTTCACTAAATAGCACAGCCGCGAACCAGAAGGTGATTCCGGATCGATGCCTGCCGCCTCACATCGGTCTGCCAAGTCAACGTTTTGATAGCCGTCGACCTGTTTCGCCAACGCGTCCACGCGATCAAGCGACAATCCGAGTGCCTTGCCCACGTCGCGAATCGCGCTGCGGCTTCGGTAAGTAATCACCGTCGCGGCCAAACCGGCTCGGTCGCGTCCGTATTTTTCATATAGGTACTGCAGGACTTCTTCGCGACGTTCGTGTTCGAAGTCGACATCAATATCGGGCGCTTCGTCGCGTTCTTTGCTAATGAAACGCTCGAACAGAAGGTCCGTAATCGATGGATCAACTGACGTCACGCCCAAGCAGTAACAAACAGCCGAATTGGCTGCCGACCCTCGGCCTTGGCAGAGGATATCGCGACTACGAGCATATCGAACCAAATCCCAAACGGTCAAAAAGTAAGCTTCATAGTTGAGCTCCTCAATCAGTCCAAGCTCATGTTGGATCGCAAGCTGAACTTTCTCTGGCACACCGTCAGGATATCGCCACGCCGCTCCTTTTCGCACCAGATCTTGCAGATACTGAATTGGCTTCTGCCCATCCGGAGCAAGCTCTTTCGGATATTCGTATCGCAACTGACTCATGCAGAACGAACATTGATCCGCGATTCGCGCCGCGTTCTCAAGAGCTTCCGGGATCGCAGCGTACTGTTGCTGGCGGGCTTCGATCGAATGCAAATGACGATGGGCATTGATGATTCGTAAATCCCCAGCCATTTCAATCGTTGTTCGATGCCGAACTGCGGTTAAACAATCGTGCAGAGGCAGTCGGCTAGGCACGTGATAGAGCACATCACCAGCGGCCGTTAGCGGAAGATCGTGCTTCGCGGAAAGTGTTTTCAGCTGGTGAATTCGCCAATTGTCATCAACACCTTTGTAGAGGCTCGCCAAAATGGAAACACGATCGCCAAAAAGTTCGCCAAAGGCATCGTACTGAAATTGTGGCGATTTGAGATCCTTTTCCACAAACGCCTCGATCGCATCGGTTGGCTGATCCTTCATCTCGCAACCAAACCACGGGTAGCTCGCATGAGTCGCATCGACGTGAGCCATCTTCGGCGTGTCGCCTTTGAGAAATGGAATTACGCCTGCCAACAACCCTTCGTGATGATCCGCCAAATCTTCAAACGACAACCAACATTCGCCTTTTGGAGCTCGACGGCGACCAACGGTGATCAACCGCGAAAGATTCGCGTACGAGGCACGATCCGTTGCCCACAACACGACGGGCAGAGCATCGTTGAATACGATTTCCGCGCCAATGATGAGTTTAAGCTTCTTGGCGTTGCTGTTATTTGGATCAATCGTTTTTGAAACATCGCGAATCGCTCCATAGGCTCGAACGACACCCGCGAGCGTATTTTGATCGGTGACTGCGAGCGAAGAGTAACCTAACTCAATCGCGCGATTAACCAGCTCGTCGGCGTGTGAGGCGCCGGCTAGGAAAGAGAAGTTTGTTTTGCAATGGAGTTCGTGCATGAATCGTGAACAGTTCACAGGAAAGAACATCACCCTCCCTAGGGGAGGGTGATGTTGGAGATCCCATTTAAAATTCCCCCTGCAAAAACCAACGCCGCCGTCGCAAATCAAAGTAAACCCAAAAGTGCTGACCTCTCTCCGTTTCAACTCGCCAGTAATCTCGTCGAATCGTTGGCCCACGCCACCACGCCGTTTCGATTCGCTCAGGACCCCACGACCGGAAAACGTAATGTCGCAAACGTTGATACAAAAACGAGTCCGGCAGCTGATTCTCCTGGCCTCCGACCTCCGACCTGTCACTCGAAATCTCGACCGCCTCCTCCAGCAATCTCAATGGTCGTGCCAAACGATGCGAAAGCGTTTTCACATTCGCTCTTTTTCGCGAACGCATCCGCTTTGGATCGACCAACGGTTTATAGCGAAACGAAAACTCGGGCTGAGCACCTGCCTGGAGCGTCGGATAGACAATACTTTCCTGACCGAGCCGACTGGTTAAATGATTGATCAGATGAGCCAACTCCTGTTTGTCCAGTCGCGGGCTTTCGTCAAAGAGTTCACGTTGCCGATGCACCAACAGCACACACGACGTCACGCGAACGGCGATCTCTTGGATCAGAATGTTGGTTACCGTTCGCGTTCGAACGGGCTTTTTGTCTGACGGTTTCTTTTTGATGAAACGTTTGCGGCGCAAATGCGGTTGCAGCACTGACTCAAGTTGCAACTCCATCAACTGCATCACGTGCGAAACGGTTGCCGTCGGCTGAAAAAGGTTTACTTCGAATTCAATCGACGGAGCATCCACACAATCCAGCTGCACACGCCACTGGAGTGCTCCTTTTTGATTCGATTCCAACTGTTCGCAAATCTGCACCAACAGTCGGGACAAAACGACTCCGATCGTTTCGCGATCTCGAGTCGGAAACTCGATAAATTGGGCCGCTTCGAATTCCGCCGGAAGATGCCTCGCGACAATCGGCTCTTCGACTTTCCCGAACGCCTGATCGATCCGACGGCTGACTTCATCTCCAAATCGCGACGCCAAATGCGAACGCGGAATCGCTAAAAGTTGCTCGATGCGTTCGACACCCAATCGAGCAAACGTGTTTTGAGTTTCGTCGGTCAAACGCAACGCCGACACGGGAAGTTTACGGAACTCACGAATCAACGTTTCATCCGATTGACTTTCCCGAACCGCAGGCGCGGCACTACGATGATAGTGAGCCATACCCCACGCCAGACCCGGCGTGTTGGCGATCGCAGAGAAAACGACATAGCCGGCGTCACTCAGAAATCGAGTCGCTTTGGCACGCAATGTTGGCTCGTCACCGAACAAGGCATCCAAACCGGTCACGTCCAGATAACAACTCTCGGGAGAATTCGTTTGCTCGATGCCGACGATTGGGCTAAAGCAATGCAACGAGTCGACCAGTTTTTCAAGTGCCTGACGATCTGCGATGGGATCGTGTTCGAGAATGTAGAATTGGTTTTCGGCTTGCGGTTTTTGGTGTGTGGTTTCTGGCGGCATACCTTGAGTACGTCCTTCACTCACAACACCGACCGCCTGCTTCGCCAATTGTCGATGCTGATCGCGTGGATGCATTCGATGACTTGGA
>CAZORS010000159.1:0-13219 GCA_964582025.1 uncultured Pirellulaceae bacterium | reverse complement strand
GTCTCTTTTCGTCGGTAGGCCATGATCAACAACATCAAACGCTGGTGGCAAATCAGAACAGGGCGATACGAAACGCCGCTGGACACCGACGTTCCCTTCTGGGGAATTAGCTTGGTCTTTCATCTCGGATTGATCTTGTTGTTGGCGAAAGTCTTCGTCCCAGAAGCAGCCACACGAGTCATCGGAGCAATCAACGCCGACACCGAAGCCGCGATTGAGATGGACGAATTGCTGCCCGATGAACTTGAGATCTTCGAGACTGAAGTCGATGAACTGGGTGCCGAAGCCGAAGAAGAGCTCAACGCCGAAGCCGCTGCGACACCGATGATTGAATTCATCGCCGATGAGACCACATCGGTTGAGTCTCCTGATTTTGAAACTGGCGAAATTTTTGCGTCCGAGTTCGCTGCTGAAGTCAGTTCCGTCAATCCAACTCTCGAATCCGTTTCGGTGCGAGGCGTTGCAGGTCGTTCGCTCAAACATACCAGCGGAGCCATCGATCGAATCGCAGAAGTCATTCGCGACCGGATGGCCGAAGGTGACTTGATGGTCGTCTGGATGTTCGATCAGTCTGCAAGTCTGAGAGCTCAGCGAGGTCAAATCGCTAAACAGTTCGATCGCGTCTATCAACAGATCGCACGCTTTCAGGAACTGGATAAAAAACAAATCGAGGATCGTGATCTCGATCCGCCATTGTTGACGCACGTCTATCAGTTCGGACAAACCGTTTCACCGTTGATGCCAGATCCGACTTTCGAACTGGACAAGCTTCGTGTTGCGGTTTCCAACGTCGTTCGCGATGACTCGGGAAAAGAGAATGTGATGCAATCCGTGATGACGGTTGCCAAGAAGTTTCGCTCGATGGCACGTGTCAATCCAAGAACTCAAAAGCCTGAACGCAACGTGATGGTGATTCTTGTTACTGATGAAGCCGGTGACGATGTTCAGCTGACCGATCAAGCGGTTCGCTACTGTGTCAACGCTCGCGTGAGTGTGTACGCGATCGGAGTTCCGGCTCCCTTTGGTCGCGAAGAAACAGAAGTCAAATGGGTCGATCCCGATCCGGAATATGACCAGTCACCTCAAAGAGCGATCGTCGATCAAGGCGCTGAAACGCCGCGGCCTGAGCGACTGCGGCTTGGGTTCGTTCAAGGCGGTGATGACCTTGAGCAGATTGATTCAGGGTTCGGTCCGTTTTATCTGACGCGACTGTGTTACGAGACCGGCGGGCTTTATTTCGCCGTCCATCCAAACCGATCCGGCAAACGTAGGGTTCGTTGGGGAGAAGTAAAGAACTATGCTTCGAAGCTGACTTACTTTTTCGATCCAGAAGTCATGCGACGTTACCAACCGAGCTACGTTTCAGTTCAGACTTACAATCAAACACTATCTGAAAACAAGGCGAGATTGGCTCTCGTTCAGGCTGCCGAGTTCACTCGAACCGGCGAACCGCTGCGTGCTCCTCGGACACGGTTTCCGCGGTTGGACGAAGGAACGTTTACTCGTTCTGTCAATGAAGCTCAACAAGATGCCGCCTTTGTTGCGCCGGCGTTGGCAAAGATGATGCAGACGTTGAAGGCCGGGGAAGCCGATCGGGCGAAAGAAGACGAAGCTCGCTGGCAAGCCGGCTATGATTTGGCGATGGGGCGAGCGATCGCGGCACATTTGAGAGCCAGCACTTACAATCAAATGTTGGCTTTGATCAAGACTTCTTTGAAGTTCGATCCTCCAAAGGACGCTGACACGCCTCAAAATAACACGTGGGTTTTGCAACCATCAAACAATGTCGAAACCGGAAGCCGCGACGCGCAGCTTGCGGAAAAAGCAAAGTCGTATTTGACACGAGTGATCGAAGAGCATCCGGGAACTCCGTGGGCGTTGCTTGCACAGAAGGAGCTCAGGATTCCAATCGGATGGCAATGGAAGCAGGCCTACACCGCACCTCCCAAGCCGCGAGAACGAAACATGAATAACGGCGGCGACATGGGTTTCGAGCGACGCCCTCAAATGAACCGTGACCCAAAAGAACGTAGGCCAGTTCCTAGACTGTAAGACTGTGGTACAGGCATTTTGGGTTCCAACTAGTAGCCGCGACGTCGTCGCATCCTGTGGTTACGTTTCCGGTAGATGGCAACTCCGACGGAGACTAACGTGATCATTCCGACACCGGCGATCGCCTTCAGCATTCTGCTAAGAACTTCCCACTGAGCCGTTTCACTGTTCGCTTTCAGATCCTCAAGTGATGGAGTGTTCAAATCCGCGTTCGAAATTTCGCCAAAGATCGCGGCTGTACCGGCTTCGGCGATGAGAGGTTTTTCAGGGGCGAAATCTTGTGAAGGCAAGCCGAATGTCGAACCGGACCGTTGGGTTTCGGTATCACTGTTCAATTTGGCGAGCCGAATCTCACTGTCGGTCATCAGTGGGTCTTGTGCCGCGAGACTTGAGCGGGCACTGTCAACGTGGAGGCAAGCGAAAACCGTGATGATCAAAAAGGTAGGGAATCTCATTTGTGTGGGGCCCTTAAAAGCGGAACGAAGCGTTGCATGAACGTCAAAGAAAATCGTAGCTGTCAATCGGACATTAAGACAGTGGAACATTGATTTCCCTCCAAATAGTTCGCGATTTCAATTTGATAGAGGGAAGTGAGCAATGAATCCTTGAAAAAATCGGTTGGCAATGGCAAAATAAAAGCTGTTGGGGCGAGTTAATGTTTTCTGCTTTTTTGCGCCCAAATTCCCGCATCCTTCCTGCTTTCTTGCCATCGCATCCATTGGGACTGATTCATGAGCGTCGTTGATCGGGAACGTTTTCTTCAGTGTGTCGCCAAGTGTGGAATTTTAAGTGCGACGGCTCATGAAAAGTGGTCGGCGACCATCAACGAAGATACAGATTCGAAAGACTTAGCTCGTGATCTGGTGCGAAAAAAGTTGGTGACTCGTTGGCAAGCCAAAATGTTGCTCAAGGGGGCAAATCGCTTGAGCATGGGCAACTATTTGTTAACCGATCGAATTGGGAAGACGGATTTTGGTGATCGCTTTGCGGCGGTCCATCGCCAGCTCTCTCGCGATGTGACAATTCAGTATCTTCCGATTGATGTCTGCGCTTCGGCCAGTGCGAAAAAGAAGATTTTCGAATTCGGCAGCAAGCTTGCGGAGTTGGATCATCCCAACCTTGTTCATGTCTACGACATCGATGAGGAGCGAGATCGAATCTATTTGGTTTCGGAATCGGCACGAGGCGTCGAGTTATCGGAAGCGCGCAAGTCTTCGATGTCCAGTAAAGCCGTTGCCAACGTCATCGCCGGGTGTTTGCGTGGTCTTGAATACGCTCATTCAAAAGAGGTTGTGCACGGTGAAATTTCTGACCAAACCATTGTGGTCGGCGATTGCGGAGAGTCGAAGATCCGAGGGCTGACCCGGTTCGCTGTGCGAAATTCGCTTGCGGATTCTCCGGCAACTGCAGCTGAAGATTTAGAGGCAGTTGCTGCGATCGCTGAATCGTTGCTCAAATCTTTGAGCGACGAAGAGCGGAAAAACGATGCGTTCGCTGCTTTGTCGTCTGCGATCGAAATGATTAAGCATGACGAACGAGGTGCTTTGGCAGAACTGGGGAAATGGATTGGCGAGCATGAGACGGTGCAGGCAGCGACAGAAGATCTTCAGTTGGCTCCGGCGACCGCAAGGGCTGAGCCGACGGCTCATCCAGCGATGGCAGTCGCTGACGGCAAGGCCGCTCAAGTTGCCTCGCCGGAGCCAGTTGCGTTTGTAGAAGAATCATCCGATGGGTTTCTCACGGGACTCGCGAGGAAAAATCCGATGGCCATTATCTCGGCTGCGGTACTCAGTTCGATTGTGTTGATTGGCGGAACCGTTTTTGCGGCGTCGAAAATTGTTGCATCTCCAAACGAGGCCGAATTCAGCCAAATTGCCGATCTGGACGCTGGTGAAACGGTTGCGGCCACAACTTCAAAGAAGAAACGTCGGAAGAAGAAATCGCCGCCAGTCAAAGTCGATCGTCCAGATTTCCGTGAGACGAAAGGTTCGCTTTCTGAGAGCGTCGCGGCTAAGGTGCCCGCGAGTTCTGTGACGGATCCGGATGCCAACAAAGCGGCTATCGCGGCATTGTTCAACAAGACGCCTCCACCGGAAGTGCCGGTTGAGAAAATTGAAGTTGTAAAAGTTGAATCGAATCCAGTGCCTGCGGAGTCAAATGCCACCCCTGTGCCTGCGGCAAAGGAGCAGAAGGACACGGCCAAGGAAACTGTAAAAGGGGTGGAGAAATCCCCACAAAAAGAATTAAAAGCCGGCGAAGATCCGTTCAAGGATTTTGCTCGAATGGTGGATCTTCCGGCAATCGAAAACACCGAAGAGTTTTCTTTTGGCAAACTGATTTTGGAAAAGAACCATTTGCTCGGTGCCGAGATTTTGTCCACGTCGACGATTCATCGATCAAAGCCAATTTTTACGCTTGGTCGATCAGCTGACGATCGGCAGACTTGGGATATCAGCTACAAGAAGAAAAAGAAGTCTGACCCTGTCGTCATTGCTAAGCTCAGAAAAACTCCCGATGAGCTCTTTTTCAACTGGTTGCCTTCTGCGGCGGAAATCAGTGTCGCGAACTATTTGCGAAACTGCCGTGTCAAGATTTCCACAGCAGTGCACTCCCATTGGATAACGCTTCGCAAGCCTGTGAAAATCGAAGGCTTCAAACTAGGGGCCAACAAAGGTGCCGTGAAGATGGATTTTGAAATTCCGTGGCTGCCGAATCCTGCAGCTTTGCAGGCGAAAGCAAACGGAATCAAATTCGAACGTCAAAACAAGGATGACTACAAGGAGAAAGCCTATATGGAGCCAGCAGAAATTACTCCGAACCAGCCATCTCGGATGTTTTTTCACGATAAAGCGAATCGGTTTCTGTCGTTGGACGTGGCGGTTGAAGTGCGAAAGAAACTGACCGTGCAGGCGGCTTTGGTTTTGCAACCGATTCCCGATCAGCCTGCAGTTGTGTTAAAAGATCCAGCAATGATGCCGCAAGCCGCAGCCCAGGTTCGGTTAATGGCTCAGCAAGCCGAGCAGCAAAACCAGCAGGCTCAAGCGAGCAAGATGAAAGCTGACGAAAAGAAAGTCTACAAAGATGCTGCCAAGGCCATGATGGATCGTGCTGAGCTGACTGGATACTATGAGTTTGTTGTTCCGCAGTTGGTGGACAAAGACATTCCCGTGTCGATAACTTATGCTCTCAATGAACAGCATCGAATCTTGTTGGCCTACACGGTCGAGTCCGAAGAGACCAAAGAGAAAAAATAGAAGTAGTCGACCCTGAATGAATGAAACAGTTAACGTAGGGATTGTTGGCGCGACAGGATACACCGCGCTTGAGTTGATGAAGCTTTTGCTGCGTCATCCGCATGTCGACATTGCCCGAATCACATCTCGTGATGAAAGTCGGCCTCACCTTTCGGAGGTTCATTCGACGCTGAGAGATCGACTGAATTTAAATTTTGAGCCGCTGGACGTGGCCACGTTCGCGGACGGCTTGGACTATGCGTTCTGTTGCTTACCGCACGCTGCCTCGGCGGCCGTCGTTGGGCAGTTGTTGGACGCTGGTCTGAAAGTCATCGACTTTAGTGCCGATTATCGTTTGAACGATGTTGCCTCGTTTGAGCACTGGTACAAAGTCGAACATCCCGATGCGGATCGCGTCGGCAATGTTGCTTATGGAATTCCGGAACTCTTTCGGGACAGTATTCGATCGGCACCGTTGGTCGCGAACCCGGGCTGCTTTCCCAGTTCAGCGATTCTTCCGTTGGCTCCTCTGTTTAAGGCCGGATTGGTGAAGAGCAGTCCGCTGATCGTTGATTCGAAGACTGGGATCTCCGGAGCTGGTCGGAAAGCGAACCTGAAGTTTCATTACCCGGAATGCAACGAATCGATCACGGCTTACGGAGTCGGGACGCATCGGCACATGCCAGAAATTGATCAGATTTTGAATCGTTTTTGCGGCTGCGAAACGGAAGCTGTCTTTACGCCCCATTTGACGCCGATGGATCGCGGAATCTTGTCGACGATTTACTTGCAGAATGCGGATGGTCGAACGGAAGATGAATTGATGGATTGTCTCAACGAGTTTTATCGTGATGAGCCATTTGTTCGCGTGACCGCTCAAATTCCGGCGACAAAAGATGTCGCGGGCACCAATTTCTGCGACATGACCGTTAAATCGTGTCGCGGGATGACGATCATCGTCAGTGCGCTCGATAACATGGTTAAGGGGGCTTCCGGTGCGGCGGTGCAGAACTTGAACGTGATGCACGGGTTCGATGAAACGCTGGGGCTGATGTAAGGCGTTGACATTGGATATCACACTCCCAGAGGGCATTGGTGTCTACACAAGTAATTAAATTGGCTCCCCTCTCCCGAAAATTCGAACCCCAACACAATTTTTGCTGATCAACTGTTGTTCGAATTTTTGGGAGAGGGGCTGGGGGTGAGGGAAATCCAGTCGGCTTCCGTGGTTTGTAATCTACGCTTGCCGAGAAGCTGTACACTCGTTCAACTCGTGGATTGCCGCAAAACTTTTGCCCCTCACCCCCAGCCCCTCTCCCCGCGAATTCGGTCAACATTTGATCTTGAAGCTTGGCTTTTAGGTCCGAATTCACGGGGCGAGTGGAGCCAATTTTTCGTCGTTCAAACTTGTGTAGACACCAATGCCCTCTGGGAGGGTGATGTTTGCTGCTTTCGACTTCCAAATTTTGAATTTCAAAAATGAACTTACCTTCCGGATTCAAATTCTCTGGCGTCTCTTGCGGGATCAAAGCGTCAGGCAAAAAAGACATCGCGCTGATCACCTCCGATGTTCCGGCAGTTGCAGCTGGCGTGTACACGCAGAACGTCGTGCGTGCAGCATCGATTGACTGGAATCGCCAGATCACTCCGACCGATCACCTGTCTGCGATCGTTGTGAACTCTGGGAACGCAAACGCGTGCACGGGCGAAGAAGGGTTTCGCAACAATCAGAAGATGGCCTTCGAAACCGCCGGCGCAGTCGAGTGCACTTCTGGACAGGTTTGCGTCATGTCGACAGGCGTCATTGGGCAGCAGCTTCCGATGGATTTGGTTGCCAAAGGAATCAAGCGTGCCGGCAATGAGCTTGGTTCTGCGGAATCCGACTTTAATTCAGCGTGCGAAGCGATTCTGACGACCGACAAAGGAACCAAGACCGCGTTTCGTAGTTTCGAGTTCGAAGGCGAAACCGTGCGGTTGGCTGGGATGGCGAAGGGAGCCGGAATGATCGGCCCGAATATGGCGACGATGTTGGGAATCGTGGTCACCGATGCGTCGCTGACTCCACCGGTTGCTCAAGACATTCTAAAACGGGTCGCCGATCGAAGCTTCAACTGCATCAGTGTCGAGGGCCACACTAGCACGAACGATTCGCTGGTTCTGATGGCCAATGGGCTTTCAACCGCTCCGATGAAGCACTGGAAAGCATTGCACGCGTTTACTGATAGTTTGACGGAGCTGTGCGTCGAATTGGCGACTCAGATCCCGGCCGACGGCGAAGGGGCTTCTCACTTGATCTCGATCAAAGTGTCCGGTGCGGAAAACGATGCCGACGCCGATACGGTGGCTCGGTCGGTCGCGATGAGCAATTTGGTGAAAACGGCGGTCGCCGGGGCGGACCCGAACTGGGGGCGGATCACTTCGGCTGCGGGGCTGACATCGGTCAGGTTTACGCCCGACGAGCTGTGTTTGTCGATCAATGGGACTTCGATTTTCGAAAAAGGCCAGCCAGTTGCATTTGATCAGCAGAATTTGAGCCAATCGATGGCGGAGAACTTTGAAACTCAGGTCGAGATTCGGATTGGCTCGGGGGCAGGCGAGGCGATGCACTGGACGAGTGATCTGAATGAGGCCTATGTGAAGTTCAACTCGCTGTACACAACCTGACAGCAAGGCCCATTCAATCGCTATTCGGCCAATCGGTGATTGAGAACCTTGACATTTTGGCTGTCGTCCGTACCCTATTTAATCTTCTAAGGCGGGTTTTAGATGGGAATTGACTCGTTCTTTCGCGCCTTTTGTATCCGCATTTGCACTCTTTCAAGAAATCGATTCTGGTTCGCATGGTAGACGAGAAAAAAGCTGAAAAGCCGGCCGACGACAACCTCGTTTCCGGCGAAGAAATTCAGGCGACGGTTGTTGACGATGGTTTGGATCTGAACATTGTCGACGAGTTCAAAGAGGACGATTTCGACGAGGAGTTTGATGACGACTTCGAGGAGGAGATCGAAGGCGAATACAATCTCGAAGATGACAAGTACGGAAAAGAGTTCGACGATAACTTTGGGCACATCGTTGATCCGACTCGAAAGAAGAAGGCTCCAGATCCTGCCGTAGCGAATGCTGCCAAAGCAGCGGCTGAGAAGAAGGCCAAAGAAGCTGCTGAGAAAAAGGCAAAGGTTGCAGCTGAAAAGAAAGCTGCGAAAGCAAAGAAGAAAGCTCCACGCAAGAAGTAAGACCCTCTTATGCCCGATGTTGATCTGTCGAACTCATCGGGTGAATCGCAGGGCAAAAAAAATCTATCGTTTAGTCTTCGCCGATTCGCATCGGCGATTTTTTTTGCTTCGATTCCGCTGGCCGTGTTTTGCCAATTCGGAAGCTTGGGCATTTGCGGCGGAATTCTTGTGGCGACGGGGCTCTTTGGTCTGACGCTCAGGCCCAAGGGGTTGAGCGTAGGTTTAGCCGCGAACTATTTCTTGTACATGTTTGGATTCACATTGCCGGTTTTGCTTTTGACAACGGCAGGTGGTGAAGTCTATCCAAGCCGATTTTCGCAGATAGAAGTCGTCCAAGTTGCGGTTCTTGTTGCATCCGCTGGTGCTGTTTGGTGTGCTTATCGTCAGCGTTTCCCTTAGGGCCGAAAACTCTAAAATCGAACCTGTCCCATCCGCTTGCGTCTGAACACTTATCTCTGAACACTCGTGGCTTCGCCGCTCGGGGTTGTGATTCCGACTCGGTTCAGGGATATTTAGCGGTTTGATTTTCCTCCTCAAAATTGCGATCTGCGCATGTCCTCGCAAGGCGAAAGCTCCAAATTTAACTTTCCTGAAAACGAAGTCAAAACGCTCGAATTCTGGAACGAAAACGCCATCTATCAAAAGTCGCTCGATCGGCGACAAGGCGAACAGAAATACGTTTTCTTCGAAGGTCCGCCAACGGCCAACGGAAAGCCTCACCCGGGGCACTGTTTGACGCGTGCGATTAAGGATCTGTTTCCTCGTTACAAGACGATGAAAGGTTTCTACTGCGAGCGAAAAGCTGGTTGGGATACGCATGGTCTGCCCGTCGAAGTTGAAGTCTGCAAAGAGCTCGGCATTCACTCCAAAGAAGACATCGAAGCTCACGGAGTTGAGCCCTTCATCCAAAAGTGCCAGGCGTCCGTTTGGCAATACATGCAGCAGTGGGAAGAGTTGACTCAGCGGCTCGGGTTTTGGGTCAAGCTCGACGAAGCCTACGTGACTTATCACCAAAGTTATGTGGAATCGGTTTGGTGGTCGCTGAAAAGTCTCTTCGATCGCAACTTGCTGTACGAGGGCCACAAAATCATCTGGTGGTGGGCTCAAGGCGGAACGGCGTTGTCGGCGGGCGAAGTCGGACAAGGGTACAAAACGGTTCGTGATCCGAGTGTTTACGTTCGCTTTCCGTTGCTCGATGAAGAAAAGTTTCCCAACACTTCGTTGCTCGTTTGGACGACGACTCCGTGGACGTTGCCTTCGAACCAATTCGCGGCGGTCAAAGACGATATCGAGTACGCGGTCGTTTACGATGCCGAAATCGATCACAATTTGATCTTCGCGAAAGACCTTGTCGAGACCATCGCAGGGAAGCTCAAACGAGAGCTCGAAATCAAATCAACGATGAAAGGTTCGGAGCTGATCGGCCAGCGATACCGGCCTCCGTTTGACTACTTCTACAAAACGATGGGTGAAGAAACCGGCAAGCTTGTTGACGGCGGTGAGCAACACAAATGCTGGCGAATCACACAGGCCGATTTCGTTACGACCGACAGCGGAACCGGCGCCGTGCATGAGGCTCCGGCTTTCGGTGAAGTCGACTACGAACTGTTGGTCGCCGAGCTGGCCCGGTTTGAACCGGGCGATGGTCCCGATTTGATTTGTCCGGTAATGCCAAACGGCAAGTTCAGCGAAGAAGTTCCCGACTTCGCCGGCATGTGGGTCAAGGAAGCTGATAAGCCGATCCTTCGAGCGATCAAAGAAGCTGGAACGCTATACCTGCAAGAGCAGTACGAGCACGAGTATCCGTTCTGTTGGCGAGCCGACGATGATCCGTTGATTCAGTATCCGCGTCGCAGCTGGTTCATCAAAACGACGGACTACAAAGACAAGATGCTGGCCAACAACCAAGAAATTAACTGGATGCCGGACCACATCAAAGACGGTCGTTTCGGAAACTTCCTCGAAAGCAACGTCGACTGGGCATTGTCGCGAGAGCGCTATTGGGGCACGCCGTTGCCGATCTGGAAATGCGAAGCGACCGGTCGATACGACGCGGTAGGCAGCTACGATGAGCTGTTGAAAAAGCCTGGCCTTACGGGCACCGAAGTTTGGGAATCGGCCAAGGCCGTCAATCCGGAACTGGTCGAAGATCTGAAAGTTCACAAGCCCTACATCGATGCGATCACTTATGATTCGCCATTCGAAGAAGGTGCTCGGATGAGTCGCGTTACCGAAGTGATTGACTGTTGGTACGACAGCGGCGCGATGCCGTTTGCTCAGTGGGGCTACCCGCATCAAGGTAAGGAAGAATTCGAAGCTCAGTTTCCTGCCGACTTCATCAGCGAAGCCCTCGATCAAACTCGCGGCTGGTTCTATTCGCAGCTGGCCATCAGCACGATGCTGTTCGGGGACGACGAAGGCACTGAGAAGGAAGTTGAATTCCCGCATCCGTATAAAAACTGCATCGTGCTTGGCTTGATGCTGGCTGAAGGCGGCGTTTGCGTGAAATGTTCGAAGCGTCAAAGCTCGGATGTGAAAAAGTGCTCCGAATGCGGAGGCAAAGTTGTCCGCAAGACGGAGAAGATGTCGAAGCGATTGAAGAACTATCGTCCGCCTAACGAGATCTTTGATCTCTACGGTGCCGACGCGTTGCGGTGGTACTTCTTTGCCAATCAGCCGCCGTGGACATCGATCATCTACAGCGAACGTGCGATCAAGGAAAGCATTCCTGAATTCCTGCTGCGGATGTGGAATGTCTACAGTTTCTTCACGCTTTACGCGGGTATTGATGGCTTTGAGCCGTCGTCAGTTTCGACGCCGGGCGAACTTACGCACGAAAGTTTGACTTCAGGTGAAGGATTCCGAGCTGTTGATCAGCGAAGCGAACTTGATCGATGGATCATCAGCGAGCTGAATCGCACGATCGCTGAAGTCACCAAAGCGATGGATGCTTACGACAATTATGGCGCCGCACGATCGCTGAATCATTTCGTTGACGTGCTGAGCAATTGGTACGTTCGCCGCAGTCGCGATCGATTTTGGGCCAAAGATACGAAGGATCCAAGCAAGCTGGATGCTTATTGGACGCTGTATGAGTGTTTGGCCACGCTGGTGAAGCTCGCTGCTCCATTCGTGCCGTTCATCACCGAAACGATTTGGCAGAATCTGACGCAAGCCTTCCTCGACAAAGGCGTCGAAGTTCCGTTGAGTGTTCATCTATGTGACTATCCGGTTGCCAGCGATGCACTTTACGACGAAGACCTCTCGCGTCGGATGGAGCTGCTGCGACAGATCGCTTCGCAGGGACTGTCTGCTCGGATGGGTGCGAAACTGAAGGTCCGTCAGCCGCTTTCAGGAGTGACGGTCGTTTTGACTTCCGATCAGGATCAAGCGTGGCTCGAAACGCATGCCGAATTGCTGAAGACGGAACTCAACGTTCGCGACGTGACGTTTACACTTGATGCGGATCAGTACGTGACGTACCAAGTCGTACCGAATTTCAAATTGCTTGGCCCTCGCGTCGGTAAGCTGATGCCGAAAGTAAAAAAGGCGTTCGCAGAAGCTGACGGCGGTGTGATGTTGGCGGCGTTGACCGCTGATGGAAAGACGTCGATCGAAGTTGAGGGTGAATCCATTGAGTTAACCAGCGAAGATGTTGAAGTTCGACTCAAAGCCAAAGAAGGCTGGGCAGCGGCGCAAGGTGCTGGAGTGGTTGTGGTTCTTGCCACGGAGTTGACGCCTGAATTAGTCCGCGCCGGAAATGCTCGTGACCTTGTGCGTTTAGTTCAAGATCAACGGAAAGCAAATGACTATGAGCGAACGGATCGAATTGAATTGATCGTGTGCACTGACTCAGGCGAACTTAGACAGGCCATCGAAGAAAACAAAGTTTACCTTTGTGGTGAAACGCTGGCGGATTCGTTGATCGTCAAAGCTTTGGCGGAAGCCGGATCTGACTTTGTCGAGCTAACGATCGGCGAACATGTTGTGAAGCTAGGTTTGAGTGTGGTGAAATCCTGATGGGATCGCCGATCAAGATCGCAGTCTTAATTTCCGGTGGCGGTACGACGTTGAAAAACCTGATCGATCGCTTCGATGCCGGTTCACTCAATGCGACGATCACTCTCGTTGTGTCAAACAATCCTGATGCGGGAGGGCTTGGTTTCGCGGGTGATGCTGCGATCGAAGCAAAAGTGATCTCGCACAAGGAATATGATAGTCGTGAATCGTTTAGCGTCGCCGTGTTTGATGCGCTACGCGCCAGCGGCGCGGAGCTAATTGTGATGGGTGGCTTTTTGCGTCAGCTATCGATTCCGGATGATTTCGAAAATCGAATCATCAATATTCATCCCAGCCTGATTCCGTCGTTTTGCGGGAAAGGCAACTACGGTTCGCTAGTTCATCAAGGCGTATTGGACTATGGATGTAAGTTGACCGGTTGCACGGTTCACTTTGTGGACGACGACTACGATCACGGTCCAATCATTGCGCAAGCTTCTGTGCCGGTTGAAGCGAGTGACGATGTGAAGTCACTTGCCAAACGTGTGTTCGAAGCGGAGTGCGAGTTGCTGCCGCAAGTGATCAACCAGATTGCGGCCGGGCAGGTAAAGGTTGACGGTCGATGTGTTGTTGTCGGCTAGGATGGTCTCGGTATTGCCTTGGTGTGGGGCGTCGCGAATTAATACAAGCCCGAAGCGCAAG
>CAZORS010000158.1:0-13239 GCA_964582025.1 uncultured Pirellulaceae bacterium | reverse complement strand
TGGTCTTGCTGTGACTCAATGTGAACGTCACTCGTTCGCGACTCGATCGCTTCCAAAAGAATTTCATTCACGAGTCGCACAACGCTCGCTTCCTGAGCCATCTCAGAAAGTTCGCTACCGTCGGTCTCGAGATCTTCCAACAGCTCGACGCCATCTTCGATCTTTTGCTTAACCAACCCTTCGATCGTTTCGCCACCAACACCAAGATGTGCTTTGATCAGTTTGGCGATTTCTGATTTCTCAGCCAGCACGGGTTCGACAACCAAACCCGTCGCCGCACTTGCTTCGTCCATTGGATAAAGATCGGACGGGTCTGCGGTGGCAACGTACAGCGTTCCGTTTTCGCGACGAACTGGGAAAATGATTTGTCGATAGATGATCTTTTGAGGGAACGAATCCAACAACGAGAGATCGACTTGAGTGTTTGCCAAATCAATGAAGTCGACACCGAACTCTTCTGCCATCGCCTGATAAGCCGCAGTTCGATCAAGGTACTGCTTCCGATCCAGCTCCGTCAGGAGCGATTCGCCGTCAAGCTCGCGGGAAGGATCGATTTGGCTGAGCTGCTGATTCGAAATCAGTCCTCGCTCAATTAGAAGTTCGCCGATGTGATTCATGGAAAGGTGTGGCTACCAGAAGAGAGTGGTTAATGTCGCGGCAGACCCTTCAATTTAGATCAAACCCACACATTCACCAAAGCCGCAGTTCTAATGAGTCCAAAACGGGTGTCTGAAGCCATTTTTGGTCGGCAATTGTGTCAATGGTTCTGGATTTGCGGCATTTCGGCGGATGCGAAACCCACAAGTCATTCGAAAGAAACGCACTGCTGTGTTGGGGTGAGGGAAGCGCCAACGGCGCAAACAGTGCGTTTCTTCCGAGCGACCAGCGGGTGAAGATCGCTTGTCACACTATCAAACCCAGAGTTCCGGAATAGGTTTCGAGAAATTTGCATTAATCACTGTCGCTCGGTTCTCCGAACCGATAGCGGGCGGATTCGAAAGCTTAGTGAACGCTTGAGTCTTACCGATGGAAAACGACCTGCACCAGCTCGCTAACAGCTTGGAAAGCTGAGCAACATTGCCAACCGCTACGACAACCAAAACGGTGCTGGCAAAAGAAACACGTGATTCTCGATCAAGCTCAACGTGCCATTCCAACTGATGTAACGCGTCAGATAAAAGATCACTGCAAAGGCAAACGAAACGGGAGCCGCAAAGAACTGGATCGGGTATCGCAACCACCAACGCACTGGCTTCTCTTTTTTCGCCGCCCGACCAACTGCCCAACCAGCAATCATGTGACTTGGCCAACCAAAGGCGATGAACAACAACGACAGCGACCATAGAAACTCAGCCGGAACCTCTTCGACCTTCAATGCAAACAAAGGCAACGCAAACAACAAAATCAAAAACAGACTCACCAAATGAGCCATCGGGGCTCGACCAAACATTCGCAGCACCTGAATCGGCTCGAAGAATCGACGTAGCTTTCCGTCAGCCGCAAAACGTGACTGCACAAACGGCAACAAAGCGAACACTGGAACCGATACCACAATGCCGATGAACAAACACAGCCCTGCGACGGCTGGCTTATCGCTGGATGATCCGGCGAGCATCAACGTCGGAATGGCGAGCCAACAAATGGTTCCAATCAACCCTTTCAACCCCAGCATAAAGTATCGAGGCAATTCGAGGCTGACGAGAAACTCCCAAATCGCGATTCGTGACGATTCAAAAAGATTTTCAGTGAACAATCGCCGCAGAAAGATCGCGGGAAGAAACCAGTCGGTGATCGGTTGAGCATTGCAAATATCGGCAACCAGTTTTGGTGACAGCCAGCCCACCGTCAGCGAAAGTACCTTACGCGTAATCGATGACTTTCTGACCAACCAGACCGCCAGCGAAAACGGTGCAATGAAAGGCCAGAAAAAGTATCTCAATTTCCCGCCGCAAATAACCGCCGCAAAAATATGACCGACTGTGCCTATCGTCAGCAACCAATGGAGCACGGTTAAGAAAGTCGTCTGTCCACTGTTGGGATCAATGATGGATGCATCAAGCATAAAACCGGAAACCAATCTGACAGGCCAAATCAGCAGCCAAGCTCCCAACAGAAGTCCACCGAGCTGAGTCGCTTTTTTGATTCCGGAAAACTGAGTCCGAAATTTTTGACCACGAGCAGCTCTTCCACTCGAATCGAGCAGGTAACCAAAAGTGATTAGCTGCAGAACGGGCACGTTAGCCAGCACTGCCAGCAAAAAAATCGTACTGCAAATGCCAAAGACTCTCGCACAGCATCTTGAACAAACAGCAGCCGCTCGAAACGGCAAACTTTTCTCGCTTCCAAATTCCATGTCGATTGGATCCGGAGCGATACCATCCAAATCAAGCTCAGCCACTAGCTCATCTGTAGCCGAAGTCGGAATCGATAGTGAATGGCCTGCATTTTCCATGAATCGAGAGCCAGAAAAAGAAATTGGATCCTACTAACTTTTCGTAAAACTTTGTTCGATACCAAAGTGTACTATGCTTTAGAGAAATTGTTTCAGAGAAAGCAAGCGGTGGATTCTTCGAAGCTAAAATTGGTCGCCAAGAACGGAATCTTCGTTCTGGCATGTGTCGGAAGCGTTGGGTTGCTGTCGATCCTCCTTACTTCGGCATCAGAACTACCAACACCTAAGTTATGGAAGCCCCAATCAGATCGGGCAAAAAATGTAGCCGCGATCATTGAGACAATCGACGAATCTTTTGCAGACCAATGGTCTGACGACGAATTGGAAGTCGCTCCTGTCGCCAACGATCTACTCGTCGCGCGGCGATTGTCACTAGGACTTTCGGGAACGATTCCTTCCGTTCAGGAACTAAAACTTTTAGAACAACAGCCCTCGGACCAGAGGATCTCGTGGTGGGTTTCACGTTTATTGGACGACACGCGGACACACGAGTATTTGGCCGAACGATTGGCTCGGGCTTGGGTTGGTGTCGAAGAAGGTCCTTTTCTCGTCTACCGCCGGCGACGTTTCGTATCGTGGCTCTCAGATCAACTTGAAAAAAACCGTCGTTACAATTACCTAGTCAAAGACTTGATGACCGACGAAGGCATCTGGACGGATTCTCCTGCCGTCAACTTCTACACGCGAAACATCATTCCTGATTCAGGGACGGAAGACAAACCAGATCCGATTCTTTTAACGGGTCGAACGGTTCGAGCGTTTGTTGGGATGCGAATCGATTGTCTGCAGTGTCACGATGATTTCCTCGACAACATTTTCGTCGGTGATCCGGACAGCCCGCGAAACGGTGAACAAACTGACTTCCACCAGTTAGCAGCTTTCTTCGGCGGGACTCGAAACAGCTTTTTTGGCATCAACGACATTTCAAATGAAAAAGCGTCGTGGAAGTATCAGTTGCTGCATGATGACGAAGAGACAGAAATCGAACCCGCGGTTCCATGGCAACCGGAATTGCTGCCAGAAAATTTGCCACTTCGAAAACAACTGGCACATTGGGTTACGCATCCAGAAAACAGGCCGTTCTCACGTGCGATCGTGAATCGCATGTGGGCGATCATGGCGGGACGCCCAATGATGGAACCCGTAGACAACATTCCGCTTGATGGGCCGTTTCCAGAGGCGATGGAAATCTTGGTTGATGACTTTATCGAACATGAGTTTGATCTTCGACGATTGATTCGCATGATCGCAAACACCAGCGCTTATCGGCTCGAGAGTTTTGCCGAACACGATTTGACCACTGAGCACCAAGAATCTCTCGCTGTGTTTCCGTTGACTCGACTGCGTCCAGACCAAATGGCTGGAGCGATTTCGCAAGCGGCTTCATTGAGACCAATCGACATGAATTCACATATCTTTGTCCGACTTCAAAAGTTCGGCGAAGTCACCCAGTTCGTCGATCGTTACGGCGACCCCGGTGAAAATGAATTTGAACAATCAGGCGAAACGGTAACCCAAAAGCTCTTAATGTTTAACGGCGAGATGGTGAATACGCGAATCGGTGATGAAACATTTTCGTCGGGCCACATTGCAGGACTTTCCCCCGACGCGGAAACGGCAATCGAAACTGTATTCCTTGCGACCCTTTCGCGCCGCCCGACTGATGACGAGTACAAATATTTTCTGGACCGATTTGACGAAACCGACAAACGCCAAGACGCGGTGATGCAACTTTACTGGAGCTTGATCAACAGTCTTGAGTTTGGCTGGAATCACTAGTTGTGCCCTTTGGTTAAACTGTAAAACCCTCAACAAAAAGCAATCCGATGGAAGACCACAGTTGCGGAAGCATTGAACATGTTCGCCGCAGAACGCTATTGAAGATGGCCGGGCTCAGTGGCCTTTCTTGGCTGACGCCACTTGGCACTGCATTGGCTCGTCACTCGGAACACAATCCTTCGCAGCGACCTCTGTCTTTAATCGTCTTGTGGCTCGAAGGAGCGCCAAGCCAACTGGAAACGTTTGACCCGCACCCCGGAACCGATATCGCGGCTGGAAGCAAAGCGATCAAAACCAATGCCCCCGGAATCATGCTCGGCGACGGCCTCGTGCAAACTGCCGAACAAATGGATTCTGTCTCTCTAGTCAGAGCATTGACGTCACGTGAAGGCGATCACGCCAGAGCGCTCTATAACATCAAGACTGGTTTTCGGATGGACCCAACTCTGAAACATCCATCGATTGGAAGCATCATCTGCCATCAGTTAAACAACGAACGCGACAAAACAGTCGACATTCCGCGCCACATTTCAATCTTGCCGGGTCAAATGCCAGGCCGCGGCGGATACCTTGGCGATCAATACGATGCATTTAAAGTTAACGATCCAGTTAATTCGATTTCCGACATTAATGCTTGGGTTAACGATGCAACACAAACATCACGATTGAAAGATCTCTCTTTCATGGACAAACGCTTTCTTGCGCGTAACAAAAACAATCAAGCCGTCGCTGGTTCGCTGGGCACCCACCAGCAAGACGCGGCACTGAAGATGATGTCATCAGACCAACTGGAGGCCTTTGACGTTAAACAGGCTCCCGAAGCCGAACGTCTCGCATATGGAGACACACCATTCGGCCGCAGTTGCATGGCAGCCCTACGTCTAGTCGAAAAAGGAGTCCGTTGCGTTGAAGTCACCCTAGGTGGCTGGGATACGCACGCCAACAATCATCAACTCCAAGCGGGCCGAATCAATATTTTGGATCCCGCGTTCGCGAACCTGATTAAGGAACTTAAAAAGCGTGACCTGCTCGACACAACAATGGTCGTTTGTGGCGGAGAGTTTGGCCGCACCCCACATTTAAATAGTGTAGGCGGCAGAGACCATTGGCCTCACGGGTTTAGCATGGCCATTGCCGGTGGCGGCGTCCAAGGCGGCAGAGTCATTGGTGAAACGTCTTCGTCACCTAGCAAGACAGAAACGAAACCCAAAAAGCTTTTAAAGAATTCACATCCTGTGGAAGACATTCATGCGACTATTCTTTCACAAATGGGAGTCGACTACGAACAAGAACTCGACACGCCGATCGGACGCCCACTGGCGGTCTGTGAAGGCTCACCAATCGAATCGTTGCTGGATGTTTAACTGCTAGAGGCAATCTCATCGAGATTGTCTCAGCCTAGTCTACCGCGGCAATCGACTCGGCGGCGTCAACAAACGTTGTTCTCGATTCGCGACATATTTGCATCACTTCAGTGGCCAGCACAAGTACTTCATCTAAATCATCATTGGTTGCAACGCCGATCGCCTCATCGAGTCGATCCGCGACATCCGTGACGTTAGCGTCATTGCTGGCTTCGTGTCGCAACTGACACACAACAGACTTCAATTTGTTGACATCTTCGTCTTCAATGGCTTCGTACAGTTCTTCGATGTGCTTTCCGATCGCCGTAGCTTGTTTCGAACTGTACACTGGACGAACCAAGTCTGTTTTGGGTCCGTGATGTCCCGACCGAATATGTTCGCAAAGAATCTCGACGACCATTGGATCAAACTGTGAAGGAGCGTTTCGTTGCAACTCTTCCAAGGCATCGTCAATTGGCATCGCAGCTCGATAGACTCGCTCATTGACCATCGCGTCATAAGCGTCGCATACAGAAATGATGCTGGAGGCCAGCGGCACGGCCTGATCTGCTTCAGCGGCACTTTCGTTTCCACCTCCAGAAAAACGTTGGTGGTGACAATCGATATAATGCGCGACCGTATCGGACGACAATGCATTTCGAACAATTTCAGCACCGATATCATCATGCTTGCGCATCAACACCCATTCGTCGTCCGTTAGCGGACCCGGTTTGAGCAAGACGGAATCAGGTACTCCGATCTTTCCGATGTCGTGCAGTAGGGCGGCAACTTCAAGCTGATAGAGTTCTCGTCGAGTCATCAATTTTTCAGCGACGACGACACACAAATCTGCAACACGAATTGAGTGTTCCGCTGTACGAGGACACCGGAACGAAAGCGCCGAAAGTAAACCGGTAACAGCCGAGTAAGGAATCTCATTGCTTTTTTGCTCAGCAGACAATTCCAGTTCTTTGATTACATCGGTGTACTCAGTACGTTGATCAAAACGAACGGTCTGGTTTCGACCGGCGCGTTTGGCAATGTACAGACATTCGTCCGCCTGATCCAACAAGTGTTGCGGATCCATTGGAATAAATTCTTTGCATGAGAGACCAAAACTGGCCGTGAATTTGACTCCATTGGCTTCCGCTTGTTCGATCAAACGACGCAGATCGTTTGCAAAAGACTCGAATTGATCAATCGTGATCCCGGGAATCAAGACGATAAATTCTTCACCACCATACCGGCAAACAACGCCACGATCTCCGACGGACTTACGGAGTAAATCACCCATCAAAATGAGAACTTCATCACCAACTGAGTGCCCGTACGTATCATTGATTCCCTTGAAATGGTCAATGTCAAGCATCATCAAGTTCAACAGTGGACAATTTTGGTCTGTCCAATATTTTTCGAATAATTCAAAGAACGATCGACGGTTCATGCATTTAGTTAGAGGATCATAAGACGCTAGGAAGTTGAGTCGTTCATTTTGGCGAGCAACTTCGTCGCGAGAGTTGCGAAGCGATCCAATGATTTTGGCCAATTCGACATTCTTGTTTTCGAGTGCCGTCACGTCATCAAAACTGACCAAGACTCCACGGACCGAGTTTTTCCCGTTAAAGATTGGCGTGGCATTGATTGCAAATTGTCTGGAGCTCGAATCGGGAAGCTCAAGATTGACAATCTGTTTTGAAACGCGTTGCTGGGTCTCGAGGCAAAGGTTCCAAGGCATGGAACTGACATCGTCGGAATTTGTTTTCTTCCAACCAAATTGGTCAAGCTTTCCACCAAGTAGTTCACTACTTTCCATTGCAGAAATGGAACGAAATGCTTCATTTGCATGAGCGATCTCACCTGCTTCGTTTAAAAGTACAAGCCCCTCAGCAAGCGTATCCAAAGCCGACCGGACTCGACTTGGCACGACGTTCGATGGATTCAAATAACGCAACGACTTCGAAAGAATGATCCAAGAGAAAAGCGAACTGGATGAAAACACAAATACTACCAAACCGAACGGAAATCCAATTCCCAATAGTCCAGAACGAGTTTCGAATGGTTTGAAGACGATTTCCAATTTGCCCCAAGGTCGTTTGTTTGCAAAGATATCAACGCCGATCTGCTTACCCGCATCATTGCGTTGGTCGATATCCCATTTTGTTTTGTGCTTACCAAGAGCCATTAGGTACGAACGGTACCCCTGTTTTTTGATACCAATGGAATCGAGGCTGTCGTCCATTTCGAGCGTACGTTCGAGGATTTTCCGAAGGTTCACCGTGCGACGATTCTCAGCGAATGTTTCAACATTAAGCGCTATCGTATGTGTCGCTTTGATACGACTTTCGCCTTGCTCGACAATGGGATCCGGAACCAAACCCAACGAAGCACCAATCCAAATCAACGAAGCGCAGCCGACACCGATGCTTAGCGACATTCGAGTTGCTGATCTTACTTGAGTCATGAACGCTATTTCGCGATCCTTTGAGGGAATTTTCTCAAAGAAACGTACGTGTTGGATAGGAATTGACGGGCAAAAGTGCCGACACTTGGCAGTGAATACCCGGAAAGACGATATGAGTATTCCGAATCATGCGGAAATTGCCGGTTAGCTCTATTCTGTAAAGAAGCCTTCTAGGTCTTCCTTGTTCGATTTTTTATTTTCATCACCGTAGCCATCTAAGATCGGAAGCGGATCGATCATTTGCCATGCGGGTAATTGGGACAATGCGAGGGCGACGAGGGTTCCCCCGCGGAGTGCCCACAGGACGTAGCCGATGGTTCCAAAGGCAGTTACAGCGCCGACGGTCACGTCGAACTCGCCCATCGTTTGACTGGATTGCTCCATGTCGTCGAGTTCGGTGAACAGATAATTCGCATCAAACACCGAGTAAAATCTGGCTTCGATCTGAATTCGGTCAAGCTCTTCGCTGGTTCGATTTTCGACAACATCGTCAGGAGATGTGCTCAACAGGATCGCTCGCAGGACAGTACTGGCTCGACTTTGATTGGTTAAGTTCCTCGTCAACTGACCTAAGTCATTCGTTGTAGACTCAAAGCCTTCGGTGTCTCGCAAGTCAAGAATCGGTGCCACGTTATTGCGAGTGAGGCTGTAAATGCCGCCAGGCACAACGTCACCTTCGTCTTCTTCGTCTTCTTCGTTATCATCGAAGTCGTCGTTGTCGTCCGATGGCTCGTTGGATGAACTGTCGTTATCGCTGTTGTTCGATCCGTCGTCGGTGTCATCGTTATCGTTATCGTTATCGTCCGTCGGCTCGTCGGGAGTCGGAGGATCCACTGGCGGAATCACAATTCCGATGACGGTAATTTCGACTCGGGCTACCGTCATGTCCGTCCCATCATTTGCCATGTAAGTGAAACTGTCGGCACCCACGAATCCATCGTTTGGCGTGTAGGTAAACTGGCCATTGGCTTGAAGTGCAATCTGGCCGTTGTCTGGGCCGTCGAGCAGAACAGCCGTCAGGGCAGAGTTCTCGATGTCTGAGTCGTTGGAAAGGATGCTGTTTACCGTGACGTGTGGCAGGCCTGGCAGCACAACGTAGGAGTCATCTTGAGCATCAGGCGCGTCGTTGACTGGATTGATCGTCACCGTGACAGTGGCTTGATCGGTTCCGCCGCGACCATCGTTGACTTCGTAGACGAAGGTTTCAGTGCCAAAATAGTTGGCAACGGGTTGGTAGTTGAACGTTCCGTCAAGATTGACTGAAAGCGATCCGCCACGGTCGGGAGTCGATACAATTGAAATCGATAGCGGATCGAAGTCCTGATCGAAATCGTTGGAGACAACGTCCAGTGTGACAGGAGCAGAATCTTCGTCGATGGTATAGCTGTCGTCAGCTGCGATCGGAACATCGTTGACCAAGCCGATGGAAACGTTAAACGTCTGACCGGTGACCGACAGGCCCTGCCCGTCATCGACGGTAAAGCTGAACGAATCGGTCGTGGCGTTGCTGTTGATGTGCGTGTAAGTAAACCGCCCGGCGTTGATGTCGGCTTGAGTCAACGTGCTGCCGACAGTGGCTGGGGCTCCGTTGATGAATAGCGTTCCGTTAACGGTTGCGGAGTCGATCGTGTAAGTCAACTGAGCCGCGGTTTGGTCCTGATCCGTCGTCGTTAGCAGGCTGCTATCGATGGTGACGGTTTGCTCTTCCACCACAAACGCAAGATTGTTGTTGATCACGACAGGAGCTTCGTTGATATCCTGCACCACGATCGTGACGCTTTGGTCGTGCGTCAGGCCGCCGGAATCGGTGACTCGAACGGTGACGTCGTACGTGTTTTGCGTCTCAAAGTCCAACACTCCATCGTCCAGAACCAACTGGTTTCCGATGATCGAGAAACTAGAAGCGTCTGTACCACCAACGATCGAGAACGAGAGCGTCTCACCGGCATCAATATCGGTGCCAACGAGGTTGGCCACCGTGTAGCCACCAGCGGTGTCGGTGTTTTCGTTGACCGAAAGGTTGTCGGCGATGACGGCTGTGGGAGCGTCGTTGGTGCCGGTGACCCTAATCGTGATGGTGTTTTGATTCGTCGCGCCGTTGTTGTCGGTGACTTCGAAAGTGAAACTGACGTCGCGAGTCGCTCCCGCGCCAAGATCTTGGAAATCGGCTCCCGGATCGAACGTGTAATCACCGTTAGGCTGGACGATGACGTTGCCTTCGCTGGTATTGGAAACAAGCGCGAAAGTATGCGTGTCGGTGGTGTCGACGTCGGTTTCGGTCAGTGTTCCATTGATGACAGTGCCGTCTTCGATGGCGGTGTTGATTCCTGGTTGAGCCACCGGACCATCGTTGGTGCCCGTAACGGTGATGGTGATTGTGTTCTGGCTGGTCGCATCGTTATTGTCGGTGACTTCAAAAGTGAAGCTAACGTCGCGCGTCTCGCCGAGAGCAAGATCTTGAAAGTCAGCACCCGGGTCGAAAGTGTAGTCGCCGTTGGGTTGAACGACGGCGTTGCCTTCGCTGGTATTGCTGATCAGAGCGAACGTGTGCGTATCGGTTGTGTCGCTGTCGGTTTCCGTAAGTGTTCCGCTGACGATTGCGCCGTCTTCCGATGCGGCATCGGTTCCCGCAACCGCAACCGGGCCGTCGTTGGTGCCAGTGATCACAACGGTAACGTCTTGAGTCGTCGTGTTGGTTCCCGTTCCGCTGTCGTCGGTGACGGTGATGGTGTAGGTTGCCGTGACCGTTTCGCCAGCGGCCAAGTATTGGACTTCGCTGTTGGGAACGTTGAAGTCCCAGGCGATACTGCCGTCGTTGGTGCCGGTTTGAGTTAGGGATAGAGCGCTGCTTAATGCCGTCGACAATCCAGCAGGAACGGTTGGGCCCATCGTTGTGGTGTTGGTTAATGAAACGACTGAGTTCAATAGATCCGTGTCATCGACTTCGGAAAAGTTGATTGATCCGCTGTCGGTCAGGTTCGGCGTGGAGGCGTCTTCGGTGACGGCTCCAACCACATCAACGACCGTGATGGTTGGCGTATCATTAGTGCCCGTGATGACAACGGTCACGTCTTGAGTTGTGGTGTCCGTTCCGGTTCCGCTGTCGTCAGTAAGCGTGACAGTGTACGTCGCGGTGACCGTTTCACCATCGGCGAGATATTGAGTCAAACTGTTGGCAACGCTGAAATCCCAATCAATCGAACCATCGTTGGTTCCGGTTTGAGTCAAACTCAGGGCGGAGTTCAATGCAGTTGCCAAACCAGCTGGAACCGATGGGCCCGTCGTGATTGTGTTGGTCAATGCGACTGACGAGTTGATCACATCCGTCTCATCAAGTTCAGCAAACGTCACGCTGCCGCTGTCAGTCAAGTTCGGAGTGGATGCGTCTTCGGTGACCGCACCAGCCACATCAACAACCGTGATTGTTGGCGTGTCATTGGTGCCCGTGATCACAACCGTGACATTTTGAGTAGCCGAGTCCATTCCCGTTCCGCTGTCGTCAGCAACGGTGATGGTATAGGTCGCGGTGACGGTTTCTCCGTCGGCAAGGTATTGAACTTCGCTGTTGGCAACGCTAAAGTCCCAGGCGATCGAGCCGTCATTCGTTCCCGTTTGAGTCAGGCTCAGTGCAGAGCTTAATGCAGTTGCCAAACCAGCTGGAACCGATGGGCCCGTCGTGACCGTGTTCGTCAAGGCAACTGAAGAGTTCAGCAGATCGGTATCGTCGACTTCGGCGAAGGAAACTGATCCGCTGTCCGTCAGGTTCGGAGTCGATGCATCTTCTGTCACAGCACCGACCACATCGACCACCGTAATGGTCGGCGTATCATTGGCACCGGTGATCACAACCGTGACGTCTTGAGTTGTGGTATCGATTCCTGTTCCACTGTCGTCAGTGACCGTGATGGTGTACGTCGCCGTAACCGTTTCTCCGTCTGCCAAGTATTGAGTCAGACTATTGGCAACATTGAAGTCCCAATCGATAGTACCATCATTGGTGCCCGTTTGAGTCAGGCTTAGTCCACTATTCAACGCAGTCGCCAATCCAGCTGGAACCGCGGGGCCAGTTGTAATTGTGTTCGTCAAGGCAACCGATGAATTTAGCAAATCAGTATCATCAACTTCAGCGAACGTGACCGACCCGCTGTCCGTAAGATTAGGATTGGATGCATCTTCGGTGGCGGCTCCAACTACATCAACAACCGTGATCGTTGGTGTGTCATTGGTGCCCGTGATCGTGACTGTTACGTCTTGAGTTGTCGCGTCGCTGCCGGCTCCGCTGTCATCGGAGACGGTGATCGTGTAGGTTGCCGTAACCGTTTCGCCAGCAGCCAAGTATTGAGTCAGACTATTGGCAACATTGAAGTCCCAATCGATAGTACCATCATTGGTGCCCATTTGAGTCAGGCTTAGGCCACTGTTCAACGCAGTCGCCAACCCGGCAGGGATCGCCGGTCCCGTCGTGGCTGTTGTAGAAAGCGTGACCGAGGAAGTGACCGAATCGGTTCCATCCAGTTCAGTGAACGATACCGAACCACTGTCCGTCAGGTTGGGCGCAGAAGCGTCTTCAGTTACCGCGCCTGTCACATCGACGGCGGTCAGCTGAGGTGTGTCGTTCGTCCCCGTGACGGTGATAGTGACGGTTTCTGTGTCGCTTAGCGGAACGCCATCATCATCCGTGGCGCTGACGGTGTAAGTCAGAACAAGCGTTTCGCCAGTCGCCAGGAAGTCAAACGCTTCACTGCCACTGTCAAAATCCCAGGTCAACGTATCCGTCGTTTCAGTCCCATCCAGAATCGCAGTTGGCGAAACAGTCAGGAAGTCTCGAATCATCGTATTGGTGAGCGATCCTGGCACGCTGCCTGAACCGGTGCCAGTAACGACGACAGAATCGACTGCTGCACCAACAGTATCCGATTGATCTTCATCTGAAACCGTCAGTGTCCCTGAATCGGTTAATCCCGAATCGGTTTCAGTAAGTCCCGAAGTATCAGGGCCTCCGGTGATGATGGGAGCGTCATTCAGATCGTTGACGTTGATGGTCAGGTCTTCTTCGTAAAATAGTCCATCGGCGTCAGTCGTTCGTACACGAACCGAATAGGTTGCCTGTGTTTCGTGATCCAACGTCCCATCAGTCAGAACCAAATCCTCTCCGCTGATCGAGAAACTAGCTTGGTCGGCGCCACCCACAATGGAGTAGGTAA
>CAZORS010000157.1:0-13337 GCA_964582025.1 uncultured Pirellulaceae bacterium | reverse complement strand
CTAGCGTCTCTCTCATCCGCGACATCAGCCGCGATTTCGCCGCGTAAACCGTCCAGATGCTCAGCCCATTGCTTGCGGCTGCCTCGGCCGCAGGCACTCCGCCGAAGACATATTGTTTAATCGCCGCCCATGTCGCCGGTTGGAATTCACTTTCCAGAATTTTCATCGCTCTTCCGACTAGGGCTTGCTGGTAGTTCAGATCCCACGTCGATTCGGCCGATCCGGGTTGAGCAATCGAAGCCAGAACGCTTTGCGTCGCGGTTGCTGCCCCGATCGATTTCTTTCGCAGCGTCTCACGATATCGGTTCAGCGTAACGGTCCGGAGCCAGCCACGAAAACTTTTGTTCGCGTCGTATTCGAACGACGGGAGCTTTTGAAAAGCCAGCGTCAACACTTCTTGCGCTAGGTCCGCGGCATCATTGGTTTGCAAGCCCATCCTTCTCGCCCAATAAAAGATCAACGGTGTATAGAGTTCAACGAACGTTGTCCAATCGTTGTGATCACGGCCTGATCTCAATCTCAAAAGTAAACTTTCGGAAGTGCTGTCCATCACCGTAGTCTATTCCAAATTGATCACGCTGAGCGTCCCGTGATAACAGAGTTTCCCATTTTGCTTTCTGAAAGTGCCTATTTTTTCGTGTCAACCGTGCCGATTCGAGTCAAATCTAACTCAGCTTGATTTTTGCTGCACGATCTTCGAAAATGGAGGAATGACTTGGCATCGGATTGATGGCGAGTCGATTTTTTTTGCACTTCCAAAACACCAATCGCCAACATTCAGGAGATCCGCCGTGGAACGCGTCCCAATGACTCAAGACAGCTTTAACGAAAAGCAAAAGGAAGTCGAACACATGGAGAACGTCGTGATGCCAGAAATCGCAGAGGCGATTGCGCTGGCTCGCGATGAAGGCGATCTCAAAGAGAATGCTGAATACCACGCCCAGCGTGAGAAGCAGGGAATGACTCAGTTGCGAATCGACCGAATCAAAGATCGGCTTGCACGCGCTCAGATCGTGAACCCTGCTGACGTGCCAAAGGATCAAGTTGCATTCGGTGCGAAGGTTACGGTCGTCGATGTCGACATCGATGACGAAGAAGTGATCACTCTGGTCGGAGATGGCGACGAAAATTACGACGAAGGACGGTATTTGATTACTTCCCCGATCGGTCGCGGATTGCTCGGCAAAAAGGTTGGTGATGTCGCGGAGATTGACGTTCCCAAAGGTAGTCTGACGTTTAAGGTCTTGAAGATCGAATACGAAGAGTAATCCGCGTTCCTGGCGAATTGACCAGCTTGCGAAAGTTTGTAGTACCACCTACGAATAGAGTCTTTGGAAACGTGCTAGGAGAGGCAATGAAGTGGCGTTTGTGGAAATCGAGCTCGAATCGATCAAGCCAACGACGGTTGGCCACCGCCGCCGCTACGTATCAAAAACTTGAACCTCGACAATTACTTACGGTCAGCGTGCCAACGAAAGTCGCTGACTATCGAGATGATTTTCCAACTGCAAACGCAGAACCGACAGGCGGTTGGTCCTATTTGTGGAACGCTCCCGTTGGCTGGTCTGAATCCGCTCCGGGTAATCTTAATTCGGCTGCGCTGGACAATCCTTCCACATTCTATCGCGAACTCATTCCGGTTTCTGGTCTGGCAACGCCTGATGGTGATCTAAAGTTCAACGACAGCCATCCTTCGCGTTCGCTTTTCCTGTCGTCGACTGGCGGTCACACGGGAGCCGCGGCGAGATCGCAAGCCGGACCATTTTACAATGGCCAAGCACGTTATTCGATTGCTGCGTTTACGATTGATCGAGCCGGCGTCTACGAATTGACCGACAGTTTTTTGCAGTTGGATGATCTACGTTCAAGCGGCATGGAAGTTCAGGTCTTTGTCAATCGAAACAAGCCGTTAGTAGAACTCTCGATTGAACCAAAGCAACGCGTTGGATTCGATGCGCGACTTGGTTACCTTCGCAAAGGTGACACCGTGCACGTTGCGTTCGGTGCTGGAAAAAATATCGCGTATGACTCGTTTCTGACCGACTATTCCATCGTGCGTCACGTGAGTCGAACCGTTGCCGTGGCAAACTTTGGCAACGATGTCATCAGCCACAACTCACGATCGCCGTGGACCTATTTGTGGAATGCTCCTGCGGGCTGGGTTGAAGGTAAGCAACAAGGGAATTTGAATTCGTCACCGGTCGGAGTGACGTCTTCTTATCGTCCGCTATATCAAACGAGCGACTCGTGGGTCCCGGATCGAACTGGCAGTCCGCGTTCGCCGACTTGGACGATGCGGTTAGATTCTGACGGTGGAGTTGTGGGGGCTGCGTGGCCGCAGACGTCTTCTTTCAATGATCGGTACGTGATTGCTCGATACACGATTCCGACTAGTGGTAACTTCGTTGTTTCGAATAGTATTCTTCGCGTAGAAGATGCCAGAAGTGACGGAGTCGAGATAGTTGTCCATCGCGAAGACGGGACTCGGATCACTGGAGAATCGGTGGTGGCGAAAGCGGGCGATTCAAAGTCGTTTGACCTTCTGCTTGGCGACTTGTCAGCGGGAGAGAACATATATTTTGCATTTGGAGGCGTCAATCAAAGCAACTTCGATCGATTCGAAACCGATTTCCAAATCGACCGCATCTTTCCCAGAGAACTTCCGCTCCGGTCGTTGCTGCCGACCAAAGTCGTGGACGTGGCGGATTTTGGAGGAAAGCCGAATGATGGAAAGAACGATTGGCATGCCATCAACTCGGCACTCACTCAAGTCGCTGACAATGTTCAGGCCGTCGAAATTCGACTGGCTCCAGGAACGTGGGATCTCTATCCATCGAGTCAGCTTGAAAGTGACATCTACTATTTTGATTTGATCAGATATCAAAACTTGACGGTCAACGGATTGGGCGCAGAATTTCTCATTCACGATGATGAACGCGGTTTGTTCCGAATTCTTGATAGCAAAAATATCATCGTTCGGAATCTTGTTGTCGACTACGCAGACAAAACACCCGAAGGCTATCGACCGCGCACGTTTACACAAGGGTTTATTCGGCAGCTTGATCCGATCGCCAAAACGTTTGATGTTGAAATCGATCTAGCGAAGTTTATTGCTCCTGACCAAACGTTTACACAGGCTGCAACCGGATCATGGGGATACGCAATCGATTCTAAAATTGCCGGTAGGTTGAAATTCAACAGTCGGCTCAACTATCCGACGAATTCGGTAACCAAAGTTGGTGCAAATCGGTTTCGAATAAAGACGCTGTTCACCGATGGATTAGCCGTTGGGGATCGATACGTGTTGCAGCGGCGTTACGACTATCCGCTTTTCAGTATCGCTGCGTACTCCCAGCAAGTCAGCTTGATCGGGGTTCGGGCGTATACGGCGTCGAGTGTTTTTGTAAGTTCCAATTTGAGCGAAGCGGTCAATGTGATTCGCAGCAGTATCACGATCCGACCGAATTCAGGGCGTTGGAAAAGTGGTAACGCGGACGGTGTCCATGCTCAATCGAATCGAGTTGGCCCGTGGGTGGAAGGCAGTCGATTCGAAGGATTGGGCGATGACGTGATGAATTTCTACACGTTGCCCTACACGATCGCGAAGCGAAATGGGCCGCGCGAGCTAACGTTGGTTCCCATTGATCACGATTCACTTGGAAACGTTGGACAGAGATCTTTGAGGGCGGGCGATTCGTTTCAGTTTACAAACCCGACTACGGGCGAAGTCATTCAAACAGCACGGCTGGTTTCAGTGTCTGATACTCGGCAGTCGATCGTCATTCAAGGCAAGTCCGAGTTGCGAAACATGGTGATGGTCAAGTTCGATCAAGACATCAATGGAATCACGATAGGTCGTTCTCCGGCGGGGGACGAGTATGGGTTTCGAGATGAAACAACGGTTTTCAATACGAGTTTGAGCCGTGATTTTTTGGTAGAGCGAAACTATATCGGGAATTCGCGGCGTTTTGGCAACTACATTATGGCTGAGAACGGAGAGCTAAATCACAACGTCTATCTTGGCCTCAGTGATCAGGCAATTTTGGGTCGTAATGAAGCGGGTTGGCCGTTGGGGTTGTGGCCATCGAATATTTCGATTCGATCCAACTCGTTCTACGCCAACGGTTTTAGTCGAAGATTTCTTGAGCAAAGCCAAGCTTACGGGACGGTTGATTTTCATATGAATCGGCTGCCCAACTTTTCCGTCGACCGAGACCTTCGTGAAATTCGCCGACTCAAAATTGTTGATAACCAATTCTATTTTTGGCGTAAAGCAGCGATTTCAGTTCGCAATGCTGACGCGGTTACCATATTGGGCAACACGTTTTCAACGCCGCTGGGAGCGTTTGGGAGTCCGATTAAGGTAAAGTTTTCGACTTACTTGTAGGTCGCATCGCGAAACCGTCAAGCGCACAGCGCATGAAAAAAGCCGCCTCTTTCGAAGCGGCTTCTTCTTTTGAACACTGTTCAAAATTTAATTATCCACCGCAGCATGCGCCAGTAAGCATTCCGGGGAATTGGCTTTGCATGCCAGCAGTTCCGTACTCAGCTCCAACTGCGTATTCGAAGTACTGACCACTGTTGCCGCAGCCGCACTGATCCACTGCGATCGATGTGACAGGAGTTCCACAGATAGACTGACACTTGTTCTTGCGTCCTTTGAACTTGCTGAAGAACTTGCAACCGTCGTGAGACTTCATTTTTGTGAACAGTTGGCATCCTGAATTGCAGCTTGACTGGCGGCGTCCACCAAGGCGAGCGGCAAAGCTTTTGAGCTTGCTGATCAGACTGAAACCTCTGGCAGAACCGCAACCGACGTTACATCCGCCGCCACATCCACCAAGATTGCAGCCACCACATCCACCCATGTTGCATCCACCACATCCACCCATGTTGCATCCACCTGATGGGTAGCCAAAGCATCCGGTGTTGCCACCGCATCCGCCTTGGCTACATCCGCCCATTTTGCCGAGCTTGCATCCGCCTTTGTTACATTTCTTTCCGAGTAGTCCGCAACGTTGTCGTTTTGGAGTAGAGCAAACATCGGTGCAGTATCCAGCCCAAAGCCCTGCAGCCTGATGATTTGTATACTCACGACCGCATTCGTTGAGGCCAGTGACGCCAGTCACTCCGTAGTCGCCGAGAACGCTGTAGCCACCGCAAGAACCACAATCTTGGGCCTGTAGGTTTGTTGAAATTGCAAGTGCTACGATCGCACAAGCAACAGTAAGTGTTGTTCTAATCATTATTGCTTTTCCCTTGAAAACTTCGAATCCCTGGTACCGCCCTGAATCAGGTAAATCCGTTGTCAGAATCATGACAACCATAGTTGGCTGTCATCTCTTCTTTCTCCGGGTCGGCGTCCTGTTGTTAAATTTGGGTTGTGCGAATTGTTTGTAAGCACACCCGTGTGTTGAAATGAATCGACGCGGACCGAACTTCTTTGCAGACTAATGCTTGCATTTCTGTGAAGCCGGCAAAACGCCAGACTGTTTTATGGGACAAGGAATTGATGGCTCTCAGGGAAAGTTAGACGTTCATTCGGTTGGTCATTACAACAGCTGTCGTATCGAACGTTCCGATTTTCGTTGACGAACATTTGGTTCAGGTGTCACAACTGGATGAAAATTTCCTGTTCGTGCTGAAGACGCTACAGTGTCCAGTTGGAAACTGCACGGTCTTCCGTCCGGTAGTTGAGGTGTACCCTCAGTTCAGTGAAGACCAACGGAGGAACTTAAGTTGCGATCGATACAACACTCAGTTGAGGCTGTCGATTTTTCTTGCCGCGACGATTATCGGTGAGTTGAAAGTTTTTGAAAACTTTGTCGGTCACGTTCCCGATAACGCTAAATATCTTTCGCGATTTAATTTGGCCTAACGGAAGTAGGCTCCGCGAAAGTCAGCTGATGGAATGGCGGTCCCCCTCCGCGAGGCAGATCCGTGCGTCAGAAAATTTCAACTCGAATCCTGATAGTCGATGCTGATGAATTGTCACTCGCGCTGATCAGGGCGTCTCTCGAAACGCAAGGAATCGTTGCGTTTTCTGCACTCGATAGCAACCAAGCGTTGAATTTTGCAGCTCGTGAACCACTTGATCTGGTGATTTGCGATTGCGAGATGCGGGCTGAAACGGGTGTGGACGTGGAAACGCTAGTTCACAGCGTTCCAGGAAATTGTGATGTTCCGTTTTTGTTTACCTCCGCGTCGCAAAAGCCGGATGTTATCAGTCGCCGCCGCGATGATCGCAACGTATTCTTCATTCGCAAGCCCTTCGATCATGAAGCGTTTCTGGAGTTGGTCGAATTCGCGATGTGGATGCCGAACCTAGTTCGTTCGCATATTGACCGAATTCACCAGCAACAAGGGCTCCAGCGTCCCCACGTCGTTGCTTCAACTCCCATTATTCCCAACGTCGCGATGCCGGCATTTGGAATCACACCAATCGTGAACACGTAATCAAATACGTTGCCAAGCACGTGTGACTTTGCCAATCTTGAACTTCCGAATCCAGACAACTGATCCAATGTCCAGTCGACCAGAACTTATCGCTGCCGCTCCTACGCGCAAGAGAATCCTTGAACTCGATGCGATACGGGCGATTTCGTGTTTGAATCTGTTGTTGTTTCATTTCACGTGGGTTTATTCGCACAAATATGGATTCACGTCTCCGCTCGCGTATCTGTTTCCTTACGGAAAGTACGGCGTTCAGCTGTTCTTCATGCTCAGCGGATTCGTCAACGTGATGACGTTGATCGGAAAACGTTCGACAAAAGATTTTATGGTTGCTCGTTGTATCCGAATTTTTCCTTCCTATTGGTTCTGCATCCTGCTGAACGTATTGTTGTTCACGTACCTGCCGTTCTTTCGCGAGGAAGTATCGGTTGGAGCGACCGTTGCCAATCTGTCGACACTCCCTCGACTCTTTGGCTACGAAAACATGGAGCCCGTAACGTGGACGCTCCAGGTCGAAATGCTTTTTTATACATTCTTAATTCTGATGACGGCATTCGGCGGCTGGAAGAACACGTTACGAAACTTGATGATCGGTACCGTGGCTTGCCTCGTTGGCTGCGCAGGGATTCACGGTTTCAAAACAATGTGGCCGGACTCAGGGATGGGAGGTGCGCTCGGGGTGGTTGAGCAACTATTTATCCTGCGCAATTTCCCACTGTTCGTCATGGGAATGTTGCTAAACGAGATCCGCAACGATCGAGGCAACAAGATCTACAACGTGTTGGGCATCCTGTTCGCAGCCATTGTGTTCCACGCGGTTGATTTGCGGGGCCACAATCCGGCGGCGACAGCGGTCCTGTTTGGAATGCTGGCCTTTGGGGCTTGGGGAAAGATTCCTCCGCTGCGGTGGAAGCCATTGGTCTACATCAGCTCAATTTCCTATCCGCTATATTTGTTTCACAACAACATTGGTTCATGTTGCATCAATCAGTTGCAAAACTTTGGCATCGAGCCGCACGTTGCGATTTTGATTGCGTCAGGCTTGATGATTGCTTTGGGAGCGGCTGCCACGATGTGGTTCGAAGCTCCGATCACGAAATTCCTGCGAATGAAGTACAAGGCTTACAAAGCTGGACAGACAGAGATATTAGATTCTGTTGCGGCAAAGTCGTGAGATTGGGCTTGGGTCGTTAACGGCGACGGGCAAGGTGCCCATCCTACGGATTCAGGATTCAATCTTTTCAAGATACTGTCGCATTTTCTTTGGCCACGGTGTCGTGAAATCCATCTGCTTATCTATCGTCGGATGTTTGAAGGTTAGTCGTGTCGCGTGCAACGCCATGCGAAAAATTCGACTATTGTCTTCAACCGGTGGCTTGCCGAAAGGGCCGCGGTACTTGATGTCTCCGCAGATCGGATGGCCAAGCTCGGCAAGATGAATTCGAATCTGATTGGTGCGACCGGTTTCGAGGCTGCATTCGAGTTCACTGAAGAATTCGCTTTTGCCTTGTTCGTTGACGCGTTCGAAAACTTGAAGGGTTTTGAAATGGGTCGTCGCATGCTCTCCGATTGAAGTGTCGGTTGTGCTGCCGCGCAAACCGTCGCCTCGATTGCGAATGAACTGTGACGTGATCGTTTGGTCTTCGATTTTTCCGGGAATCAAAGCAAGATACTTTCGCACCGCTGAATGTTGAGCAAATTGGTGAATGATGGTCGTTTGTGCTTCCTTGTTTCGCGCGAAGACGAGCAATCCGCTGGAGTCACGATCGATTCGATGAACCGGGAGGAGCTTTGGAAACCGAAGGCTGTTCTTTTCTGACTTCCGTTTTGCGGCAGCGTGTTCTCCGATGAGTCGTGGCACGCATTCGTTGAGCGTTGGTTGGCGATTCTTGCGTTCCCAAGACCAGTTCGCATCAGAATTTCGACGCAGCGTTTCCATGCGGGACGGTTTTTCGACGATCACCACGTCGCCATCAACATGATGAATCGATACGTCTTGGTCCTTGGGCGGCGCGGGGAACGGCTTGTCGTGGATGGTGACGATTTCGCCTCGTGAGAGCCTGCGGGCTTCGTCGAGGCAGAGTACTCCACCGATTCCGACGAACCGCGCGTAGAGGATTTTTTTGACGGCAGACCATGACGGTGAATCTGGCAAATGTTGCCGCATCGTTTTGATGATCGTATCTTTGTCGTCGTTTTCGATCGTAAAGGTGTGCATGTTAGCCGCTTGGTTGCTGGGAGCTTGCGATCAAGTTCAGCAGTTGTGGAATGAAAATTCTATTCGCCCGAGCCCGATGGCTCAGGACTGACTTTACTTCGTCTCCCAGTTCCGCGAAGGTCAAACCGTACTCCGGGATCTCAAAAAGTGGATCATAGCCAAATCCGGCGGATCCTTTTTCCTGTTCCAGAATCCGACCGTGACACTGAGACTCACAATCGATCAGAACATTGCCCTCAGGATCTGAAAGGGCCATGTGGCAGGTGTACCAAGCACCTCGTTTCGCAGTTGGAACTCCGTTGAGTTCTTCGAGCAGCTTGATTTTGTTGGAGTCGTCGGTTGCGCCTTCACCGGCGTAACGAGCAGAATAAACTCCTGGACGCCCGTCGAGCGCCGCGACGGAGATGCCACTATCTTCGCCGAGAACAAATTGGGACAAATGAACGGCCTGTTCAGTGGCCTTGAGCGCAGCGTTTGCAGCGAACGTCGTACCGGTCTCTTCGACTTCGATCGAGTCTGGGAAATCGTCAAGCGTCTTCAGTTGAATTTGCGGAAAGGGTGTTAGTAAGTACTCGAGTTCTCGACGTTTTTTCTTGTTTCGAGTTCCCAGCACCAGCACAAATTGGGTTGAGCTCACCTTGTGTGATCCTCGTAATTTATTGGTCGAAGATTGGTTTTGGGGATTTTGACATCGCACTCAGTAAAAATCGAGCGGAGATTCTGCGTTAGCCGCCTTTTCCTGTTACTTTGTGCGTTTTCAGGCGGTTGGCCGTAGACTCACGATTTCTCGAAGCGGAATACGCATATGTCTAACAACCCGAAGATCAAAATCGAGTCGCATTCAACAGTTGGGTTTGAACTGACTGCCGAACTGGTAATCGATCGTCCATTGGAAGAGGTTTTTGATTTCTTTTCTGACGCCGGTAACTTGGAGGCAATCACTCCACCGTGGTTGAATTTTCGGATCGTGACCCCAATGCCGCTCGAAATGAAGAAGGGCGCGTTAATCGACTATCGCCTGCAATTGCATGGGCTGCCGATCAAGTGGCGGACTGAGATCGAAGCGTGGCAGCCACCCCGCCGTTTTGTCGATCAGCAGCTTCGTGGTCCTTACAAGAAGTGGTATCACGAGCACACTTTCGAAGCCTTGAGCCCGAATCAAACGTTGGCCAAGGATCGAGTTCACTACATTCCTCGTTTCGGTTCGTTGGTCCACAAGTACTTCGTGAAGCCTGACTTGATGAAGATTTTCTCCTATCGGCAGGAGCAGCTGGTGAAACATTTTACGACCTTGCCTGCTCCGAGTGCTGGTTTCTCTATGGCTGAATCTACACAAGTGTTGAGCTGAGACGTCAATTCCCCTCGGGATAGGCAACTTGCCCGTTTCGCTGCATTTCATGAATGCGGGCTGGGAGCCACTGATACGTCGAGAAGACCGGATGGTGGCGGTTGTTTTTCTCACCACCGTGTTCGAGCCCGCCGGCTTCCGTTAGAGTTAGTTTTTCCATACTCGAAACTAATTGTTGCGTTGCCGTGCATTCCATTCTTAAAAAGATTGTCGATCACAAGTTGATCGAAGTTGAAGCTGCGAAAAAACAGTCATCGTTAGACAGCATCAAAGTAGCCGCTCAAAACGGTCGCCCAGTGCGCGACTTCCTCAGTGCGATCCGATCAGTCGACGAGATCAGTTTGATCGCTGAGGTCAAGAAGGCCAGCCCGTCGAAGGGAGTCATTCGAGAAGACTTCGATCCGGTCACGATCGCCAAGTCATACGAGTCTGCGGGCGCGAGCTGTATCAGCGTCTTAACTGATGAAGCTTTTTTCCAAGGGCACTTGGACTACTTGATCGCAGTCGGCGAAGCAGTTTCGCTGCCGATACTGCGTAAGGATTTCATTATCGATCCGTGGCAAGTTTACCAGGCCAGAGCAGCTGGTGCGGATGCGGTTCTGTTGATCGCTGAATGTCTTGAAGACGCAAAACTCGAGGAACTGCATTCACTCATCAACGATTTGGGAATGACAGCATTGGTTGAACTCTACGATCGGGAAAACATCAAAAAAGTGCTGGCTTGCAATCCAACCCTGATAGGCGTCAACAATCGTGATTTGAATACTTTTGAAGTTAACCTAGAGCACTCGATCGAGATTCGAAAAATGCTTCCCAGTGAAATCGCTTTCGTTAGCGAGAGCGGCATTTCGTCCAGCGCTGAAGTTTCTAGGTTGATGCAAGCAAATGTGGATGCGATTCTCGTTGGCGAGTCCCTGATGCGTGCGGGCGATATTGAGGCCGCAACTCGGAAGTTACTGGCGAAGGAATGATCCCAATGAGTCCGGCCCAGAATACCCGAAATTTCTCACCTGAAACCAAAAGTCTTTGCCTCAAACGCCGAAGGGAAATATAACTAGACAGTCCAAAACCCAATCGACCTTCCCCCTCCTGATAAATTTTGGAGACACAATGCCGAACCATTCTGGTCAACGTAAACCGTCGATGATGGAAAATGTGCAGACCGTGAATAGTGCCGTGCGAACGGTATTGATGGTGTGTGTTGCCAGTTGCGTTGGTTTTGGCGGTTGGCTTGGGTACAGCGAGTACATCGTGCCAGGGCTTGAAGGTAAGCAAGCCAAAGAAGACTTGGTCGCATTGCAAGCGAAGTACGACGAGATCGGTCTGGATCTGAAAGAGGCCTCGATTGAAAACGACAAACTTCGTGTATCGCTGGACTTGCTAAAGATTGATCGCCGAGTTGCAAAGCTAACGGTCAACAAAAAGGGTGTCGACGAGAACGGACAAAAGTATCTTGACGTGACGTTCAGTGAAATCGACACCGAAGGCAAAGTGATCGGCTCAAGCCGCGAGTTCACATTGCTGGGTGACACATTTTTCGTCGACTGCTGGGTTGCCAAATTCGAAGATCAATATGTCGAACAGGCGGATCCATTGCGTGGAGCTTCGATTTTCACGTTCAAGCGAATCTATGGTGATGAGATGAAACCAGCGGACGGGTTTTCGCTGGATGACTTTTCGAAGCCGACTGGTGTCTACGCTCGGTCAGAAGCGTCTCAGTTTGCTCAGCAAATCTGGCAGGACTTTGGAAATGTTTGTAACGACAGAAGCCGTCAGGACGAACTTGGGATTCGAGCTGCTTCTGGGCAGGCCATGCACTTGCCGCCAAAAGAAGGGCAGTCCTACGAGATCACGATTCGTTCCAGTGGTGGAGTAAACCTCAGGGCACTCCCGACTCCGGACTCGCTGTAGTTCGCGGTTAGGGCGATCTAAGTACGAATCAAAGAAACTGAAACTCATTTTCTCTCGGCAGCGATCTCTTTCGCCTTGTTCAACAAGAGCTCGAATACATCTGCCGGCACGTCCAGTTTCTTGGCGAAAACTTTGAGGATAGATTCCTCCGACTCATCGATCACTCCGTCCGACATGGCAACTTCCAACAGAATCGACATCGCTTCCTTTGGCTCGGCTTTAAGAACCCTAAACTGTTCGTTGCAGAAACTGTCGTCCTCGCAGGCGCGAGAAACCATCGCCTCTAGAGAGGCAAGCCCAACGCCAGTTTTCTTGGCCAGTTTGTTCAATAGTTCGCGTTCAGCTTCCGTTGTCTCGCCATTTGCACCAGCTACGCAACAGGCAGCTCGCAAGACTTCGACTTGAATCATCGCACTCATGGTTTCTCCTTTTGCAAATCTAATGCGTATTGGTCTAACAGATCCGGGACACGATCGTAAACGCGTTCTCGAGCAGTTTCCATCCACGGCAGGATTCGATCGTCAATTTCTTCCAGGCCGATCCGTTTAAGCACTCGGTTGATGCGATACAGCGTCGTCGAATTCTCCGAATAGTCGAATAAATATCGCTCTTTGATAACGCCTCGAATCGCGGGAGCAAGTTTGTCCGTTTTCTTGCTGGCAAATAGGTTAACAACGTCCTGTACTTTGTCCGGATCGATCGACTCGAGCTGTTGATAGTAAAACTCAAGCTTGCCCGGAAACTTTGCGTGCAGCCACGCGTCCAGAAAAAGTTCAATCATCACATGGCCGACAAAGCCCGTCCGCATGCCGCGTTCGTTGTCCAAAAGTTCGCGAATCTCGACCGCAAACTTGATGTTCATTTGCTGGAAGGTTTGGTTGGTGTGAAACCAATGGTCATCTTTGTGGTGATTGACGATTCCCTGCGACACAGCGGCGACGATCGGATCTTCGTGATCGATGAACGGAGTCGCCTTTTTTTCGCGAGCCCGACACTTTCGGTCAGCTGCCCCAAGCCAATCTGGGATGCAGCAACCAGTCGCCATGTAGGCGTTGTCGATTGAAGGAAGAGCGTGTGTGAAACAGTTCATTGGCTTTTCGGATCAGCGTCTTTCTTTGCTTTCTTGGCGACTTTATGGGTTGAAGGCTTTCCAGCATGGGCCAGCTTCAGTTCATCCCAAAGATCAAGTTGTCCGTAGGCAGCCAAACTTCCGTCGCATTCTTTGCACATCGTGTGTGCTTCTTCTTCGGTAAACGATTCTCCGGCAGGCGACTGGATCATTACCAAGCCTTGTGAGGGAATTGCAAAAACATCTTGAACGTCCGACCGGACGCGAAGCCATTGAATGACCTTGGGAGATCACGTGCTTCACAATCCGCCTCAGTCCATGCCTACAAAGCAGTAGCT
>CAZORS010000156.1:0-13556 GCA_964582025.1 uncultured Pirellulaceae bacterium | reverse complement strand
GTGTCTTCCCACCAGCCACCGCGTGGCACGTAGTCGTCCTTCAGGAAGTTCGCCGCTTGCTTCTCCAAGCGAGGAGTCAGCATGTCACGAATTTTGACTTTCTCGTCAGCGTGTTCAGCCGCTGAGAAGTCTGGATTTTGAACTGGCATCCGTGCATCCACATCCTGCAGCCAACCACTGAGTTGCTTTTTAAGCACGGCCGCGACTTCCGGATTTGCATCAGCAACATTCGATTCCTCTCCGACGTCGTCCGCAATATTGTAAAGCTCGATGCGATTGTCTTCGTAATACCGGATCAGTTTCCAATCGCCGCGGATCACAATCGAACTCGGCTCACCACCTTGATTGCCGTAGTGAGGGTAATGCCAGTAGAGATCTCGATTTTCAATCAGCTTTTCGTTCAGCAGCGGAACAAGACTGACGCCGTCGACATGTTGACCGTCGCGAAGTTTCTGGCCAGTCAACTCAAGCAACGTTGGATAGAAGTCTGTGCCAGTCACCGGCGTTGCACATTTGGAGCCAGCTGCAATCTTCTTTGGCCACATAATGTAATAAGGTTCGCGAATTCCGCCTTCCCATTGACGGCCCTTGCCGCCGCGCAGCGGAAGATTCGAAGTCGCCTTTCCGTCTCCGGCTGAAACGCCTCCGTTGTCAGAGGTGAAAACGACGATCGTGTTTTCGCTTAAGCCCAGCTCGTCCAGCTTCGCCATCACAATGCCAATCGAGTCGTCCATCGATTCGACCATTCCGCCGTACAACGGATTGTCTTGGACTTGTCGAACAGGCGTCGTTCGATCGACGAAGAAACGGCTATCGGGTTGTTCGCCTGCAGCCAGAGCTTTGTCGCGATACTTTTGCCAAAGCTTCTTCGTCGTTTGCAGTGGAGCGTGAACCGAGTAGAAAGACAAGAACGCAAAGAACGGTTCGTCCTTGTGCGATTCGATAAACGATGCCGTCTCACGACCAAGCCGCAATGGCAGCAGTTCGCCTTTGGGTCCGCTCTTCATTTGCGGATTGTTCCAGGGCGAAAAAAATCCGCCCGGAGGCGAACCACGATGGTGTCCGCCGACGTTGAACTCGAAACCGTGATCGGTCGGGAGAGAACCTTCACCACCAAGATGCCACTTTCCCGCGAAGAAAGTTCGATAGCCACTTTCACGGAAAGCCTCCGCCATCGTGATGTCTTCGGCTGGCAATATGTGATTGTAGGTGGCGGGCAAGAGTTTCGTGTTCCGCTTCCACTGATCACCTTCGGCGGCTCCAATCCAATCCGTGATCGCCAACCGAGCCGGATACTTTCCGGTCATAATGCTGGCTCGGGAAGGGCTGCAAACCTGGCACGTTGCATAACCGCGAGTGAATTTCATGCCTTCGTTGGCGATGCGATCGATGTGCGGTGACTCATAGAAATCACTACCTTCGTTGCTCAAGTCTCGCCATCCGAGATCGTCGGCAAGAATGAACAGCACGTTGGGCCGCTCGGTTGTGGCCTGTTCATCGGCGGAAAGGATTCCGGCCAATTGCAAAACAATTATGAGGCTAATGCAACAGAAACTCGATCTCATATCAAACACCAAAGGTCGGGGTTATTCGTCTTCGAGTTCCAATCGTTCTTGGAACCAGAGGAAATGATAACCTGTGTCGTCCGATGTTGCGAACCAACCCTGAGGAGCAATGTATTTGCTTAGAGTTTCGCTTGATGGCAATTCATGATCGTCCATCACGCCTTTGAGCACTTTCCAAAACGAGCCGTCATCGCTGTTCTCTGCTTGCGACGACAGCAACGCCTTTGTGCTGTCCGCATTCCCGTATTCCAACATCGCTTGAACGGAATACTTCGGCTGATTGTACGAAAGGGCAACCGGCATATCGGTTCCCAACAACCGCGTCATTTGATCGGCCATCTTGACGAAGCCTGCATCGTTCATCAAAGATTCCGATTCACCTTTATGCGTTGCAACCGCTTTTTCAAAGGCTTCGACGCTATCGGTGATGACCAGAGTGTTGTCGATAATCGCAAAGGTAGGACGTGGCAGACGAACAGTCGCACGCATTTCCTCCATGTCGTCCTCCTCACGGCCACGACGTTTATTCCTTTCACGACGCCGTTCCAATCGTCTTTCACTTTGCGCTTCTATCGCGCTGTCACTGATCGCCCAATTAACGATACCTTCGTACTCAGACTTTTCGATATTTCCGTCGAAAGCGTTTTCGTTCAAAAAATCGACGAGCTTTTCGCCCATTTCCGTTGCGTCTTTTGCGTTGTTCAATCCTAAACCGACAACCCACGAAGCCGAATTGAGCTTTCCGGGAACCGAGGTCACTTGCCCCAAGGAAATGCGACCCGAGAACTGAGAAAGGATGTCTTCTTCCAGCGACATTTCCAGACGATCGTTAATATTGTCCTGAACCATATTGTCGAACGCGCCTTCATCCATCGTCAAATCAACGAGCCCACGTATCTCGTTGTACATTTGAGGCACGTCCCAACTGGTCGTCGTGTAAGAATGAGCATCGAATGGCATCCATGATTCCGGCTCGTAATCGCCTGGCTTTAAAGAAAGGACTTTCGTCACCCCTTTGCGAGGACTCGAGAGCAGCAAGTGACCGTGAGCAATCGTCTCGTATTCTTCGTCGCCCAAAATCACTGAACCGCCCATGCCGAGCAAGCTATCAAGTCCCAGTGACGGCAAGAAGGCGATTGCCAGTTGCATCTCCACGTTTCCTCGACCCGCGCTTTTGAAGATTCCAATTGGATCGACGAAGAATCGAATGTCCGAAGGCAACTCTTTTTTGCTGCGGCAACGATTCATGATCGTGATGAATTTTCGGTTTTTGGAAAGCGGTCGCACTTTTTTGACTTCTTCACCATCCCACCGAAGAAAGAAATCGTTCAACACTTTTTCATTTGAACACGCGACCACCAAGCCTTCGCGCTGCGCCTTGAACCAAACCATGCCCTCGATCGAAAGTTTCTCAACCGAAACACCGGACTCGAGTTCTTCATCTTCGGCAGTATTGCCGGCCTCGACTAATTTGTCACGCGCAACGCCCAACGCTTTTTCAGCTGCTTCGTTTTCTTCTCCAATCTCAAGGATGAACATGTAGGCTGGATTTTTTCGCCGCGGAGCAATCGTGCAGAAAACCAATTCGCCAGAAGGAATCGACTGCAGTTCCTCCAACGAGAGGCCAACTTCCTCTTCAACTTTGCCGTAAGCGGTTCGTCCTTCTTCAATAATTCGCTCGTACATCGGCGCGACCTCTTCGTCCCGCAGCATCTGCATTCCGGCGCTGTCTTTGGTCTTCTCAAGCAAGTCTCGGATGTCGGGGATCTGAATGAAGGCAACCGTCGTTTCTGGCAGCAATTCTTCGATGTTCGGTCGGTCAGGATTTCGTTGAGCGTCCGCAGATGACACGGGGGCAAGTAGAAATGCAAGAAAAATGATCGCGATCGCGTTCAAAAAATATGACCGAAAATGGAGCGACGAGATTTGGCCAGCGAGTGCAATTTTCTTCATTTGTTTACGTATTTGAGAGGGATCAAAACTTGTGATGTCAGGCGAACTAACCCTGATTTTGGCAATCAAGTTTCGCGATAACGTTTTTGACAGTGAAATTCGCGCAAAGTTTACCAGTTTTTCGCTTTACATGGCCAACTACCTTGCGGCGAAAGCGGGGTTTCATGGTTTGATGGTATGAGAATGGTCGATACCTCAACGGTGATGAACCCAAAATTTGCAGCCAACACGAATTTGATTTGCGAGCCAAACATGACAACTGCCTTCAACAACTCTCGCTTCTACCTGCGTCTACTGACCGTCACAGCTTGCTTGCTTCTGTTTAGTGCACAAGGCAGAGTCGCTGCCCAGGTGAATCAAGGTGGTGGCGGACAGGCTGACCAAGGAGGCCTCGACGGATTTGATCAGAACTTTGGTCAGGATCAGGGCCTAGATCAACAGGTGCAGGACACTGGCCAGGCAGATACAGGAACCGACGGCGGCGGAGCGGGTGATGGAGAACTTGAACAAGTCGACCCGTTCAGACTGAACTTCGAAATCGAAGATCGCCGCAACCAAGGCTTCGTTGGACCAACCGCAGAAGTCATTGAAGCTCAAGGTTTCGTAGGACCACCGTCGGAGTCGACTCAACTTCCACTGGGAGAGGATCGTTCAATTGGCGGTGGCATCAATGCTGATCGTGGAAGTCGAACCGCAACGACAAGTTCCAGATTACTTCAGGAAAATGGATTCACGGTTCAACGACAAGGACTCCGATCTCGCTTGCGTCCCGCATTTGCGGCACCAAGAACGTCAGGTTACCTAGCGGAGTCACGTTTTCAAGCTCGCATGGTTCGCCAGCCCGTGGTCCGGAATATGGGGCAGGGCATTACCGTGACGGTCAACAATCGAATTGCCGTTCTTACTGGAACCGTTGGTTCGGAAGCCGAAAGACAGATCATCAAACGGCAGTTACGGCTCGAGCCGGGTGTCTACGGAATTGATGATCGCACATCGATTTCTCGCTAGGACTTTGTCGCCCAGATCTCCGAGCTGGTAGCGGATTGAAGATACAGTCTTCCATGCTTCATCCGTGTCACCGATATTGAGCGTTTCAATCTGCACGCTATCAGCTCGGAGAGCGCTCGGAGAGCTGAGCGACATTGACTACTCGACGTCTTCGTACTCATCTTCGTCGTAGTCCTCGTCGACGTATTCGTACTCCTCGTCGTCTTCCTCTTCGCCGTCCTCAAGCTCTTCATCTTCCTCTTCGTATTCCTCGTCTTCAAATTCTTCGTCCGCTGCGGAAGCTTCAACTTCATCCTCAGTCATGTAGTCTTCGAGCTCGTTCTCGACGTCGACTTCCTCCTCTTCCTCCTCGTATTTGTCCTCCAATTCCTCTTCGGGAACCGCTAGGGCAGGGGAGACCGACGCGGAAACGGACACCGATCGGGAGCTCGCTTTTGGCAACGGCTTTAACGGCTTAGCTGTGACTTTGGCTTCTTCCGCATCCGCTTCGCCCAGAATCTCCTGAAGAATTTCATCGGCAAGGCTCGACTTCGTGTCCTGCTCCGGCGTCGCTGTCGTCGGATCCGCAGTGGCCTTTGCCGCAGGAGTCGCGGTTCCTTCTACGACATCGCCGCCAGATTTCATTGCTGCCCATGCAGCGGCAGTTAACAACACTTCACGCGACTTCGACCCATTGTAAGGTCCGACGTAACCGTCTTCGGCCATGAAGTCGACCAACCTGGCCGCTCTGCCATATCCAATTCCCAACGCACGCTGCAACATCGAGAGACTTCCCCGCTGTGTATCGACCACAACATCGATCGCTTTTTCGTAGAGTTCGTCTTTGTTTCCGTTGAAGCCGGTCGCTTCTTCTTCATTTTCTTCGCCTTCTTTCTTGACCTTGATGTTCATCAACTCGTCGACGAAGTTTTGCTCCTCGGTACTGACGGCAGCAGTAATCTTGTCGATCTCGGCATCGCTCAGGAACGTTCCCTGCCCACGCAACAGGTTGCTGGTTCCCGGCCAGAGGAACAACATGTCACCCAAACCGAGAAGTTTGTCAGCACCCATCGCATCGAGCACGACTCGACTGTCCGTTTTACTGGCGACCTGGAAGCTGATTCGAGCCGGCAAGTTCGATTTAATCAAACCGGTGATCACGTCGACCGTCGGCTTCTGAGTCGCAAGGATCAAGTGAATCCCAACGGCACGACTTTTCTGTGCAAGTCGAATGATGTGCTGTTCGACTTCTTTACCAGACGTCATCATCAAGTCTGCCATCTCGTCGGCGACTATTACGATGAACGGTAAGTTCTTCGGGATGTTATGCTTCTCTTCTTCGCTAGGTTTGATTCTGGAGAAAAGCTCTTCTTCGCTAAGCTCGTTGTACGACGTGACGTGTCGAACGCCGGCACTGGCGAGCAGTTTGTATCGTTCTTCCATTTTGTCGACGGCCCACGCAAGGATCGCTTCCGCTTTCCGCATGTCGGTTACAACTGGGTGCATCAAGTGCGGCAAACTTCCGTAGCCGCTCATCTCAACCATTTTCGGGTCAATCATCAGCATCCGAACTTCGTCCGGCGTTCGCGTCATCAAGATCGAACAGATGATCGCATTAAGACAAACGGACTTACCAGTACCCGTTCGACCAGCAATCAAAAGGTGAGGCAATTTCGCAAGGTCAGCAATCAGCGGCGCTCCAACGGCGTCCGATCCAAGGAACAGAGGAACCTTCATCTTTTTTATTTGCTTACTGCATTGTTCCATCACCTCGCGCATGTGAACGGTTTTGCGAGTCTCATTGGGAACTTCTACACCAACGCTGTTCTTACCCGGAATCGGGGCGACGATCCGAACGCTGGAAACTCGCATGGCGACGGCGAGGTCGTCGGCGAGATTAACGATCTTTTGTAGACGCAAACCAGGCTCAAGATCGATCTCGTACTGGGAGATCACCGGACCACTTTCGATTTCAACGACTTTGATTTTGTAGCCGAACTGCTCGCATGTCTGCTCTAGAATTTTTGCGCGACGCAGTGCTTCGTTACGTTGTTTCTCGAGTGGAATCGCCACGCCACGTTCGAGCATTTCGATCGGCGGCAAATGGTATTCGCGATGGCTTTCGGCTTCCGAGGCTGCATTGAGCTGTTTCATCACGAGCTCACGCTCACTCGGCGGCTTGGCGGGCGGCTGAGCTTTGGGAGCGATTGCGGCAACCGCGTTTTCAACTTCGGCGGCAAGCTTCTTCGGAGGCTCAGCTTGCTTGCGTTTTGGCAATCGAAAGTGTGGTTTCGGTAGCAGGCTTGCCTTGTTGGTTTCAGTTTGATCACCGGGCTCAAGGGCGGGAACAGGCGTTTTTTGATTGTCACCAATGTTCAGTTGAGCAGTAGTTTCCTCGACGTCTTCGAATTCGTCATCAAGTTCCTCTTCTTCAGATTCTTCGTCTTCCCACTCTTCATCATCTACTTCGGCGTCATCTTCATCTTCTTCGCTGTTAGTCGGCTCCATGTCACGACGACGGAATTTGATTGTGTGAGTTTCGTCCTCTTCGTCGAGCGTTTCCTCTGCGTCTTCGTATTCGTCGTCTAGCTCTTCTTCCGTTGCTTCGCTGTTAAACCAACTAACGAATCCATGCAGCAATCCAAACGGCAGCACTGCAGTGGCGGCGACGATTGCCGGCGCAAAAACAAATCGTCCAGCACGAAAGGCAAGATATTCAGTCCACATCATCATTCCGGCAGTGCCCGCGGCCGTGAACATGATCAGCGTTCCAGCCGTGCCGAGATTCGATCCAATCAGTCCAGCACCAAGTGCGCCGAGATAGCCTCCGGATCCGATCAGCGGTCCAACTAAATTGCCAGGAAGCATTGTCGCTGCGAGCGAACACAAGGAAACCATGGCAATTCCCCAGCCAAGAATCTTGATCCAAGGGTTAGCAACTTCACTACGTTGGAACAATGCAATCTCGAGGGCCACCAAGCCAGCGATAAGCAGATAAACACCCAAACCTAGAACGCTGAACAGAACTTCCGCCGTCCAAGCGCCGAAGACGCCGCACATGTTTTGACAGATTTCGTGTTCGGGGTACACAGTTTGGTCTGTTTGGAAGAACCCATTGAGCCAGCCGCCTTGCGATGCGACGGGATCCGCGGCATCGTAAGTGAAGATGGCTGCGAGCAGGAAAATGATCAGAGCCATCAACCCGATAGCGATGATATCGTTACGAATAACGCGTTGGTCAGAAGACATAAAATCTGCGCGTGGAAAAGTGATCTTGAATTCGAATCGTTGTCGATTCGATATTGGTGCCGCATTCTTGCTACGCAAAAGGCCTAGCGACCCACTATCAAGATCGGAATTTTCGCCACGTGACAGCATGCGGCGGAGAAACAGCAACCCAACAGGTTTTTTTGCGTCAGGCCTGCCAACCGACAGAATGGTCAAAGATGGTTGGGTCGAAGGTGTTCGGGCCGTAACGTAGGTAGAACCGTGAGGGCAATGCAAGCATGACGTGCGATCGAGTGAATCGTCATCGCACTCAAATGCCGGAAAGGTAACTAACGCGTAAAAATTACTTGCAGCTTGACCATCAAAGGTTCAATCCGAGCTCGAAGCTGTCGCATAACTTGTCGATCTTCCCCTTTGCATTTTTTAAGCAGCGGCCGCAGGCGAGACCAAACTTCTAACGCGGTTGCAACGTCGGCAGATGCTGACGCGTCGTGTCGGCGATTGGACAGTGAATGCTCATGCATCTCGTGGATGCTTCGCTGAAAGGCCCGAGCCAGATCGCATATTTGCGATTGAAAGACGGGTTCGTATCCGTTTCGCGTCCGTGCCAGAACAACATCTTGTAATCGATAGCTTAACTGATCAAGATCCGCGCAAATTTCGATCATGGTACCGCGATCGATCAGCGGACCGTCACCGAAAACAGTTTGCAACGCTTGAAATCCAGTGTCAACTTGACCGACAGCTCGTGAAATGGTCGGCGACGAAAACCCAGTTAAATGCGTGTTCATGTCACGCCATTGATTCGAGAACTGCTTAAAGTCCCAGCTTAGAGTTTCCACATCCGCATTGGATTTTAGTTTTGAAGAAAACCGGCCGCATTGCCTTTGGAAGTCGTTTGCACAAGCAAGGACAGCTCCCGGAGTTTTGCAATTCAAAATGTCTTGCAATGTGACTTGTTGGAACGCCAAGCTAACATCGCGTTCCATGCTTTGAACAACGATCCTCAGGTATTCCCTATCAAGGTCAGCGGGCAACCAAAGAAGTTCCGCAATGTGGCTGCCGATTGATTCAATCCGATGAACGTTGCGTTGAATACGTCCGTGTGGAGTCGCGATCAGTTTGTACTTAAGCTTCCGCCAATCTTTTACACTCCGCTGGTAAATTCTCGTAATCGAATCGTAGTCTCCTCGTTCGATCAAGCGTCCTGATTCATTGAGCCTCGCATAGAGTCGCTGGCACTCCGAAATGATCACTCTAAACTGGGGATGGCCGGGCATGTCGTAACGCACGTCCTGAATCAGATGTTGCAAGCTGGACGCCATTTGATTGCAATATCTGGCCAGCTCACGGCGGTTAAACTGAGGCTGTACATTGAAAAGTCCACAAAGATCTGCGTCGAAAGTCGCCATTCGTCGGATGCAAGCAACGCATTCACTTTTCAAACCGTTAACTTGTGAAAGCTTGTGGTTCAACAGTCGCCACTGGGCATCGATTTGGCAGAACGAATCCGTCAACGGATCCAAAGAATGAACTCGTCCCATGTTGGCTCGAAGCGATTTGATGCTGGCGTTTGTCGTGAGCGCGTCAGCAAGCAAGGGGCGAACGCGTGGCAATCGCTGCTCTTCCATTCGCAGCATGTTCACGAATTGGTCTGACTCCCTTTCCCACGCCTGCATTTTGGCTCGGGCAGAAATCATATTGGGTGTCAGTGGCTGCGTCGGGCGATGGTCGTGCCCGGGGAAGGGACGCAGGTTCGGCCGACCAGGTTGCGTCGGAACCGGATCGCGATCTTGCTGCGACTCGATGAGCGTCTTGAGTAGATCACCAACGAACTGACGTCGCCTGTCACGTTGTTCTTGCGTTACCTGAGCTGTTAGCTCGTAGGGAACCAATAACACAACGGCAAAGATTAGAACGGAGACGGTAGATATTTTCTTCATGACGAGTCCAGTGAGATACTTTTGACGGAAGCATTGTCACTGAACGGGTCTTAAAAGGCAAATCAATCAACGCTTTGGATAGCTGTACGCTGGATTGTCCGGATTGAAATCTTCGTCCGTGAATCCTTGATTAATTTTCACGTGAAGATAAGTGTATTCTTCAAGCAGTCGTGGCTTCGTACTGCCATTTTCTGGCCACAGATGTGCCTGATAACGGATCGGCAATCGCAGTTCATCATCGATGTAGACTTTTGCGATGTGGAAATCGTAAGGTGCTCGCTGCTCGGCATGCGTCACTTCGATCACGCTGCAGGCTCGGCCGTTAATCTTCACGCCATCGCTGTACACGACTTCGCAGTCGCCAGCGGCTTTGTCACGTTCCGCTTTCTCGATCAATTTGACGACCAGATTTTCCATCCCAGCTTCGTAAATTGGATAGCGTTGACCTTGCATCGCGATCCAACCTTCGGGCTCAAGATTTAGTCGCTTAAGCGAGATTAGTCCGGAACCTTCGTGGACGCACAATCGGTTCTGATTTTTTCCTTTGACCCAAATCACTTCGCGACCGGCGGAAGCTTTGGGCTTAATGAACTTCATGTAGACGCTGAACGGAATCCGAGCACCTGATTCATCAACGCCTTCAGAGCGAACTTTGATTTGCATATATTCTGGTTTCAGAAGCTTGCCATCGACTCGCTCACGCTTAACCATAATCGCGGAGTAATCTTTTACGTTCTCGCGAATGTTAATCAAACCGCGATGAGCTGTTTCCAATGCATCGTCCAATGGATGCGGTACAACTTTCTTGATCGCTGATGCTTTGATCGCAGGAACCGTCTTCTTGTTTGGCTCAGGCGTTGCAGTGGGAATTCCGGGGGCAGGCGCAGGTTCTGCGATCGGAGTTGACGCAGAAGGCAACATTGTCGGTGCCTTGTTCGTCGCGGGGGCTTTATTCACGATTTTTGGCGGCAAGTTCTTAATCGCGTTCGGAATGATACGCGTTGCGGCGTTCGTTGACGGCCCGTTGTTTCTGGCAACTTTCGGGACGCGATGAATGGGCTCATGAATAACCTTCGCTTCAACAACTGAAGGCTGATTCTTCTCAACCTGAGTTTCGTCAGCGACTTCCGGTTGTTCTTGGGCGGCGGCGTTGGTTGTCACAGAAGCAACAACAAACAGAGAAATCGTCAGCAAACCGGCGACAGTTCGCGTAATCGAAGACATTACAGCAGAGGGGGAAATAATTGTCATCCGTGATCATGCGCTGTGTTGTCGGCGACAAACAACGCTCTCCATTCCGTTGGATCAATAACTCAATTGTAGTAAAACGCCATTCGAAAAATCAATCGAGGTTTCACTCTCATAAGATTTGTGATTGCTAGCTGGCAATCGTGCGATGTGACAACATAGTTATCGCCATTTTGGGACGCCGATTGCACAGGCGCTGAGCGTCGCAATCGAAACGATACGAACATCACGGAAAATCGATTTACCTAAGCCGCAGAGTCGGTTGCAAAAATAGGATCATCGGGAAATTTGCAACCGATTATTTGAAAAATGCCTCTCAGAAATTACTGCAGACACTTGATTTAACCACCTGAACCGAGGATCGGAAGCTCTTCTTCACTCGCCGCTTCGTTCTCGAATGGTAACGATTCGACTTCACTTTCATTCGCTGGCGGCGTCGATTTAGAATCGCCGGAGGTTTGGATATTCATCTCTGTGACGACCTTCTTTTTGACCTCGGGCTTTTTCTCTTCAGCCTTCGAGCAACCGGAAACCGTCATCGTCGTCACGAACAGACCAACAAACAGCAGACTCAAACTAAAATTTCTTGACAACGAGGTATTTCGCATGGCACTGATCGCTGGATTTTGTTCGAAAGTGAATTCTGTTGGGAAAGTTACCCACAAAATCTTATCCTGCACTATCGGATTTAAAAAGGTCGCTTTCTTAACCCGACTTTGCGAGCCCGAACTTTTGCAAGGCTTTGGCTGCCAATTCGCCGATCTCGGCTTTTTCGTCTTCTTGGAACAGCACTCGAGTCTTCCAACCGAAAAATGCAACCAGAAGCGCGAGCGCCGCGGCGATAGGAGTCGGCAACAGCAAGACGAGCGGAATTAGCGAGCAGTAAATGATGCCCACGTTCGATTTGCAACCGAAAAAGTAATTGAAAAGGTAGACCATCAGGAGAAGCAGAGCATTCGAAATTGCCGTCGCTGTGACGGCTCCACTGACTCCGTAGTATGGGATCAATAGCGCGTTCAGCGCCAGATTGATGACTAGGCCTGCACAAACCGATAGAGCAATCCATTTACCTTTTTCGGCCACCCAAAGGTAATTTTGCGCAACGCTGGTCAACCCAAACCAGATGCAATAGACCATCGTTAAAGGCAGGACTGCAAAACCTTCGTCGTATCGTCCTTGGAGAATTGTCTCAAAAATGAACGGCGCGAAAACCAAGATCCCAATGCCTGCGACCGTAAACGCAACGCACATTAATTTCAGTGACCAATTGAGCTGTTTGCAGGCGGCTTCTTTGTCGCCCTTTTCCCAATGGGCCGACATGTAGGGAATCAAGAGGCCGCCGAGCATGAACGACAGGCTAACCAGTAGCAAAGGAAGCGCTCGCCCGGAATGGTATTGGCCCACGAGACCTTGCGCCTGTTCCACCGTCACTGGTGAAAATGACAACAACATGTATCGGTCGCTGAGCTCAAAGCAGTTGTTGAAAAAGTTCGATGCCCACATCCAAACCGCGAACGGAGCCAATCGTCTCCACATGCTCGAATGCGTCAAGAAATCGCCCGTGTTGCTGATCGTTTCTCTGTATCGGATCAGAATCCAAACCGCTGGAATCGTTCCTAAAAGGCTACTGATTCCAAAACCGACTGCAGCACCAATCGTGGCGTTGGGAGCCAACACGACAAGGCCTAGGCCCAACGTTGCGAACAAGACTCCCGTGATCAATCTCATCAGTGTCACGACGCGAATTTGGCGAAGCGACTCCATGAGCGACGTCAAGAAGTTCGAGACCGAGACCATGGAAACGCAAAACGCCATCGCGTAGATGATCGACGTTTGGTCCGGCGTACCCAGAACCAATCGAGAAAACGTTGTCGGGAAAATGAACATCGCAATCGATGTCGACATCGTTAACAATCCACTCGCCAAAGCGATACGCTTAACGAAGTATCCCAATTGCCCTTTGTTGCGATAGTGTTCGGTGTAGCGTCCAAAACAACCTGGCAAACCTAAGACCGTCAGCGGAATCAGCATCATTAGGAAGCTGTAGACCAAGGACCATTGGCCTAGCTGTTGTTCTGTCATGAATCGACAGAAGAGAAGTCCTCGCACGAATCCAATGGCTCGCTGCCCGACAGTCAAAACCAGCGCGAACACAACCCCCGTCGCGATGGAATCCGTTACCAATGAACGACGTTCATTAGGTTTTTGAATGTTGCCAGCGGTAAGGAGAGACGAAGTTTTTGCTTTGGAACTGGATGCCATATCGACGTCGCAAGTTCTGGGCTAAGGAGGGAAAGAATGAAGTGTCTTGATAGTGTTGGATATTGCAGCGTGTGACCGCCCGACATAAGCAAAACAAGGTGGTTAGTTGCCGGGTAGTTTGACAGTTATGCGGACTGTTCCGAATTTCTTGAAAAACATGGTGTCGCCGTTACCATATCGTTTGATATACGAATGCAAATTCGCTCTAATTTGCGCGACGGTGAGGAAGCCGCGTTCAAAGAACGGATTTGAATTAAACCTGAAACCAATGCTGCTGAATCAGCGCGGAGAAGAAAATGTTGCGATACCTGTTTGCCGGGCTACTGATTGTGGCCGTCGTTGTTGGAGCTTACGTCGGTTGCGGACCGCG
>CAZORS010000155.1:0-13748 GCA_964582025.1 uncultured Pirellulaceae bacterium | reverse complement strand
CCGGCTGGACGGCATTCGGCAGATTCGATGAAGCTCAGCGAAACTTGTTCATTCGATCCGTCGGGAACGGTTACGAGGCCGTGGAGTTTTTTTTGAGTCGTCAGTTGGTGACCCAAAATGTTTTCGATACCTTCGGCCATGAAGTGGCTGAACTTGCCGCCACCGACGATCAGGATTCGATCGAAGTTATCTAGGTTGAAGGTCTGGTTTTTGACCGTGAGGTTTGAGCCGTCGATTTGGATCGCGTTTTGGACAAGCGTACGGCCGTGGACTGCGGCAACGCCGGCTTTCCAAATTTCGATGGCGTCGTCGCGAAGCATTGGGGGTGGCTCAAGTAAGAGTTTACAGTCAGAACTTGGGGAACTACACCCTCCCCGTCGCTTAGGCTCCGACCCTCCCAGAGGGAGGGTGATGGAGCACCGTGGGAAACGTTGGGTCCTAATAAACCGGTTCGGCTATTCCAGATTCGTCAACTTCCCACGGAAGCCACACGACAGCGAATTGCTCGACCGAAAGGTCGCCCTTGCGAGGTGCCAAAGTCAATTCCTCAAACTCAAGGTTCTCGATCGATAGTTTGTCTTCCGCTCTGGCAACTTCATCCTTAAATTCATTCTCCAAATTCTCAAACTTGATGTGCAGCTCCTCGAGATTATCTTTCGCTCGACCGATATCGTCCTTTTCTTTCGACGAACGACCGAAAGATCGCATGGAACTCTGAGCCCGCCGTGCGTTGGTGACGCTAATCGACTTTCGCCCCAGCAATGCGCCCATCAGAGTTGTTCCCATGGACAGCACACTATTCATGCGACTGGATTTGTAATCGGCCTCTTCCTTTTCGACTTTGTCTTCGGCGCGGCGAATGCGATCACGCAGCGTCGTGAACTTGCTGGAATAGCGTTTGCGAAGTTTTTCCGTGACTTCGTCGCGTCGCTCGGAGACCATCTGCTCGAGCCGCACTTTGAAATCGCCAAGCGGTTCGCCGGGCTCGCTGATCATTTTCAGTGAAGCACACTTCTGAAGTTTGATCGGAAGATCCTTGTACAGATACTCCTTGAATTCCTTCTCCCATTTCTTGTAATTCTTAGCCTTCTGCATGTCCGCGGGCAGTTTCGCAAATTCAGCTTCACCGTCTGGTTCGTGATAGAAGTCAAGATTTTCGAGCACTTCTTCTGATTCGTCCCAAACTTCGTCGGGCGTTTGATTGCCGGTGATTTGAGCGAGGAACGATCTCTCTTCCCACTTGTCGGTTTTCCAAGTTGTGCGAACGTAGTGCAGTTGGCCTCGAGCCATCAAGGCCGGACGGTAAACCAAACGCTCACCCGCGTTGATTCGTCGCTTCGGTTCAACGAACAGCTGATCGATGTCCGGCGGAACCAGTTGAGTTTGGTCAACCTGAGGCGCCATCTTTTCGACGGGCTCAGCGGCGGGACGAGTTACTTTATTTGCGAGAGCCGCGGTTGCTGTGGCTTCTCGATCGTAAGCCGGATCGGAATCGACCAGCTCCTGAATCTGATTTCGCGTTAGCGGTCCGCGAAGATACGACATCACCCAACGCGTTTCAAAAACGGTTGGCTGATCGTCATGAACGTTGTTCATTAGGAACTTGCGACTGCCTAGGCCGGCAAGAATCTCTTCCATCCTACCTTTGTCAAACGTGGAACCCGCCTGAGCAGATGCTCCTTCGAGCCCTTCCAAAACGCGGGCTTTGTCACGTTCGGTTTGAAGTCGACCAAGGAACCAAGTTCCCGCATTGGAGAGCCCTTTGTAGTCCAGGTCGACCGGGTTTTGTGTCGCCAGCACGCAGCCGAGTCCGAAAGCACGAGCTTGCTTCAGTAGCGTTAGCATCGGTTGCTTCGATGGTGGATTTGCTGTCGGAGGAAAGTATCCGAAGACTTCGTCCATGTAGAGGATCGCACGAAGGCTGGACGTTCCGGGTTGCGTTCGAGTCCAAGCCAAGACTTCGTTCAACAGAATCGTGACGAAAAACATTCGCTCTTGATCGTTGAGATGCGAAATCGAAACGATCGAAACGCAGGGCTTCCCGTCTTCGGTGTGCAGCATGCGTTTGATGTCGATCGGCTCACCTTCCATCCAACTTGTGAAAGTCGGGCTGGCCAGCAAATTGTTGATTTGCATCGCGAGCTTGGAACGATCCTTCGAGGGATAAAATGTGTCGATGTCCAAAATGCCGACTCGCTCAAACGGCGGCGATTGAATTTCTCCAATCAGTCGCCCAAGATCGAGGTCGCGTCCAGCACGCCAAGCGTTGCTGAGAATGTTTGAGATTAAAATGTGTTCACGCGATTGAATCGGATCGGCGTCGATGCCAAGCAAGGAAAGCAGTCCCGATGCGGCGCTGCTGATTCGATCGCCAAGTAAATCGGGATCGTTCATGACCTGCTTATTCGGTGCGTCGAACGATTTCAAAATGGTTAGCGGACGACCGTAAGTACTTCCTGGTGTGTAGACTCGCATTTCGACCGTGTCGCGCATACGTTGGATACGCTCGGCATCTTGGCCCCACGACTCGAGACCGGATTTCCATTTCTCTGCTTCTTCGGTGGCAAAGACTTCTGGACTAACGCCTTTGCGACTGGCCTGCCCTTCATCGATCCACGGGCGAAATTCTTCTGGTGTTAGATTCGGGAACGTGAGCAGCAGGTTCGAAATGTCGCCTTTGGGGTCGATGATGATCGACGGAATGCGATCCATGGCAGCCTCTTCCAGCATGCCAACGCAGAGTCCTGTCTTTCCGCTGCCGGTCATGCCGACGACGACGGCGTGCGTGCAGAGGTCACGTGAATCGTAGAGCAACAGGTCTTCGCGACGTTCTCCGTTTTCGATGTCGTATTCTTTGCCGAGATAAAAGGCACCGAGTTTTTCGTAATCCTGCATCGTGACAATGGTCCTGTTGGTGGGGCAGCCGTTCTTAAGATGTTCCACCAGTATCGCAACTAGTGCACATTTTTCCAATACGACTGGCGAGGCGAAGGTGACTATGCGACCATCGCCGCTGTTCGAAAAATTTACTCTTTCCGACTTAGAATCATGAAGACACTCATTCACGGAGCCAAAGTTGTCACGCCGGAGGCAACGATTGACGCAGACGTTTTGATCGATGGCGATCGTATCGCCGGAATTGGACATGACCTTGGAGAAGCCGATGCGACGATCGACGGCAGCGGAAAAATTCTGATCCCGGGCGTAATCGATGATCAAGTACACTTTCGCGAGCCCGGTTTGACGGAGAAAGAAGACCTGACGCACGCGACCAGAGCATGTGCCAAAGGTGGCGTCACGAGCTTTCTGGAGATGCCGAATACAATCCCAAATACGACTTCGGTGGAGGCCCTACATCAGAAATTGGAGATGGCGTCAACGAAGTGCCTCGTCAACTATGGATTCTACATTGGTGCGACTCCCGACAATGTGGACGAACTGAAGAAGGCGACTCGTACGCCGGGCATTAAGATTTTCATCGGATCGAGCACGGGGGATTTGCTGGTTGATGAACAGGCGGCACTTGAAAAGATTTTTGCCGAAACGAGCCTGACGATTTGTGCTCATTGCGAAGACGAAACAACCGTCCGGGCCAACGCCGCAAAGTACACCGATTCAAACGATGTCGCAGATCATTCGAAAGTTCGCGATCACGAAGCCGCTTTGATTGCGACCAAACGAGCCATCGATTTGGCTCATCGACACAACCATCGCTTCCACGTGTTGCATGTTTCGACTGGTGCAGAAGTAGACTTGATCGCCCAAGCTGGCGATTTGATTACGGCAGAAGTTTGCCCGCATCACTTGTTCTTTAACGTCGACGATTACGAACGACTTGGTTCGTTGGTGAAGATGAATCCATCAATCAAAAACGCGGCGGACAACGAACGACTGTGGGAAGGATTGCTGGACGGAACAATCGGCGTCATCGCGACCGATCATGCTCCTCACACGATGGCGGAAAAGGAACAGCCGTATCCGAAGTGCCCTTCCGGTTTGCCGGCGGTTGAAAATTATCTGGCGTTGATGCTGAACGAAGTCAACAACGGTCGCATTTCGATCGAGCAGCTTGTGTCGCGGATGTGCGACGCGCCGGCGAAAGTTTGGGACATCAAAAACAAAGGCCGTATCGAAGTTGGATACGATGCGGATTTGACGTTGGTCGACATGGAATTGGAGCGCACGATTCGCAATGGACAACAGCAAACAAAATGTGGTTGGAGTCCGTGGGACGGAGTGACGCTTAAGGGATGGGCGGTGCGAACAATTGTGATGGGGCAGGAGGCGTACCGTCTGGAAGCTGAGACGGAAACGTTTGCTGAATCTCCGAAGGGCAAAGAGATTGAATATGATCGAGCGGAGATCGCCTGAGTGATCGCATCCAATCCCGCGCCGACAAAACGTGCTCGAGGCGAGGACAGAGTCGTCTATGATTCTGGCGGCGTGCGAGTGTATAGGAATGGCGTGAGCATCGCTGGGATGGCAACGCTGAAGATCATAGCGCCGATCATGAGAAAGTTCTGTTGGATGAGGAAGTTCTGTTCGATCATCCAAGCGAAGCTTTCGTTGTCAACAACTTGCTGTGCGAGGTCTGTGTTCACTTCGTTTGCAATTGCTCCTCCACCGACGGCGAAATCTTGAGCGATCGCTCCTCCTCCCGTGGCGACGTGCCAAGCGATTGCTCCTCCTCCGACTGCGGAATGCCAACCAATTGCGCCACCGCCAACAGCATCGTATCCAATCGCTCCTCCCCCCAAAGCGAGCCATCCCAATGCCAGTCCGCCGATTGAACACAGACCTATCGATAAGCCGCCGATCGCGAAAACACCGACCGACATACCGCCAAGCGAAAGCACTCCCAGCGTTCGGCCGCCAATTGCGACGAAGCCGGTTGCCACATCGCCAATCGCGATCCAACCTTTTGCCGAACACGCTTTCGATTTCTGCGATTTGTTATGCGTCACGTCCATGCGCGGCGGATCGCTGATTTGAATGTCGACCAGTGGGAAACCTAATAGCTTCAAAGGGCTTGTGTACTTTCGACCAAAAAGCTGCGGCATGCCTTCCGTTTTGGATCGAATCTTTGTTCCGAATTTTGATTGGTTTGGATCTTCCTCCGCGGTTAGTTCAGCACGTAACTTTCGAACAAGCCGCTGTGTTTGGAGGCCGTGGACCATGATGGCAACGGTAAACCACGCTGTCGAAATAAGCATGATCATCAAATTGGTAAACCACAGGTTCGGCACTGTTGCCATCAGGATTGAAGTGACAATCGTGATGATGACAAAGATGATTGAGATTGGAATGGCATGTAGAAAGCGTTCCATCAAAAGGTGACGTTCGGTTTCAGTCGGAGCCATTTGAGCGGGCAGCCAACTCCCAAACCACGCTCCGACCAACCCGCCGGCAGCTCCCAACAGACCACCAGCAACGCCGATGACCGACCCTGTCAAAGACCCGCTCGCCAAAAGTTTAGCAACACTCGCCGCTGAGGTCGCCGTCGAAGAATTCAAAGCCATCGACATACCACTGGCTTTAGCAACGGAAGAACTTCCTACGACACTCATCGTGGCGATGCCAGCCATGACACGTGCTGTAAACGTTCTGCTTGGATTCGTGCGATCAAGGACTCCTTCGATCATCGTCGACACGCGAGTGCGGAGAATTTCTCTACCGCGAGCGAGTCTCTGTCTTGCCGCAGCGTTGGTCAGGCCAAGTGACTTCGCAACTTCCTCGATCGAGTTTCCCTGCCGATAGTAGAGCACCAGAACTTCGCGATAGTTGGACGGGATCTGTTCAAGTGCACTCCAGACGACCGACTCTTCTTCCTTAGAGACAAAGTCATCTGCAGGATCGGTGGCAAACGAATCGAACTGACCACCAAACTTTTCATTGTCGATTTCTTGAACGCGAGATTTCTTTCGTCGCCATTGTCTTGCGAGGTTCCGGGCGATGCCGCAGAGCCAAGCCCGCAGTCGTTTAGGGTCGCCAAGGCTGTTTCGAGACTTCCACGCCGCCCAGAAGGTTTCTTGAGCAATATCTTGGCTGATCGAAAAGTCGCCGACGATGCTGAATGCGACTGCAGAGACGGCGCTCTGGTGTGAGACCACGATTTGCTCAAACGCATTCGTATCTCCACCGACAGCGCGGAGCCAGACTTTTGATTCTGATGTCGGTTGTGTTGCCAGTGCTGTCGCCATGATTGCTCCCAAGCTTTGATTTTAACTGTTTCATCTACAAGTTGCCCGAAACGATCTTTACGTGACAAAGAAATTTGAAATATTGGCAAACCTCGTAAAATTTCGAATGAAATCGTCGTTTTCAGTCAGAGCAGTTTGGTTTCGTGATGCCCGTTGGTTATCTACAATCAACGTATCAACATCCTGAAACCAGATAGTGATTCATGATTTCAAAGACAACGATTGCCTTGTTGGCAGCAGCCATTGTGTTCCAGTTCGCCGCGTTGAACGCGGAAGCGCAGAAGCTGCCGCACTCTTGTGCCCGTCCGGATCAAGTCGCGATCAAGCATCTGCACCTTGATTTGAAAGTTGATTTTGAGTCTAAGAAGCTGGTCGGTTCGGCCGCTTTGAAACTCGATCGTAAAGATGCTGCCAGCGAGTTGCGATTGGATACCAACGGACTGGAGATCACGAAGATCACTGCTGATGGCGCGGATCTGAAATGGGAGCTTGGAGAACACATGTCGACGCTTGGGAAAGCGTTGACGATTGCGTTGCCGGAATCGGGCGACGAAGTCACCATCGAATATTCGACCAGCCCAGGCGCCGAAGCCGTGCAGTGGCTTTCGCCAGAACAGACGACCGACAAAGTCCATCCGTTTCTGTTCACGCAATCACAGGCAATCCTTGCGAGGACTTGGGTTCCGTGCCAAGACACGCCCGCCGTGCGGATGACGTATTCGGCGAAGATCAGCGTGCCGCCTGTGTTGATGGCGGTGATGAGTGCTTCGAATCCGCAAGAGAAGAACGATACGGGCGTCTATGAGTTCGAAATGAAGCAACCGATTCCGTCTTATTTATTGGCATTGGCGGTTGGTGACTTGAAATTCCAGTCACTCGGCCCACGCAGCGGGGTCTACTCGGAGCCATCTGTTTTGAAACGGGCTGTGTACGAACTGCACGATACCGAAAAGATGATTTCAGCCGCCGAAGAGCTTTACGGTCCATACCGTTGGGATCGCTACGACGTTATTTTTCTGCCTTCGAGTTTCCCGTTTGGTGGCATGGAGAATCCGCGGCTGACGTTCGCGACGCCCACGATTTTGGCCGGAGACCGTTCTCTGGTTGCACTGATCGCGCACGAATTGGCTCATTCTTGGTCGGGAAATCTGGTCACAAACGCCACATGGGATGACTTTTGGCTTAATGAAGGATTCACCGTCTACTTCGAACAGCGGATCATGGAATCCATCTACGGTCGGAAGTACTCCGAAATGTTGGCTCGGCTTTCGCTGGACGGACTGAAGGAAGAAATCGTGGAATTGAAGGCTCGAGACCAATGGCTCAAGCTGAGTCTGACGGGCCGCAATCCGGACGACGGCATGACTTCCATCGCATACGACAAAGGCTACTTTTTCCTGCGAAAATGCGAAGAAGTAATCGGCCGCGAAAAGTGGGATGCATTCCTGAAAGGCTACTTCGACAAGTTCGCATTCAAGAGCATGACGACGGAATCATTCATTGAATACGTTGACGCCAATCTCGAAGGCGCCGACAAATTGAACTACAAGCAGTGGATTTATGCGGAAGGGTTGCCTGACGATTGTCCTGTCGTGGAAACGAGAGAGCTATATCTGGTCGAGATGGCTTGCAAGGCTTTTTTGGACGGTGTCCCGACGGCCAAAATTGCGACCGAGTTTTCAACGGCGAAGTGGACGACGCATCATTGGAATCATTTCCTTCGTGAACTGCCGACGCTTTCGACGAAGCAGATGGACGATTTGGACAGTCAATTCAAATTCAATTCTTCTGGAAACTCAGAGATCACGCATGACTGGTTGACGCATGTGGTCGGCTCAAACTACCAGCCGGGTATGGGCAAGCTGGACGCGTTTCTAACTGGGCAAGGACGGCGTAAGTTCTTGCAGCCGTTGTACTCAAAGTTGGTCGAAACCGAACAAGGCAAACAACTTGCGAAGCAGATCTATGCCAAAGCGCGATCTGGATATCATGCCGTGTCTCGGCAGACGATCGATGGTATCGTCGGCGTGCCAGAATAGCTGTTAACCCTATTCAAGCGGTCTAATCCGGTTGACCCGGCTCTTCTAGTCAATCGGATCAGATTTTCTCAGCATCAAACCCACGGCGTCTTTAACGCGCCGCTATCTTTAAGCGGTTCATGCGCCCTCATTATGCGCTCTGGGGTTTCCAGATGGTTTTCCTGATTGAACCAGCGTAAATCTTGGTTTGCAACTCGGACTAAAATGAACTTCATTTCGAAAATGTCGCATCACCTCAGCGGTTGGTTCATCGCCAATACGCTGTCGAGGGACAGCAACAGCAATCCAGAGCCGCAGTTGCATGCTCTTGAGGAAAGAGTCCTCTACAGTGCGGCACCGTTTCCGGTTGAGCTACTGGTCGATGCTCCGGCTTTCGATGCCGTTATAGAAAATGCAGAACAACAGCTCGACGTGTTGACCGAAGCGGTTGAAAGCCTCCAGCACGAGTCGACTGAATCATTTCCGTACCAGTTTGACGAGTCCGCATCGTCAAGTGATATTTCTGATCGCGGAAATTCGATCGGCGCGCCAACAAGTTTTGAGTTGGTCGTGATTGACCGATCCGTCGAAGATCACGAAGTATTGTTGAATAATATTCTCGCCAATCGCAATCCTGATTTGGTGACGGTTCGATTTATCAACACGAATGTCGACGGTGTCCAAGAAATTGCACGGCTGCTTTCTGAGACGGCTGAGACCGGCATCTCACGAGACTACGACGCAGTCCACATCGTCTCCCACGGAGATGCAGGCGCAATTCGACTCGGTAACGTAACTCTTGATCAGAGTTCATTGTCACAACACGCGGACAATATCGCATCGTGGAGCAATGGACTTACGATCGATGCTGACATTTTGATCTACGGTTGTAATCTTGCAGCAAGCGACGAAGGTGTGTCGCTGGTCGACTCAATTAGTGAACTGTCAGAAGCAGACGTTGCAGCAAGTGACGACGTTACCGGGCACGCAGACTCACAGGGGGATTGGGAGCTTGAGTACGTTGCTGGTGTTGTGAACCACGACGTCGTTTTCTCTTCATCAGTGCTCGAGTCGTGGAATCACTCTCTCCAAACGACGCTTGGCGATGAATCGGGTACATCTCACAACGCCATTGCCACCAATTATGACGGCGACCAGACCATTGTATCTTCGACTGACGATGGCGGTTCTTGGAACGTTCAAGTGTCGCGGTATTCTCATCTGGATTCGACCACTCCGCTCACGCTTTTTGACGGTAGCGACTTTGAGAATTTTCAAGTCAACAACGATGTGGCTCCCGGATCTGGAGACCACCGCCATGCCGTCGTAGGGTCGGCACCCAATGGCGATTTTGTGGTTGCGTGGGTTTGGTCTAACAATAGCGGAACAGTCACCGAGGTGTTTGCCAAGATCTTTGATGCCGAAGGCAATGTGATTAAGGACCAGTTCAGCGTTGCATCTCCTTCCGTAAACAGCAGAAATGTATCAGTCTCAATGAATGAGTTGGGCGATTTTGCAATCGCTTGGGAGGAGCACAATGGCACTGACAATGACATAATGGTTTCCACGTATGATCGCGTCGGCGACTTGATTCATGGGCCAATCCAAGTCGGTGACGAGTCTGTAAATGCGGAGCATTCAAACGTTGTCGTTAGCTACAACGATCAGAGTAGAGCGGTGTTGGCATACAATGGGTCCGATGACGATACGATTCATGTGCGAGTGCTGGGCGGAGGTGTTCTTTCGAATGAGTACACTTTCTCGGATTTGAATGTAGTTGACGTTCGCGACTTCGCCGTTGATATCAATGACAACAGTATGGTCGGAGTGGCTTTTGTTGCAGACGGCGGCGGAAGTGGAAACCAGGACATCTACTCGTTGCTGTTGCAGTTTGATAGCTCTACGGGCAACATGTTTAATCGTTCGCCAACGACACAAATTGTCGGTGGGTTTGGCGGAATCTCAGTGCAGGCATTCAATCATTCGGGGCTTGATTCTGGTCTTGAATTTGCTCCATCGATTGCCGTCGAAAACAACGTGTCGGTCGGACTCAATGAAGAGACCACATTTCACGTAACATGGCATGGACATGGCTCATGGGAGAGCAATCTCAATGCAGGAACTGTCACCGATGCCGACGGTAACCCAGTTAGCGATGAATCGAGTTTTCCAACCGGTACGGCGATCGCGGACAACGGTGTTTTTATCTCCGAAACAACTTACGTGAATGACGGATCGTTTACTCAGTTGGCCGAAAGATCGCTTCAAAACAGCCTGCCCGATTTCGATTCTGCGAGTAAGAACACGTCGATTGTTGCGTTTCAGGATCGCAGTGAGATCGCAACCGTTTTCGAAACCGCGGCAGGCGTTGCGGTATCAAGTACTTCTGTCGTGAATCAGATTCCAGTGGCGCAGAGTTCGTCGACGACCGGACTTGAGAATCAATCAAGGCCGTTCGCCATCGGTGATTTCGGATATGACGATCCGGAAGGTGACTCGATTCAGCAAATTCGAATTGAGACCTTGCCCGCCGTGGGAAGCTTAACTCTTTTTGGAAGTGCAATTACTCAAGCCGACCTCGATGCGACGCTAAACGGGATTGTGGTTGACGTCGACGACTTTGGTGAACTTCGATATCAAGCGCCAGATGAAGTTTACGGACTTGACGTCGCTGACTTTTTGTTCAGCGTTAATGATGGCGTCTCGTGGTCGATCGCTCCTGCTCAGATGACGCTTTCGATCAGTGCAGAAGATCGCCTGTGGCTGTCGACGGTTGGAGAATCAGCTGGCATTCCCGGAGAAGGAGACGAAGCGCTTCAGTTTGGCGGACCTACGCTAACCTACGGCGAAGACACATCCGGTTTTTGGTCGACGCAATTTGCACCAGCTGGATTGTCCATCGATGCAGTCCATTTCGTGAACACGACAATGGAACTCGGAACAACTACTCCCTTAACGGTCAACCGCGGTGACGTCTTGTTCTCGGCGGATTCATTGCAACCAACGGGACCCCCTGATCCAATGGCCGGAGGCGCGGTTCTGACTGCCTTACCTTCAGTCGGTGGTGTTTTGATCGATGTTAGACAAGGCGACATCATTCGATTCCGATCGACTTCCGATGATTTTTCTACTGGAGAATATGTCGTCATCGCGAATGTTGAGCAGATGTATGGCGCGACTTTAACGGACTACGACCTGAACGCATTTACACTGGTCGCACAGGATTCAATACTCGGTGACCGTTTTGTGAAAGCTGGTAGCATCCTGTTTTCCGACAGTGAAAACAGCAACGATGTCATGCTGTTACAACTTGAAGATACCGGTTCGGCGTCCACAGGCACAATTTCGCTTTTGATTGAAGGGGCTGAGGTCGGAATTTCCGATGGAAACGCCATTTCCGGGCTGGAATTGATTGAAGCAAAAACGACAGCCGGCGAACAAGTCCTCGAAGCCGGTTCTCTGCTTGTTTCAGTCGAGCAAGCGGAATCCGTCGGAACGGACGAAAGTCTGCTCGTCGATGCGCAAGATATCTTTGTGTTGAAAGTTGGTGCAGCGACAACGTCTGCGCCAGCTGAAGCATCGGCAGCAATCTTCTTTGATGGAAGCGACGTTGGAGGTGATCCGCTGTTGCCCGAAACCGCGATCGATGCCGTTAGTTTGCTTGGTTCGCCGGATCCAAGCGAGTTGCTATTGCCGGGTAATGAATCAATTGAGCTGGATGAAAATGAAGTTTGGCGATTCCAGCAATCGGACTTTGCAGACGATGCTACACCGAAACTTATTTCAGTTGTCATCACTAGTCTTCCAGATGCTGCCAAGGGACAACTTACTTTCCGGGGTGAGGATGTCGTCGCTGAACAGGTCATTCCCGTGGAAGAGATTGGCTTTCTTGTTTACGAACCCAACTTCAATCTGTCGATCCCAAGCGATTCGTTTGGGTATAGGGCTGTTGGTGAAGGATCGGTTCAAGTTGAGCGGTCGATTGACATTGAGGTAGCTCCCAAAGCGAATGACGCGTTGATCGGCGGCGGTACTGAACTGCACGCCGTTGCCGGTTCGGATATCGAAGTCGCGACTCCGGATGGTTGGGAGCGAAGCGAGCCTAAAATTGCTGCACTGACCGACGGAGGCTATGTCACGCTCTGGCATGTTGAATCGGATGTTGAAAGTTCAATCTACATTCAGCGGTTTGACGACACTCACCAGAAAGTCGGCGACCCGATTGACTTTACCCAAGGCGACTTGAGTGCACCTCGCGACATGCCTCGAATCGTCGGGCTGACTGATGGTGGATTTGTTGCGATTGCGACTCGCGATTTGGGCGACTTGAACGGACCTCATACTTATGTGACTCAGTACGATTCGTCTGGTCAAAGAGTGCAGATTGATCCAAGTGTCGGTACTCAACACGGAACTCAACTCTTAATTGATGGAAATGGTGACCAGCAAGCCGGTGACGTTGCAGCTCTACAGAATGGTGGATTCGTTGTTGCTTTTGTTGACGATGAATTTGGCAGCCAAGTTAAGGGTACCGTTGTTCACGATGGCGTGTTTGTGAACGACTTTAATTTGACAGCAACACTTTCGGGAGTTGATTATGCCGATGTTTCACTTGCATCGACTAGGCAAGGCGGCTTCGTCGCAACGTGGATTGCGAAGGGAGCTAGTGTTGAACACGTTCAAGCTCGTTTCTTTGATGTCAACGGATTTCCACAAGGTAGCGCATTCAATTTGGCGACTTCTTTTGGTGCGGTTTTCTCGGCACCGTCGGTCAGTGTTCTTGAAAATAACCAGACGGTCGTCGTGTGGGGAGAAGAATCGGGCGGAGATCCGGCTGGTGACTATCGAGTCGTCGGTTTCATTTTCGATGCCGATGGCAATGTCGTCGCCAATGATACGATCGCGTACGACGACGTAGAACTCGATCCAAGCGTCATTGCACTGAATGACGGAGGGTTTCTGGTCGCGGTTTCTGACACCGATATCGATGGCTCGCAACAGAGCATTGCGGCCCATCGCTTCGATTCGCAATTTGTAAGGATAGGAGCCGCTGAAGTCCTCAATGCCGATTCAGACGGCTCGCAGTTTGCGCCTGATCTTGCAGTGCTAGAAGGTTCTGGGCAAGTTGTTGCCGTCTGGAACACTGACAGCTTGGGGGCGTCTGCTGATGTTGTGGGCAATGCATTTCTGTTCGAGTCTTCGGCCTCTGTCGGCGAACGAATTGCACTTGATTTGACCGGTTCGGTGGTCTCCGGCGCAGGCGACACAATCACCAATATTGAGATTTCGAACCTGCCAGCTGATACCAGCGTTTTCGCTACAAACCTTTCTTCTGGCAGCGAGATCGAACTTTTTGGACCCGTGTTCGACCTTGTGGGATTCGATCCCTCAACGGTTGAGATTTTATTACCCAATGGTGTCACTGAAGCACAGTATCAACTGAGTATTGTGACCAATGACAACGGCCAAGTGGCCGCCGAGTCGCAAACACTGCTCGCCAGCACGTCCAATTCGTTCAACGATGCCCCAA
>CAZORS010000154.1:0-13778 GCA_964582025.1 uncultured Pirellulaceae bacterium | reverse complement strand
CGACGCCAATCTTCCGATCACCGCACCATCCAACGAAGAAAAACAGCGACTGGCAGAGATCGCTCCTGAGTACGGCATCGAGTTGCATCTTTAATCGACAGTACAGCATGAGGTAGGTGAGTCGTTCCAAGTCCTAACGTTCTCGGCCGCAACAAGCTGCCGATTCGGCTTTGTATAAGATCGAGACGGCGACGTCATCGAATGTGACCGCTCAAAGGTGCGAGGCGACGCCTTGATGGCAAAGCAGTGTGGAGCTAGACCGACCAGACTCAAAAGATAATTGAAGAGGTAAGGAAGTTGAAGTTTAGCCACGTCGACGTGTCGGACCGAAGCGAACTGACAATTGGAACTTTCCCCGTTTCTTCGACAGCCGAACTAGGATTCGGCTTGTTGGCATTCTGGGCAGTAGCCCGTGTAAATGTGTCAGTCGAAAACGCTCCGACTGGAATCACCCTCGGTGACTTATTCCGATGACTCGGAAAAGTTTTGACTACTTGCTAACATCCGTCCAAACGCTAAAGCCGGCAAAGGCTTACTGTCCTAGCAATCGCAATGGTTCTCAAATTACTTCCAGCATCTTACTCGGCCACACGAACTATAGGGCGAAAACTGTTAAAGCCTTTCGTTTAGCAAAGCTTTGGGCATCAGGTTGAGATTGCGTCTCGCTCCGATTGCAGCATAACGATGTCACTGGACGCACCTAATGAATGGCTAGTGTCGAACCTTCTTCAATTGGGGCTCATAAGCTTCCGAAGATGCCGCTCGATTCAAACCACTCGAGCGACCCACGAAACAGTGCCGAGCGATCAAAAAGCACCAGTCAACAGTCCCCGCGAACTCCGACGGGCTCGTTAAATCAAGCGCAAAGCAGTTGGTCTTCCGCGGGAATCGGTAGTGAAGGGTTTAGACAACGCCCGAAGCGAGACTGGCTCCGGTAATTCTGCGCGCCCCAACCGCTCAACGCTCCCTGATCAAGCTCGATTGAGCTATGATATCCAGAGGAACGGGAAATAAACTAACGGTTGAGAATCGATGGTTTTCGTCCTAGAAAGCAAATCACCATGTCGAAAATTGGAAACGAAAAAATTGCATCGAGCGACGCCCTGAGGCGATTGTTCCGCGCGTTTCGTGACGAAAACGACTCGGCGTTTCGTAAAGTTGCTGACGCCATCATCGCCGACCAGTTGGCGGCGAATCATCACGGACTCGCAAAAGAACTCCGTGCGGCGTTAGGCAGCGGTTCAAAGACAACTAGGGCTTCGGCAACGAAGTTGACACCGTTGCCGCGTGGTCGCCGCTCGGGAGATCAGCTACTCACGATCTACCACGAGCCCGCAAGCACGGAACATCTCCTGTTGGACGAGGCGACACAAAAGCGAATCAACCGCGTCGTTAATGAACATCGCAATGTGAATGAACTTGCTCGTTCCGGCTACACCCCTAAATGCAAATTGCTTTTCTGGGGTCCCCCCGGTTGTGGAAAAACTCTGACCGCTCACCACCTTGCCAATCAGTTCGGATTGAAGGTTGGAGTCGTGCGTTTGAGTGCCCTAATCTCAAGCTATCTTGGCGACACAGCATCGCACTTACAGGAGGTATTCGACGCTGCTCAGCAAACGCCAATGGTACTGTTAATCGACGAAATTGACACGATTGCAAAATCTCGTGACGACTCACGTGATGTCGGCGAACTCAAGCGGGTAGTGAATAGTTTGTTGCAGGCGATGGATACGTTTGCTTCGAAGAAGAGCATTTTGATTGGAGCCAGCAATCATCAGTACATGCTCGATGACGCGATCTGGCGACGATTTGACGATGTAGTCATGTTTCCAAAACCCTCAACTAAATCGCGGAAGGCGTTCATTCAGTATCAACTTAACGGCGTCACCTTCAAAGGCTCAGTTGATGCCCTCGTGAAAAACACTTCTGGGCTTTCATTCGCTCAGCTTGAGCGGCTGTTGATTGAATCAATCAAGTCGATGATTCTCGAGAGTAGTGACCAACTTACGTCCAAGTTTGTTACTGCAGAGTTGAAACACATGAAAGATATGGCCGCTGCAACAGATAGGCATCGGGCAAAGAAAACGTGAATCCCAACTTCCCGCCACGACAATTTGCAGCTCCCAGCATTCTCAAAAAGAAAGGCGAGAAGGGACGCCCGGTCCCTCTAACGACTGAGCAGATTGCTCGTCGCACGGAGGTGGCTCGTGTTCTCGGGCTCAAAGTTGACATCTTGAATAAAGCGCTCAAATCTCTCTCGCCTGAGCAACGCAAGGCTGTCTTCTACAAAGTGACGCACACAGGAGCCATCAACCTTTCTGGAACGGGCTTGAAACCTTTGGTTGATCGCTCTGATCAAGTCACACTCGCGATTCCTAAAGACGAGAATCTAGATGCCTTTGAAGCCAAGATAGACGCGTTCGGGTCAGATGCCATCTCCTCCCAAAACACGATTAGCCATCAGAGCTACTTCAATGTGGAAGATATCGTACGCGGTGAACCCAAAGATCGACTTAGCGATGAGTTGCTCGCCGACTATGAAACGCTGATCAAAGCCAAACAGCCGTCGATCATTTGCGAAATCGAGTTGCTGTCATTGGCGCAAGGGAAAAACCAAAAACGTGACGAGATTCGGGATACGCTCAAAGCAATCAACAATGCGTTTGCCTCGGGTGTACACGGAACGCTATTCGAGCACGAAGAAGGGGACGGTGTTTGTCGAGCCGTAATTCGTGTCAGTGGTGATATGCTCAGGCGACTAGTTGAAGACGAAGAATGGCAAATTCGAATTTCGTGGTTTGAACCGAAACCAAGATTTGAAACGTTTCACACAATCTTGAATGACTTTCAATTCGACAAACTCGGCCCCGTCTCGCCGCCGTCCGAAGACGCACCGACAATTTGTGTGATTGACTCTGGAGTCGCAGCAGGCAATCCGTTTCTTCAGCCTGTTGCCAGAGAACATTTACTCAAATCATTCTTGAAAGACGAGCCGGACAATCCAGCTGACGCAAACGGTCACGGTTCAGGCGTTGCTTCCTTGGCAGCGTACTACGCTCTTAAGCTTGCTGAAGGAGAGGAAAACGAGGCTAAGGCTTGGATTGCAAGTGCTCGGGTTTTGCAAGAAGACAATCAGATTGAGGACGAACGCCTGCTGTCGAAAATCATTGAGGAAGTCGTCGAGACCTTCGTTCCGTTAGGCGTTCGCATTTTCAATCTCTCGGTCGGTGATCTTTCAAAAAAGTGGAATCCAGACAATAAGCGAACTCAAAGTCGTACATCTTGGACTGCTCGAACCATTGATCGCCTAAGTCGAGAGCACGATGTTGTGTTTGTGGTTTCAACAGGCAACATCTTGCGAGATCAAATTCGCGACTACATTGAAGACGGCATTCCGTATCCACAGTATTTGTGCGGTGAAGAATCCAGAATTCTAGATCCCGGTCAGGCAGGGCTTGCTGTGGGCGTCGGCTCGATCGCAGCCGGTACATTGGTCGCGAACTCTCCCGACACAACGATTGCGTTGGATCTTGAACCATCGCCGTTCACAAGATCCGGCCCGGGCATCAAAGGAGAAACGAAGCCAGATCTTGTCGAGATTGGAGGCAACCTTCTCAGTCAGCCAGATGCCGGAATCGTTCGAGGGAATATTGCAACCAATGTCGTCATGGCCAGTCACCAACTGACTCCCGCGACTGCTCATAACTATGGCACCAGTTTCTCTACGCCACGCGTCTCGCATAAATTGGCTTTGCTTCTGCAAGAACTTCAAAACCTTGGCCTTGATCAGATTAGCGCACCACTCTTGAAAGCATTTCTAACCAACTCCGCCGTTTACGACGGCGATTTGACCGATATTCGCGAGCAGCTAGAAACGGTCAGTCGGAAGCAATACTTGCAAGTGCTTGGACATGGTCGCCCTGATTCAGCGCGTGCAACAGAGTGCGATAAGTATTCGATGCTCATGTACTATCAAGGCAAATTGGCATTTGACGAAGTGGCTTTCTTCGATGTTCCAATTCCAGCTAAGTTCAGCGAATCAGCGGCGGGGAAGCGAATCACCGTGACCGTTGCCCACTACCCAGAAGTCCAACGATGGGGATTGGAAAGTTACTTCGGCATCGACTTAAAGTGGCGAATGTATCGGGGCGACGTCGACCGGGACGAAATTCTTGACAAGTTGTCTAAAAGCGATGATGTAGAGGATCAAGCGAACACCGTAGATGGAGCACCCGATGAAATCCTATTTGAACACAAGGTAACGCGACGCTCACGAGGCTCGGTCCAGCATGATTGGTTCGACTGGAAGGCCCACAAGCAGGAACACAGTGAAAATCATTACACGCTGGCGGTGTCTGCTCAAAAGCGCTGGAGTCGCAAGCCCCAGCCAACGAAGTTTGCTGTCGTAATTCGAGTTGAGGATATCGGCGGTACGCTACCAATCTACGCAGAGGTTGCGGCAGAGCTAGACATCTTGATCGAGCAGCAGACTCAAGTTTAGTTGCGATGTTAAATGTCGGTTCACGCATGAATTGGAGAAAAAAAGGGGACGCAGCTAGATAGGAAACTCGAGTTATTGGGCCCTAAGAGATTTCCGAACACCCTCCTTCAAACCGATGTTGATGAATTTACCCATCCGCTTCGGTCACATCGGCCAGTGAACTTCCGCTCCGATCATAAAAAGGCTGCTGCAGCCTCAATTGTCTATCGCTGCAGAATCAAAGTGGCGAATTACTTTGCGGTTCCATGGGCAAGTGGCGGGATAATGCCACTCTTAGTGGAAGGTGCAGTTCTCGATGCGACTACTTTTGGGCCCCGGTATACTTAAAATTGATTGACCCTTGAGTAATTGAATTTTGAGAGCTCAAAAAACAGCATCCTGAAAACCAAGTGTTCAGCGACCACTTCGTTGTTCATCAAGACTTAAACCTGTACTTCAAAATTGACTTCATTCGATCGCAGCACGTGTCTGGAGCGTGAACCACATGAAGACCGAGGTTGCAATTTCTATGACGCCGCCAGCTAGTGCGGCAGCTGGCAGCCAAGTGTTTTGGAAAATGAAAAGTGCAAGCCCTGTGTAGGCGAGCAACAAACCCAAGACCCAATAATGCCGCAGCCCATAAATCGTTTGAAACACCAAGTATCGAACACCAATGATCACCAACATCGTGTTAAAGAAATAGCCCGGAGATTGGGATCGTCCGATATACGCGAGGAATAAACCTGCAAACAAGAGTGCAGTCGATTCGAGCCCTAAAAGGTCGAGTGGATTTTTTGTTTCTGCCGGCTCCTGCGCTACGAGTCGTTGGCAAATCAAAGTGGAGAGTGGATAGATCGCCATGCCACCAACAAACAGCACGGCTATCGCGGCGTTCTCCGAAACAAACAGACACGCAAGACCAGCGATTAGCCAAACGATCCCTGAGACGAATATGCCCGGAATTCCGAACACATTTTTTCGTTGAAGCTCTCGTTGATTTTCTTTAATACTCAAACCAATCTCCAGATGAAAAGAAACGAGCACTTCGTTGTTCGAAGCTGAATATTGAAAATCAGAACGGCAATTTCGATAAATCGTTGGCAACTGTGCTGGCTCTGGAACTCACCACGGTACGTCGACCAATTGTTTCAATTCAGATCGCCAACTCCAGATCGGCCTGAAGCGTCAACTACCTCAGCGGCAATCTGGACAGATGCTGATGGTCGAGACCAAGTTGGTGCTGGATACATCACGGTGCTGAATCTTAGGCTCGATGGCGGCAGCACTCGGGTCGGTTTAGCCGGCGACCAATCGTAGCCAGTTACGTTGTTCACTTCCGTGAGTGAGATAGCGGTGAGGAGAATGAGTCGTTTGCTTCGGAGTTCTTGTTGTCGTCCAAATCGCTGACACTTGAATTTCGATTCGATTGCTCAGCGGCCCGCTTGATTCCTTTCAACATGCCACCGAAGACAAAAAAGTGTAGAGGGACGACGGCGTACCAATACATTAAACCAGCCAGTCCGCGTGGCCAAAAACGAGCAGTCATCGTCAGTTTTGTGATCGCTGGATCATCTTCGCAAGGCTCCATCTCGAATCCCAGCCTCGCAATGCCCGGCAGCTTCATTTCTGCATGAAGCAGCAACTGTTTGCCGCGTTCCAGACCGACGACTCGCCAGAAGTCCAACGTTTCACCGAATTCGACTTTCTCCGGGTCACGTCGACCGCGACGCAATCCGGGCCCACCAACAACCTGATCCATCCAACCTCGAATCTGCCAGAGAATGTCCCCCGCGTACCAACCGTGCCCGCCGCCGACTTTGCAAACCGCAGAGAATACTTCGTCCGGAGTCGCGCTGATTTCGATGCTGCGCTGGTCGACAAACATCTTCCCGCCAGCCCAATCGGCATCGCCGGGAATCGGTCCGGCAACTGACCAACGCGTGGGGACTTGACCCTGTCGAGTGATCGCAATGGCCCGGCGAATCGCCACGCGTGCTGTCAGAGGTTGATGCGGCATAAGCTGCTGAGCCGTTTCGTCAGTGACGACGACTTTGTTCCGCAGACCGTCTGCGAGCGGACGTGCGAGCCGATAAGTGACCGGAGTTACGAGGCTGATCCAAGCTGAACTAAGCCGTGGCGTCAGCAAGGGGATGCCGATAATAATTCGCTTCCAAAGCCCAAGTTCCTCCGCCGCCAGTTGCATGAGCTGGCGATACGAAAGCACATCGGGGCCGCCGATCTCCAACGTCTTTCCCGAAGTCTGTTCGTTCAGCAGCGACTCCACCAACCAATGCAGTACATCAATGATCGCCACGGGTTGGCACTGCGTTTGGACCCAACGCGGCGTGATCATGATCGGAAGTCGCTCGACCAGATAACGCAGAATCTCAAACGACGCCGACCCCGAACCGAGAATAATCGCCGCTCGAAGCGTGGTAACAGGGACGTTCGTTGACGCAAGAGCTTCTTCTGTTTGCCGACGCGATTTAAGATGTCGGCTCAGCCCGGTTCCTTCTTGCCCGAGTCCACCAAGATACAGGATTCGCTCAACGCCAGCTTCAGCAGCCGCGCTGGCGAAGTTCCGCGCAAGCAAAGTATCGCGTTCGGGATACGACGGCCCCGACGCGACCATTGAGTGAATCAGGTAGTAAGCGGCAAAGCATCCGTCCAAGTGAGTTTTGATTCGCTCGGGATCAGACAAATCGCCTTGCACGACCGAAACGTTTGGATGTTGTCGCCACGATCGCTGGTCAAGCTTCCGCGGTTCACGAACCAAACACCGAACGCGAAAACCTTGCTCAAGCAGTTTCGGCACGAGCCGGCCGCCAACGTAACCCGTTGCTCCGGTAACCAATACTTGCCGATTTTCTGCTATGGACGAAATCAGTTCGTTCCTTTTTGGATCATGCGATAAAGGTCAGGTGCCAAAAACCGCATTGCAAAATTCGGATTCGGCAGCACCTCAATTCGAACCCCTCCGACCCGCGCAGAAATTTCAAACTTCGAATCCTGCAATAATTTGATCGCCCGAGCAATCGAATTGAACTGAATTCGCCTTAACTTCCATGCGGAAGCAATCTTGGCGAAACGCAATTCAAGCTTTTTGTCGCGAGCGATAATTTCGACCGGCCGACCATCGAGCGTTCCACTCAATTGACCGGTCGCTGCTAGTTTGGGTCGGCGCTCGTGTCTCGCGTTCGGATCTTCATGGCACCGCTCACAACCCATTCTGCGTGTTCGGCTGATTCTCCAGTTCCGCTGGGAACTTTGATGTGTAGGTCTTCGAAATCGTAAGTGATTTCGGCATTGCGGCCTGTTAGCCGATCATAAAGTCCAATTGCAAGTTCAGGCCAGTTTGTTGTGTGGTTGCTGTCAGCCATCGTTTCCTCGTTGACGATTCATTGTTTATTCGCAGGCTTCCTTACCCGCGATAACAACGATAAGAAAACGGCAGGTTTTGACTTTTCTGTTCTTCAAACAACAGCCACGAAGGAGGCCGACATCAATTTTCGAACGCAATTGAAAACAGCAACAGCAGATTGAATTGATCGGGAACGTTCCTGTCCGCAGACAATTTTGCGAAATGGAGTCGTATTGCAGGACGGCTGTCCCAGCCGTTAGCAAACAAGAACAAACGGCTGGGACAGCCGTGCCACTTTGCTTTTTAACTCGTAATGCTTCGAAAGTTGGACGCATTTCATCATAAGTGCATGCAAAAGGGGACTGGTTCCTGAGAAACCAACTTGGGTCGCCGCGAGTCACCCCTCCAATCGGAGACCACGTTAATTGTGTCCTAAGGTGTTTGATCCTGCGTTAGGCGAAAGATGAATCTTGGAACGGCAATTGCTTCTGAGGCATTCGATCAAACTGCCAATATGGAATCAGACGCCTCGATTATGGAAAACCCCGAGAAACCGAAAGTTGCTGTCATCGGTGAAGTTCTGTTCGACCATTTCCCCGATGGTCGACGCGTCCTCGGTGGTGCACCGTTTAACGTTGCGTGGAACTTGAAGGGCTTGGAAGTCGACCCGATTTTTCTTTCGTGTGTCGGCGATGACAAAGATGGCGGCGACATTCTTTCGCAAATGCACTCGTGGGGGCTCGATTCATCGGGCGTTCGCGTTCACGACGCGCTCCCAACAGGCTCCGTTGCGGTGACGATCGGATACGACGGCGAACCAGCCTACGAAATCAATCGCGGCGTGGCTTATGACGCGCTGTACTCAAATCATTCTATGGAAGCTGTTGATAACGCTACGGTTGAAATCCTGTATCACGGTTCGCTGTGTTTCAGAACGGAAGTCAATCGACGCTACCTGCAGACGATGATTGATCGGCTAAACGTGGCTCGATTTGTTGATCTCAATATTCGAGAGCCTTGGATCGAAAGATCGTGGTTGCCTTTGCTTATCGGTGATTGTCGTTGGTTGAAGCTGAGCGCCGACGAGCTTGCGTGGTTGAGCGGGCAAGATGTTAATGAAACCGATGAATCATCCATCATTGCGGCCGTCACAGCGGTTGCTAAAAAAGGCCTTTCTTCATCACGCACCTTTCTGGTCACCTGCGGAGAAAACGGCGCTTACTGGATCGAGGACGACCGCTGCATTCATGCACAAGCCACGCCGATCGACGACTTTGTCGACTCCGTTGGAGCAGGCGACGCCTTCACTGCTGCGACTATCCGAGGCTTGATTTGCGGCGAAAGCCCCGAGTCGATCCTGAACAACGCGGTGCGATTTGCCGCTCGTGCGTGCACCATACAGGGAGCCACATCCGCCGACGAAGCACATTACAAAACAGCGATCAACGGTGCCGCAACTAGCGGATCGACCAACTGTTCCTGATACATAAAACGAAGCTCATTCCCTTAACGCGAATCACCATGAACACCAAACTCCTACTCCCCGAACCTATGTCACTCAACGAAATCGAATACGACAACATGAACTCAGTTGATGTTACCGAACGAGGTTTGAAAGTCATGTTGATTAGCCTGCACGGCTTGATCCGCACCGACAACATGGAACTGGGTTGCGATGCCGATACGGGTGGACAAGTCAAATACGTTGTCGAACTGGCTCGGGAATTGTCCCAGCATCCAAACGTTCGCGAAGTCGAATTGCTGACTCGCCAAGTCATCGATCCGAAAGTCGATTCGGTGTACGGGCAGCTGGAAGAGCAAATCGCTGACAACGCCAAGCTGATTCGAATCCCGTTCGGTCCGAAGCGATACCTCCGCAAAGAATCGCTCTGGCCCTACCTTGAAATGTTTGTCGACCAAACGCTGAAGCATCTGAAGCGAAACGGGCTGCCGGACATCATCCACGGACACTACGCCGATGCGGGAGCCGCCGGCGCACAGTTGGCTCGCCTGCTACACATTCCTTACATCTTCACCGGTCATTCACTTGGCCGCGTGAAACGTGAACGGCTGTTGGTCGGACGCGACACCGAAGAGCAGCGAGCCAAGCTTGAAAAGAAGTATCGACTGAGCGTTCGCACCGAGGCCGAAGAAATTGCACTCGAAACGGCGTCGATGGTCGTGACCAGTACCAGCCAAGAGATGACGGATCAGTACGAACTCTACGATCACTATGAACCGTCGCGGATGGAAGTCATTCCTCCGGGAGTCGACTTAAGCCAGTTCAATCCGGACGGCGGCAAACCGCACGAATTGGAAATCGCATCGGGGTTGGTCGATCGTTTCCTTACCGATCCTGAAAAACCGATGATTCTGGCGATGGCTCGACCTGACGAGCGTAAGAACCTCGAAGCGCTCGTTCGTGCCTACGGCGAAAGCGAAGAGCTTCAAACGCTGGCGAACCTTGTGATGGTGATGGGCACGCGAGACGATCCGGCTCAGCTTCCCAAGAGTCAGGAACGCATCATCCGCAACGTGCTGTACTTGATTGACAAATACGATCTTTACGGCAAAGTCGCGTATCCGAAATCGCACGAGTCTTCGGATGTGCCGAATCTCTATCGCATCGCCGCACAACGAAAGGGCGTGTTCGTTAACCCTGCGTTCACCGAGCCGTTCGGCCTGACGCTGCTGGAGGCCGGTGCAGTTGGCTTGCCAATCATTGCTCCCAACGATGGTGGTCCACGAGACATTATCGCCAACTGCGAAAACGGATTCCTGATCGATCCGCACGACGATGACGATATCAAAAACGCTCTGTTGCGAACGCTGACAGACAGCGAACTTTGGCAGCGGCTTTCCGACAGCGGCATCGCAGGGACACGAAAACACTACTCGTGGGCCAGCCATGCGAATCGGTACATGCGTGACGTTGCCGACATTTTAGAAAACAGCCGACATCCAGCGACCGTCAATCGTCCCGCACGCCGTCTGCCCGATTTTGATCGACTAATCATCACCGATCTCGACAACACGCTCACCGGCGACGCGAAATCGTTTGCCAAATTCAAGAAGCTGATCACAGAGAACGATCACATTGGCTTCGGCGTGACGACCGGACGACGCTTGGAGAAAGCAGTTCAAATGATCGAAGAGCTGGGTCTGCCGAAACCGGATCTGATCGACACCGACGCTGGAACTCAGCTGCACTACGGAGCCGACCTCAATGCGGATCTGAGTTGGCGGAAGTCGATTGGGTTCGCGTGGGATCCAGAGGGGATTCGTAAAACGATCGAACCACTGCAAGGCGTCGAACTTCAGGCAGAGGTAGAACAATCGGAATTCAAAATCGGTTATAAGCTGGATCAAAAGAGCAAAACGACGCCCGCGAAGATCAGAAAGATGCTCAGAGAGGCCGGTTTGCGTGCTAAAGTTGTTGCGTCGCTGGGCGTTTACATCGACATCATCCCCGTCCGCGGCGGCAGCGACCTTTCGCTGCGACACGTGCTCTGGAAGTGGGGCTTCACGCCAGAGAACGTCTTGGTGGCCGGTGACTCGGGCAACGACGCGGGCATGTTGCTCGGCCGAACACTGGGCGTCGTCGTCGCCAACCACGGCCCTGAACTGAACCGCCTGAAGAAACGTCCACGCGTATACTTCGCCGGTGCCCCGCATGCCGCCGGAATCCTTGAAGGCATCGAGTACTACAACTTCCTTGGAAACATTGTTATCCCAAATGATCGTATCGAATCAGAATCAAAGTGATCCAGAAAACCGCAAGGTTACGGATGACGCGCAAGATTCTCGATCGAACGAACAAGCAACGGCTGAGCAACTGACTCGACCGCAGTTGCTGGACCATGTGACGGCTCACACTGACGAAGTCACCTATCACGCAGCCTTGACGTTGGAGCGAACGTGGCCTCGTGTTGAAGCTGTGTTCACGCAATCACTGCAATCCGATTTGACGGATAAAGATCGCGAATCCCTATTGCGAAAGTCCGCGGACTTTGTGCGTCGACTGGATGAGAATTGGGCCGATCTGTTCGCGAAGCTTCACGGGCTCTACGCAACGCGATTTGATTTCCATTTTCACGTTGAATCGCTGCTGATTGCAGCAGCAGAGTCGCTGATTGAGCGGCCGAAAGATTTATGCGAACTTGATCGTCAACGCGAATTCAATCCTACGTGGTATCAGTCTCAGGATATCGTCGGAGGTGCACTTTACGTCGACCTGTTCAGCGGAAACTTGAATCGCTTGCGAGAGAACATTCCGTACTTCGAAGAACTGGGAATCACGTACCTTCACCTGATGCCATTATTCGCCGTTCGCGAAGGCAACAGTGACGGCGGCTACGCAATCAGCGACTACCGAGCCGTCGATCCGAAACTGGGAACGGTTTGGGAATTGAAACAACTTGCTTCGGAGCTTCGCGAAGTCGGAATCCAGCTAGTGTTGGACTTCGTTTTCAACCACACCAGCGACGATCACGATTGGGCAAAGCAGGCACAGTCTGGCAACCGCGAGTTTCAAGATTACTATTTCATGTTTCCCGATCGAAAGATGCCCGACGCTTACGAAAGAAACTTGCGCGAGATTTTTCCCAGCGTCCGACGTGGTAATTTCACTTGGGATGATGGAACCGGAAACTGGGTGTGGACAACTTTCAACAGTTTCCAATGGGATTTGAACTATCAAAATCCAGCGGTTTTTTGCAGCATGCTGCGAGAGATGCTTTTCATCGCCAATGTCGGAATCAGCGCATTGCGGCTTGATGCGGTTGCGTTCATTTGGAAGCAATTGGGGACCGCTTGCGAGAACCTTCCTCAAGCTCACGAAATCATTCAAGCTTACAACAGCTTCGTTCGCATCGTGGCGCCAGGATTGATCTTCAAGTCGGAAGCAATCGTTCATCCCGATGATGTCGTAAAGTATATCAGCACCGATGAATGCCAGATTTCTTACAACCCGACGCTGATGGCGTTGCTGTGGGAGTCGCTGGCAACAAAAGAGGTCAAGCTCTTGAATCAGGCGCTCAGTCACCGATTCGATTTACCCGAGCGAACGTCTTGGGTGAACTACTTGCGATGCCATGACGACATTGGTTGGACGTTTGATGATGAAGACGCGGCAAAGGTCGGTATTAACGGCTACGATCATCGACAGTTTTTGAATCGCTTTTACACCGGTCAGTTTGAAGGCTCTTTCGCCCGCGGCGTTCCGTTTCAGGAGAATGCTGAAACCGGAGACATGCGAGTTTCAGGAACGCTTGCTTCGCTGGCGGGACTCGAAGAAGCAATCGCTGAATCAGATTCGCAAAAGGTTGAACTTTCAATTGCTCGCATTCTGTTGCTGCAAGGAGTTTCGATGAGCATCGGCGGAATTCCGCTGCTGTACTTGGGCGAAGAGTGGGGGATGCTGAACGATTACGATTTCGCAAAGGATCCTGCCAAGGCGGATGACTCGCGTTGGATCCATCGCCCAAAGATGGATTGGGATCTACTAAAAACGATCCAGAAAGATTGCTCCATTCCGCAGTCGGGCGTGATCGACGTGGATTGCATTCGGGCTCAAATTTTTGAGTCCATGAAAGATCTGATCGCACTTCGAAAGTCGACGTCTGCTTTTACGGGGCAGCACATGGACTTATGCGACACTGGGAACGATCATGTTCTGGGGTTCGCTCGAGTGAACCAAGGACAGCGGATTGTCGTGTTAGCCAACTTTTCGGATACGCAACAACTTGTCGACGGGAATCGATTGCGAACGGCGGGTATGGGAAGGTTTTTCGTGGATCTGTTTTCCGATCGAGAACTTGGAACCTCGCACAAACTAACGATGGAGCCGTACCAGTTGATGTGGCTGAAGCGGATCTAGTGAAGCGGCCGATCGTAGCTGAATGGATTTCGGGGTATGTAGTACAAGCCCGAATCGCA
>CAZORS010000153.1:0-13824 GCA_964582025.1 uncultured Pirellulaceae bacterium | reverse complement strand
ACCCGCTGTTGGTCTAGCCAGATCCAACAGCGGGTTTTTGCATGCGCGGTAGGTTAATTCAGCAAGTGAGAACCAACATCGAAGATTTGTTGCGACGTTGGTCATTTCTATCTGAAACAGGCGACTCGGGCTTTCAACCGTTTTGGCTCAAACAAAGCGAGCAATCTCCTGTTCATACGTTTGGACGTTGGACTTTGAATGTTAGGTTTAGTGGCTTCACGGTAACGATTGGCATCTCGGAAACTCAATTGCAACTACGGCAACCTTCCTTGGTGCTATTGCGGGTTGGCAGCTTTGCTTCGTCCAAAACTTGGTGATTGAGATCGCTGCGAAAAACTTTCGCCAACAGGTCGCCAGCATTGAGTTGCAATCGAAACGACGGTTGGCTCGTTCCGCGGACTCGCCACCAATCGGCGACTGACTTCCAAATTTCCGGCCTTCGAAATCCAGACCAGTGAGCCAATGCGAATCGCTGACATTCGGCCAATGATTCCACGACTTTGATTTTCGTGCATCAAACGCGAAATTCGATTCCATGGCTGAACAATCCCCAACAGTTGGGTGAATCCGCGATCTTGCAAGTCGGCTGCAGCGAAAGAAATGAGCTTCTTGTAGACACCGCGGCCTCGCGCGTCAGCGTGAACGAAAGCACAGTACAACCAAGCTTGTTCTTGAGCAAACTCAAATTTGACCCCAAGGTTGTTCTCCAGAAAACTTTCCGGTGCAGCCCACAACCCAGCCAACAGTTTACCGGGTTCTTCCGCATCGCAAATCGCGTAGCCAATGTCATCGCCCGTCGTTTCGATCGGAACCGAATTCCAAGTAAACTCCCGCAGTTGAAGCCGCAAACGCTCATCGGCGTTTGGCTCAAGGCACTTTGCGACCAAACCTTCGTCTTCTTGCGACTTTTCGCCCAGTGATTTCAACTTCTCGATACTCAGGTCGTAGATGTCGCCTTTTGAATATCGAAAAACCCACGGAGGAACAAATCGATTGAATTGAACTTCCAACGTTCGTGCGAACCCCTGTGATTGAGCCTTTTTGATTTTTGACCGAATGCTTTTCATGGTGACCGAGTTTCCTGAGTAAATTCCATGGAAACATAGGTTGGTTCGTGGAAAGCATACTGGAATTTCCCCCCAAGGACGTTTTTTGAAGTGGGCTTTGTAGGACTTGAAACGTTTCCGCGGCCTGAATTTTGGATTCGGTCGTAAGTTGCGTCCGATTGAAGTTCTGGCACCTCAAGGCCGTTCAACAACGCGGCGTCACCAACTATCCTGTGGGTAGATTCTTCCAAGTTCTAATTTTGGCTCCGAATGTATCGAAAACTGACAACCTCTCTTGTTTGCCTGACCGCCCTCTTCTTTGTTGCCGCGGCGCCGATCGACGCACAGCAGGATTTATCCAAAAAGCAACTGGAACACTCGGACTACGATCGCTGGAGCACGATGTCGCGTTCATCGATCTCGCGCGACGGAAATTGGGCGATGTTTGGAATCCAAAACGGAGCAATTGACGGAGAAGCCACGACTACGTTTCGAAGTTTGGTTTCAGACAAGCAGTATGTGATCGATCGCGCTGCTGGAGCCAGATTCACTGCGGACAGTATGTTCGCGCTTTACCGAATCACGCCGTCAAAAATGAAACTGAAGAAACTTCGCAAAGAGAACAAAAAAAATAAAGCCAAACCAACGGCATTGCCTAAGGCTGTCTTTCAAATATTGGATTTGGAATCTGGCGAACTCGTGACCGTCGAGAGTGTGAAGTCTTTCCAAACCCCGGAAGAGAATGGCGACTGGGTCGCTTGCTTGCTTGAAAAGTCGGAATCCAGTGAACTGCTAAAAACGCAGAAACCGTCAGTCAAAGAATCCTATGAAGTAACCGAGCAAGGCCTAAAGCGCCCGACGAAGCCGTTGAAACTGAAGAAACGACCGACCACTTCATCGACTGAGGAACAGGAAGAGTCAAAGTCCAAAAAGAAATCTAAAACAAAATCGCAGAAGAAATCATCTGGAAAAAATAACACGAAGTCCGGCAAAGAAGAGATTGCCAAATCGAAAAAGGACAAAGACGAAGAGAAGGAAAAGAAACCGGGAACACAACTCACACTGATAAACCTGTCCACGGGAGTTCAACGAACCTTCCCGAACGTAACAACGTTCTCTTTCAGCAAATTTGGGGACTCGTTCGCGTTTGCAACATCAGTAGAAACCGGCAAAGAAAAAAACAAATCTCAGTCAAGCGACAAAGAGAAATCCGGCACGGAGAAAAATGGAAAATCCAAACCGGAGCAGGACTCAAGCCCGGACGATAGCGATGGCGTATATGTCATCGATCTCGAATCGCTTAAGAAAACGAAGATTGCGGAGGGTCTCGGCAACTACAAAAATCTGGCTTTCAACAAAGACGGCTCGCAGCTCGCCTTTCTCTCCGACAAAGACGACTACGAAGCCAAAACATCCTCATGGTCGCTTTATCATTGGAAGACTCGATCCAAGATGGCCAACAAGATTGCCCATGAAGGCGAAGAAGGCATCCCGGACCAATGGTGGGTTGCGCCTGCTTCTTCGCAGCAATTTTCTAAAGATGGAAAACGGCTCTACTTCGAAACCGCACCGATTCCGAATGAGGTTTTAAAACAGCGAAAAGATGACAGCGAAGAGGAAGACGAAGAAGTCGTAAAGCTTGACGTTTGGCATTGGCAGGATCCTCAACTACAGCCGCAACAACTGCTCGAAGCTCAACGCGAACGCAATCGCGACTACCGCGCGGCTTGGATCGTGAAGTCAAAAAAGATCGCGCAGCTCGCAACACTTGAGATCCCCAACATCTCAATCGATGTTGAAAGCAAGTCGAAGCTCGCATTGGCAAATACCAACCTCCCCTACCGAAAAACAATGTCTTGGGACTTGCCAGGCTACAACGATGCCTACATCGTCAATCTCGACACTGGAAAACATGACCGAATTCTCCACAAAGAAAAATCGTTTGCGACGATGTCACCCAACGGAAAATTCATCACGTGGTTCGATGGAGAAAAACAGGCATGGTACGCTAAATCCACTTCGGACCTTGAAAGCAAGCCAACCGAAATTAGCAAAGGAATCAATCATCCTTTGTACAATGAGCTTCACGACACCCCCAACCTTGCTCGCCCCTATGGGTCGGCTGGATGGCTGACCGATGACGATGCGTTTCTGATTTATGATCGATACGACATCTGGAAACTGGACCCAACTGGCGAGCAAAATCCTGTTTGCCTCACCAAAGGCGACGGCCGCAAAAACGAGATTCGATATCGTTACCTGAGGCTCGATCGTGAACAACGCTTCGTTGATCCTCAGCAACCCATGATGCTGAGTGCATTCGATATGAGAACTAAAGCCAGCGGTTTCTGGAAACTCAGTCCTGAAGCGGATGACACAGACGAGAACGATCCGCCGCAACTAGCCAAACTGATCATGCTGGACGAAAACGTCGGTCGGTTGAGCAAAGCCAAAGATTCTGATCGAATCGTTTTCTCCCGTAGCACGTTTCGTATGAGTCCGGATTTGTGGCACAGTGACATGAGTTTTGAGAAGATTCATCGTCTGAGCGATATGAATCCGCAGCAGGAAGATTACGCCTGGGGAACAGCCGAGCTAGTGAAATGGGACAGTGCCGACGGGGACGAATTGGATGGATTGTTGTACAAACCGGACGGATTTGATCCAACGAAAAAATACCCTCTGATGGTTTACTTTTACGAACGAAACTCCGACAACCTACACCGCTATTACGCTCCTGCTGCCGGTCGTTCGATCATCAACTTCAGCTTCTATACCAGCCGTGGCTACGTCATTTTCATTCCCGATATTCCCTATACGACTGGTGAACCTGGCCAAAGTGCTGCCAAAGCAATCTTGCCTGGTGTTGAAAGTCTGATCGAGCAAGGATTCGTCGACGAGAAACGAATCGGAATGCAAGGCCACAGTTGGGGCGGCTATCAGACTGCCTACCTCGTTACACAAACCGACATGTTCGCCTGTGCTGAGTCAGGCGCTCCCGTTTCCAATATGACCAGCGCGTATGGTGGAATTCGCTGGGGCAGTGGAATGAGCCGCATGTTCCAATACGAACGAACTCAAAGTCGAATCGGTGAAGATTTGTGGTCGGCCCGCGAAAAGTACATCCAAAATTCTCCGGTGTTCTACGCGAATAAAATCAACACGCCGCTATTGATTCTGCACAACGACGAAGACGGCGCAGTGCCATGGTATCAGGGTATCGAACTGTTCGTCGCGCTGCGTCGCCTCGAGAAACCTGCCTGGATGCTGAACTACAACGGAAACCCACACTGGGTCATGGGTGACAAGAACCGTCGTGATTTCGCGATTCGAATGCAACAATTCTTCGACCACTACCTGATGGACGCGCCCGAACCGGAATGGATGGCGATCGGCGTTCCAGCAGTAAAAAAAGGTAAAGAATTCGGCTTGGAATTAATGGAGCCTGTAAAAACAAAAGAAGCTGCGGCAGGAACAAATTAGCTCGGTCTCGATGAACGTAGCGGAACTGACGCTAAACGATAGTGCGTTCGCAGCTTCAAATTGAATGCGAAGAACTTTGATGCTCGTCGTAGGGAACGTATTCGTTCAAAACAACTTTTCGTCCCTCAATCGTATAGTTCACGCCTCGCCACGAAACCGTCTTGGAAACAATCGCCATCGAACATGCGATTGCATAGACGCCTTGTGCAACTGCAACAGTCAGCAATGCGGCAGCGAATCTGGTTGCGGAAATACTAGGGATATCAACGGCCGAGTCCGAGGTTTCGATCACACTGCGGCGAATCGTGCCCCAAGCCATTACGGACATAATCCCACTAACGACGATTGCGAAAAACGTCCAACTCGCAAGCATTCCATTTCCGCAAACGATGGCCCGTCCGAACGTTGCGAAAATCGCGACGATTAACGACGTTGCGAAAACCATTTGAACGGCAGTCAACCAAAACGCAGGCTCATGAATTCTTGACCACGTTAAAATCCTCGTCATCCATCGGGTCGCGAAACTCAACGTACAGGACTCTCGATTCACCATCACCATGCTCGGAAGTGAACGGCAGCTCAAGCCGTGTTCCGCTAATAGTCTTTTCAGCGGACCATCGTCAACCGCCGATTTTCGCCACACTTTAATCAGGCCAGTCTTCCGAATATCGGCAGCTCGCATTGCGTAGGCTCCTGCCCACGGATTTTGGAACAGCATCGAAAAGAAGAATGCTCCCGCGTACCACATGCTACGGACGATCGAGCCCACAGTGGCGGGAGCGTGCGGCTCGAACCATTGGTTTCCGCTCGCCAATCCAGTGCGAGAATCCGAGTGAAGAGCTCCGATCAACGTCGCCATCATGTTTGGCGGCGGATTAGAATCGGCGTCAACCATGACGAAGTACTTTACATCCGGGTCGATATCTAAAACGTGCTCAACGCCCTCCGCAATGGCACTGCACTTGAGGGTGCAAGTCGAAAGCGGATTTTCCAATTGTCGGATCAACAACCGGGATTCGTTTTCGACGCTTTTTAAAATCGAATGGGCTGGATCGTTTTCGCTATCGACGACAACGCAAATTCTGTAGTCGCGAAAGTCCTGACTCAGCAAGGAACGCACAGCATCGGCCAAAGTCGGATCGGCGCCTCGTACGCTAAACACAATCCAAGTTGACTCTTGTTCATTGACCGGAAGTGGAACGGGCTTTGTGCGTTTCCGCATGTGACTGCGAAACCAGACTGTTAGCAGCAATTGGATCAGTGCACTGATCGTGATGAAAAGACAGGCGATCATCTACCGCCCAAACAGAAGCTGAATCATCAGTTTGGCAAACCGGGGAAGATCCATCAGAAAATCGGCGCTCGCACGAACCGGCCCGATTTTCGTGATTCGGCCATCGACTAGGCGATGCGTGCACGTAGCCCCGGAGATCAAATTTCGTCCACCAGCTAATCTTTGGTTTTCTTTTGCTTCTTCGCCATTGACGTAGCACTTCATTCGGCTGGCTCGCATATGCGAGTAGTCGTGGTCCTGATGGATCACACTGACTTGCTGTGAGAGATCAACAACCGGGATACCATCTGGCTTCACACTGGCAACCATCCAGTTGTCCCAGTTTCCGCGCCCGACTGCAAACGGCGGGACGGATTGAAACATTTCGCGATTAAATGCGAAATACTCTTTGCATACCGCGGACGATCTCACGCCTTCCGTGTTGCATCGTTGCCTTAACTGTTGAAGCTGTGTCGGATTCTCGAAGTCAATTTCAAAGTCGACAGACAAATTCGTACGCTGGCCAATCGCCAGCCAATTATCAAACTGATTCTGATTGGATAGTTGCTCCAACGCAGCGGCAAAGCTTCGGTCGAGTATCACATCCGCATTGCAATAAACGAGAACAGACGATGTTGAAACTTCATGAGCCATCGAAAACGCGGAACTAACCAACGGCGTACCGTTTGAATTTCGATCAACATTGCTCACGTGAGCAACGCCGTTCTCTGTCGCGAAGTCGGCGATGCCTTCTTCGTCGCCAAAGAGCAACACGTCGACGGCCGGACTGAATTGCGCCCACGACCGAATCGCATTCTTTTGGATCAAGTCCGCGTCGCCAACAAACGGTTTAGGCATGGCGAAGATGGTGACAGGCGCATGACAAAGCACGCTTGTCGTGGCCAAAGCATCACTGGCCCGAATCGATTGGACAATTTCTTTGGCCACGGCTACACCATCGAAAACAAAAGTTTTACTTTACGCCAATTAATGATCCACTTTCGAATCACATCAACCGCTTTGCGATCCCACCAACGGCGAAAATTGAAGCCCGGATCTTCGGGACGCCAACCTTGCCAAGCCGTTTGGTCGAGCTGATCGTAGTACGTTTCACGTAAAGGATGAAACGGCTGAAAGTCCCAAGGCTTCCATTCGGTGGTGTAGTGAATGATCGCCGGACGGTCACGCATTGATTCGAACGAATCGCGATCCACTGGACTGTATTCTTCGCTTGGGTATTCGAAAACGTGAGCTCCCTGATTCCAGCGAAGCGGCAACTGTCCCCATTTCCCGGCGAACACAACATTCAAAGCGTATTGATCCCAACACCAAACATAACTTGAATTTTTGCGAAGGCATTCGAAGAGCCTTTGTTCCACATTCTCTTGACGCCACTTTTTTAGATTCAACACCATGACGCCGCTGTTGAAATAGTTAGCGCTGCCGTCGATGCCGAGATCTTTCCAGTTGGCAACTGGTGAGATCGCGTTTATCCACGGCTTGCAAGCTTGAAGTTCCGGATCTTTGATTTCACGAGCATCGATGAAGGGGCAAGAGATATCCGTCGCAGCGAGGCAATAGTTGTCCTCGAGATCCATCTCCCACATCTTGGTCAGATCATCGACAACCAAAACGTCCGAATCGAGGTAGATCACTTTCTCGATCGAGTCTGGCAACAGCCTCGCTGCCATTAGCCGCAAGTATGCCGTGTGCGTGATGTGATGCGACGTCATCAAGTCGCTGACTTGAGACAGGTCGGGACGAACAATGTCGATGGAAACCGGAAAGTCGATCAGCGATTCGCGGATACCGTTGAGGCTACTTTCTTCGATGCCGCCATCGAACAACACGACGTGAAGATGCCGACCCGGGTTCAAAGATGCCGCAGCTGAGTGCAACATGACCGTCAGAGGTTTGACGTAATTTTCATCGGCGGCGCATAGGACGACCGGGTCGGCGGGCGAAGCCGACTTGGCGATCCTGTCTGTTGTGGCTGGATGAATCGTCAGCATCCGAATTAGTCTTCCTTGTTGCGGCTCATGAACTGAATGAACCTTTCTCGTATTCGCACAATCGGTCCGGCGATTGGGTGTTGTTGGATCTGCTCAAAGATCGAATGGGCTTCCGCGAGTTCGGCTCGCAATCCGTATTCGATTCGATGCAGGTGCTCGATCTCGCGACGAGCATGCGCCAACTGAGCCTGCGTTTGCTCAATTTCGCTGTCGTCATGGAATTCGTTAAAATTTCTAAAACAGGCGCGATGATCCATTTTGCAATGTCGTGCTCTTAACTGTGCCGTAAAAACAGGCTCAGGCAACAGATTAGCATCAAATTCAAGCGGATTACTGCTGGCTAGCAGCCCGTCCGACGCTGCGAACATCGAATGTATCAATTGAACCAGTCTGTCCGTAGCTGATTCAGCAACCTGCAAAGCGTCGAATAAAATGCTGTTTTGGAACTGAATTCGAGCAGAGCAGGGAGCTGCAAGTTGCCCCAGAACGCTTTTAATCGAATCAGCCGAATGAATTTTCCATGACGCGGGAACGTAGTCCGGACAATGATGGTAGTCCAACAGCGCCGTAGGTTTGTGCTTCAACATCGATTCGAGCATCGACGTTGAAGGCGTTGTGATCATCGCATCACAATGGTCGATCGCCTGATGAAGCTCGCTTCCGGTCAAAGTTGAAATTGAATTCTCTGCGTCGATTTCCGTTTCTAGGCCAGCGGTAAGACGCCAGACTACTTCGAGCGACCGCCCGTTGATCATCGGATTTTCACCAATGAACGATTTCAAATCCTGCAGACTCCGGACCGTCGTTGCAATTTGATCTGCCGTGAAACCCGGCGTCTTGGCAGTCGCCACAAGAACTCGCAAAGGTTCTTTGTCCTTTGATGGTTGAAAGCCTTCGGAAGATTGCCAAGCATCAACTAACGCATCAAGCCGAGGAATGCCGACGACTTCGATTTTTCCCCCGTTGCCCCAACTTGATAAGGTTCGAGCTTGCGACGCACCGATCACGGCGACTTTGTCAGAGAGAACGGGACGCATGGTAAAAGGGCAGGCTGGTTCTTCCGCGGAGTTCTCCCAAGCGTTTCTCCATTCGAGAATTCCATCGACCAGATAAATCGTGGCTACTCGTTTGGCACGAAGCTCAACAATCGCCTGCCGAAAACGATCGAAGTGTTCTGAATAGAAGACGGCGACGTCGCCCGACTTCGCGGTCTGAACAACTTCATCAGCGGCAACAATTTGCGTCAAAAATGAATCAACATTTGCAAGAGGCGCTGCATGATGAGCGACTTCGGATTCCGATCCCACAAAGTAAACTTGTCGCCGCATGAGACAAAACCGGAAAACAGTTATTCTTGATCGCCACTAACGGCTTGCCCGTCAATCCGCGAGCAAAGTCGATAGAGCACGTCGCCTGACATGTTGACGTCATAGGAGTGAACACTACCGTCACCCAAAACAAAATTCGCCACGCCCGGATGTGCCGATCCCCAAACGGGATGTTCTCCAGGAGGAAATCCAGCGTCGGGCCCTGTGGCCATCTGCAACAAAATTCCGCCAAGTCGAGTGAACGTCGCTGGTTGATCTCCGTTGTAGATGCAGCCATCACCCCATCCGTCTGCTTCACGAAGATGTTTCGGATCGAGATGTTTTTCCCCGACGAATATCGTGTTCGACATCCCATCAGTGACCGAGTTAAAGCGGTATCGACCTTTGAAAGGTCCAACAAGCATTTCATCGACGACGGGGTTATCCTGCGTACGCCCCGAATTGAATACTCCATCCGCTTCGCCGGAAAACAGTGACCAACCGAAGTCGAGAAAGTGAACGTGCGAACCAGCGTTTCCCGCGTAGTCGCCAACGGCACCAACGGGCGCTCCTAGTCTCTCTGAAACACTCACTTCGACGCTTGACCTTCGGCTTGGGCAAATCATCACGTCGGCACCGCGCCTCATGATGTCGGGATCCTGTGCGTAATAGGGAGCGTCCATGACGAAGTTACTGCAAAGGTTCTTTTGTTCCATGAAGGGAAGCAGCAGCGTCGGCCAAGTCAAAAATCGGTCTGCCGGTCGCGATGGAGGGATCTGCATCTGCGCCCCTTCATACAAGTGAATCGAGATTCCGATCTGCTTCAGATTGTTTTGGCACTCGGTTCGCCGCGCCGCTTCGCGCACACGTTGAACCGCCGGCAGCAACATGCTGACCAATACGCCAATGATTGAGACGACGACGAGGAGCTCGACGAGCGTAAATCCCTTTGTACGTTTCATTGGGTTGGCCGTGAAAGAATAGTGACAGGATGAATTCCGCTCCCTACAGGTTAACTCCCCTATTGCATCTCGACAAGAATTAGCGTCGCTGGACAATCACGAATTGTCCAATAACGTGAAGCATTGTGCAGTTTTCTGAATTGGAGGGGCCGTTTCAGTTTTGTTAAAGTTCATTGTCGCTCAGTTCTGCGAACTGATAGCGCGCGAATATGAAAACCCGATATCGGCTGAGCTTTGTCGATGCGAAACTTAAGCCTCGACCCGCTATCAGCTCGGAGAGCTGCGCGACATTGGCGCATAAAAAAACCGCAAAGCATAAAGCAATGCGGCAAAATTCATCCGGCGAGAAGCGATGGGAGTCGCTGGGAGAAAAACGAAAGTCGGACGTGCTAAGCACTAGCCCTTAGTGACCCCGGTTAACCCAAAAATTGGTCCCTCAGCCGTAGTTGCCAGATGAATGTGTATCTTAGGTTATCTATCCACGTTTGCAAATATTAACCACGTCGCTGACAGCTGTCAGCACTATTGATATCGGTCGTGTCCAAGCAAATCTTGATCACGCACCCTGCAAATGTTCCTGAAGAAATTCTTTAAATTTTGAATTCTTCAGCTGTTTAACTTCTTTAAATGAAAGCTTTACCAACTGTCGATCGCCCGATTGAGTCACTTCCGGATCGTCCGCAAAGTCTTCAACGTGATCGAGAGATATCGTCTCATCGGAGCTGGACAGCTGCAATGTGATCGAGTCGGCTTGCTTCGTTTGAATGCTCGCCCACGGACCTTCGCGGTCCGGCAATTGAAAGTGAACCACTTGTTGGTTGTTCCACTGGAACTCACCTTCGGGAGCAGCTTCCTGGAGCAAATCACGCAACGTCTCCAGAACCTTCATGTCCCAAGTGATGTCACCGTCAGTGAAACCTTTTTTCATAAAGTGCCACTTCTGTCCAAGCTTCGCCCACGGCGTCTGCTCATCGATTCGAGTTTCAACGCGTTCAATTTTTTCGGCGAAGCTCTCGATACATTGGTCCAGAAACTTCCAGAACTCAGGAATGTCGATCTCATCCCATGAGTGAGCTTTGATTTCAACTTCCTGCCAACCGCCACGAGTTTTATTCACCTGAAGCCGAGGAGAATTTCCATAGACTGGAAGGTCTTCCATCTGGTTGGGCGTTGGAAGCGGAATCAAATCCTGCAACGTTTCCTGCCGGAAAGTATTTGGACGAACGCGAAACCGCAATTTCACAAACCACGGGTCACCCGTGAGTGCATTGAAGAACCAGCCGTTGTCTTTATTTTCGCCACGAATCTCAACTGTCGCACGCTCGTTCCAGCTTGTATCACTGAAGCCTTCACAGTTTTCAATTCGATCCACAACCTCATCGAGAATCTTGCCGCTCCAGTTGATGATTTCGCCATTGCGACCAACACGTCCACTGGTGTGCCAACTGCGACCGTCGGATTCCCACGGCATCTGAACGGCATCGCCGACTTCGTCGATGTCCATGTCGCCTTCAAGCCACTCGTCATCTTCCGACGGATCGTAGGTTTCCCGTTTTACGAACGGGCCTTCAGCCAAAACTGGAGCCAACGCTTCACCAGTCCAGCTACGAGGCATTGGTTTTGCTTTTGACTTCGCGGTCTTTTTCTTTGCCGTCGAAGCTTTCTTTTTCTTCTTGGCGACTTTCGGTTTGTCGTCGGCTTCCGCTTTTTGTTTGGCCTCTTCGGCGTACTGAACAACCATTTCAGGTGTACCCTCGATCACCACTTCACCGCCCGCGATTCCGGCTTCGGGTCCCATGTCGATCACCCAGTCAGCACATTTGATTAAATCAAGATTGTGCTCAATTACGATGACAGTGTTGCCCACATCGACCAGCCGCTGGATCACTTCGATCAACTTTTTCAAGTCCTCGAAGTGCAAGCCTGTCGTTGGTTCGTCCAACAAATACAGCGTTCGGCCGGTATCGGGACGTGACAGCTCAGCCGAAAGTTTGACACGTTGTGCTTCGCCTCCGGAAAGCGTCGGTGCACTCTGACCAAGCGTCAGGTAGTCGAGTCCAACATCGCAGAGCGTTTTCAACGTCCGTCGAATCTTTGGAACCTTGCGGAACAACTGTAGAGCTTCGCCGCACGGCATGTTCAATACGTCGGAGATTGATTTTCCGTTGAATTTTACGGCCAACGTTTCTTGGTTGTATCGGTGACCCTTGCAAGTTTCACACGGAATCCAAACGTCAGGCAGGAAGTGCATTTCGATGCAGTACATTCCTTGGCCAGAACATTCTTCGCAGCGTCCGCCCTGAACGTTGAAGCTGAATCGACGCGCGGTGTAACCGCGAACTTTCGAGTCCGGTAAATTGGCGAATAGCTCGCGAATCAATTCGAACACGCCCGTGTAAGTTGCCGGGTTGGAGGAAGGTGAATTCCCAAGTGGCGTTTGATCAACTCGGATGACTTTATTGATCGCATCGAGGCCGCGAATCCCTTTGAATTGGCCCGGTGTTTGCGACGAACGGTGCAGTCGACGGGCGAGTGCCTTAAACAGAATCTCGTTGACGAGTGAACTTTTGCCGCAGCCAGAAGGACCCGTCACGACGGTCAACGCTTCGAGCGGAAACTTGACTTCGATGTCTTTGAGGTTGTTGTGTCGAGCGCCGACAACGTCCAGCGTCATCGCCAAAGATTGATTCGCGGAAGCTCCAGCCATCTTCACGGCTTTCTTCTTCTTTGTTGCTTTCTTCTTTCCAACCGGTGGAGCATCGAGCGAGAGGGCCGGGCGGCGATTGGTCGGAATCGGAATTCCATTTTTACCGTTCAAGAACGGCCCGGTCACACCGCTGGCTGCTTCAGCAATTTCACCGGGAGGTCCATGAGCGACAATCTCGCCACCGTGAACTCCTGACTTCGGGCCGAAATCGCAAATCGCATCACTGTGTTCGATCACTTCCCGATCGTGCTCAACGACGATCAACGTATTGCCAAGATCTCGCAATCGATGAAGTGCGGTCAGCAGTCGCTTGTTGTCCCGCGGGTGCAAGCCGATGGTAGGCTCGTCCAATACGTACAGCACGCCGCAAAGTCCGCTGCCGAGTTGGCTTGCGAGGCGAATGCGTTGAGCCTCACCGTTGGACAATGAACCAGAAGTTCGATTCAGCGTCAGATAGCTGAGTCCGACATCGTTGAGGAATGAAACGCGGCTATCGATTTCGCGAATCAATTCGCCAGCGATTTTTTTCTCTCGTTTGTCGAGCTTCCACTTATTCAACGTTTTGGTCATCACGCCCATCGGAAGGCGACAGAGACCGTCAATCGTAAGACCACGGAATCGAACCGCTGCCGCATCTTCTCGAAGTCGACTTCCACCGCAGGCACCACATTCGACTTCGCCGATCAACGACTGCAAACGAGTTCGCAGATTTGCCGAACGTCGCGAGGCTTCTTCCATCGTCGGATAGAGCCCTTTGAACTGGAATGAAAACTGGACGTTGCCTTCTTTGTCCTTCACTTCGAACCAGCGATCGCCTGTTCCAAAGAACACCATTCGCCGCTGCCGTGCGTCGAGTTGGTTGAACGGTTTGTTGTCCGGAATTCCGGTTCCAGTCGTCCACGCCTTGAGCATCGAAGTCGACAGTTTTGACTTGAGCGATGGCCAAATCGTGATCGCGCCACCTTTAATCGAAAGCTCTGGATCGTCGATGATGACTTTCGGATCGGCTCCGGTTTGCGTTCCAAGACCTTCAC
>CAZORS010000152.1:0-13902 GCA_964582025.1 uncultured Pirellulaceae bacterium | reverse complement strand
CGACAGAGATTCCGGAAACCACAGCTGCAACAATCCGCATTGTTTGACGCATCAAGCCGGTTTCAACGCCTCATTTGGTAGGTTCGGTAAAATGGAGGGGTGGATTGTGAATCGCAAAGAAATTTTGCTTTTTAACAATACAAGTCGTGCGGAATGCTTGCGTTGAGAGCGATGGCGCGATTTGCGGCCTTGGTTCGCTCGAAAGTAGCCACCAAGAAGTTAGAATCGAATTCATAACCCGAAGTGCGAGCGAGGTGCGGCCGGTTACTCGGTCATGCTTTTAAAGTTCAAGTGTTTCAGCCCGGAGAGGCTGTGAATTTTTACCTGAAGTTTGCACTACCGCTCTTAGGTGGCTCAGCGCTTTTCAAAGACATGCAAAACCGGCTAAAGCCTCAACTACAGACAACATGCAAATGCCTATGACCTTTCAATATTCCTTCAGATAGCTTCCCTTCAAGAGACGTCGATGGGAATCGAACCCATTTAAACTGCTTTGCAGGCAGTCACCTAGCCATCAGGATCCGACGCCATGATTCATCGCAAGAATGCCCACGATGAAAGCGCGAGTGGGAGTCGAACCCACAGTCACGAGATTTTAAGTCTCGTCGCTATTCCGGTTTGCGTACCGCGCCAATGGTGATTCGCCTGAGTAACAGCGGACCTTTCGCGCTGCCTTGCGTTTAGGGTTTTGCGAAGTCGTCTTGCGGCGAGGACGATTCAACGTGCGCTGATCTGCCATCCATTGCGCCATTTCTGCAGCTGTTTCGAACATCTGTTCCTTGCCGTTGGCCAATCGAATTGAGTATCGTTTTTCGTTGTTCATGTTGTCTTCCTTTCTGAAAAAAGCACCTCATGGGAGAATCGAACTCCCGTTTGCAGACTGAAAACCTGCCGTCCTGCCACTAGACGAATGAGGCAAATTTGAGAAAGAAGAAGTAAAGAAAGTGGTGTTCAGGTCCCAGCTGTTATTCAGCTCGTTATTGAGTCTGTACTTCTGCGTTCTGTACTTTCTTCTTTCCCTCTAAAGTGGATCAGGAGGTGCTCGAACCCTCGTCTTTTGGCCTTCAACCAAACGCTATGCCGTCTCAGCTACTGATCCGTGATTGCAATAAAAAAGCCCGGTGTCATAACACCGGGCCAGCGAACTTGTTGTTCTTGCGACGTTACGACCTTCAGAAATGAGTTGCAGCAAAGCTACGCTCATATTCCGATCCGACAGTGCTTTCGAAGCATTGCGATAACTGATTTGGGCTAATTACTTTTGCTGACATTGTTTTGCCGATTAATGTTTTATTCAGATAATTGGACGGTCTTGGACGATGGAGGTTCGCTCAGAAAAACATTTTGAGCGGAGATCGTTTGCTCGTGCATGACAATAAGCACCTAAAAAAGAATCTCGAACGTTCAAGCTCAAGCTTTTGTCGCAGGGAACCGGCAGTGCGATGCGGCGATGGGCAGCGCGGCAATGGGCAGACACAAATATTTCAGCAAGACTTCTTTTTGCTGGAACGCGTTCGCATCAGACTTCTGCGACGGTTTTCAGCAATTCGTATATTTGAAATGGCTTTTGAATGAACCCAGCAAGGCCTCTGCCGGCGAATTGATTGGTTACGTCCTGCTCGTGATAGCCGCTCATCAGAATGACTGGGACACTGTCATTGATTTGCGCCATCTCTTTGAATGCCGCCTTGCCCTCCATCACAGGCATCGTCATATCCAACAGTACTACCCTTAAGGAGTCTTTATGTTTGCCAAACATCTCGACGCCTTCGCGACCATCGGCTGCCGTGATGACCTCGTAGCCAACCCGCTCCAAAGCCATTTTTGTGAACGATCTAATTTGTTCTTGATCATCGACCACCAATACGACGCCGCCGCCATTGTGGCGAAGTTCTTGGTGCTCAATTGGAATCTCGAATGCCTCTTTGGCGATTGGCAGTAGAACTTTGACCGTCGTCCCTTTTCCGATTTCGCTGTAAACCTGAATGGCTCCGTTGTGTCCTTGCACGATTCCAAGCATCGCAGCGAGTCCGAGTCCGTGGCCGTCATGTTTCGTCGAGTAATACGGATCAAACATCTTGGCAACCTGGGCTTTGTCCATCCCAACCCCAGTATCGGACACCTCAATGTAGCCGTAGTGTCCGGGCGCGACATCTTCTCCGTACACCATGCCGGTGAAGTAGCCTTCGGTTGCGTCGGTCATCCCCGTTCGAATTGTAATTAAACCACTTCGATGGCCAATGGCGTCGGCAGCGTTGGTGATCAAATTCATGACCACCTGCCGAATTTGAGTAGCATCTGCCTTGATGATTGCGCCGGGCTCTCCGAGATCCATCCGTAGCACGACGTTCCTGTCTTTCGATATGTCAAGCAGATGGTTCATCTCTTTGACCAACTTTGAAAGATCAACGTGGATCACTTTGAACTTGCCGCGACCCGAATAGGCCAGCATCTGATTGGTTAATTCTGCCGCCCTGCGTGCCGCCGTTTCAATGTTTTCGACGAGCAAACGAACTGGCGATTCGGCTGGCAAATCCATCAGCGCAAGGCCAGCGTTGCCTAAAATCCCAACCAAAAGATTGTTGAAGTCATGGGCAACTCCACCGGCCAAGATTGCGAGACTTTCCAATCGTTGAGCTTTTTGAACACGTGCCTCAAGTTTGATCCGAGCAATTTCCTGACGGTTTCGTTCAATCGCATAATGGATCGCGCGGCCAAGAACTTCCGGCATGAAGTGTTGTTTCCAAATAAAATCTTGGGCACCTTGCCGGACCAATTCAATGGCGAGTTCCGGATTATAAGTCCCGGAAAATATTACCAGCGGCACATCACCACATGCAGCAAGCATCGGTTTTATTGTGTTTTCGGCATCAGCGTCGGGCAGACTAAGATCCAGCAGTACGACGTCATATCTAGGCTTAGACAACTTTAGCAGACCATCGGCTAACGTTGTTGCAACATCAACTTCAAAGACACCAGGGGCTTCTTCGAGCGAACTGATGACGAGCTCCACATCATGATCATTGTCCTCAACTAACAGGACTTGAGTTACTTGGACCATTTATGCAAACCTTGCAATCGATTCTTTGTGATTTCATCGAACCTCTAGTATGCTTCGATGGGTACCTCGACGTTGGATGATGAGCTCTACTACGGGAAGAAGTTTTACGCCCGCCCTAGCGAGTGTGGAAATCCGAAAATCAGAATCGCATCAAGATTCGTTTTATATCAAAGCTGAGACCGACACAACATGTTAAGTGGCTATCAGCAAAAAAGGTCCTTTCAAATGTTAGGGATCGCGGCGGTTGGCGTTGCAATGGCTGCGATATTTTCCCTCGATTGTTGGGGCCCCCAAGGAATTGTTTGGGGGCTTGCATACGTTTTCCCTGTCGCGGCTTCCGGCAAACTCCAGTCGAAAAAAGTTGGGATTGGAGCTTCGATTCTTTGCAGCAGCCTCGTGATCGTTAGCGCTTGGATACAAGCAACACCTGAGCATGTTGGTCTTATGGTTGTGGGCGCCAATAAGTTACTCATTCTGGCTGTCATTGTGATGGTCGCTATTTTGTTCCGAAGTAGAAAACAAACGATTGGCAAACCGACCGCCGCCAAGGAGTCTTCTTCGGAGGAATCACAGAGGGCAATTCGACGGTCCGCAGAACTTGAAAAGTCTAACAATGAACTGGAGCAATTTATTTACATTGCTTCGCATGACCTTCAAGAACCGTTACGGATGGTCGCCGGTTACACACAGCTTCTGCAGCGAAAGTACGAAGGCAAGTTTGACGAAAGAGCCAGTCGCTATATGGATCGCGCGGTCGAGGGTGCAAAAAAAATGCAACGTCTTATCCTCGACTTGTTGAAAGTATCCAGAGCTAGAGTGACAGAGGTTGTGATAGAAGAAGTAGAGGTCGCGTGGTTGGTTGAGAATGCCAAGATAAATCTGACTCATCAGCTCAAAGCCAGTGAAGCTACAATTCAGTGCCGTAGTTCCGCGACAGCGCATGTTGACGCTTCACAGATCGTGGTTGCCTTTCAGAGTCTATTTGAAAACTCAATTAAGTATCGTTCTGCCACTGTTCCGGCGATCATCGTGACATGCGAAGAGTTTGATGAACACTTGCTGATTACGGTGAGTGACAACGGCATAGGGATTGCCGGTAGCGATCGAGACAAAGTCTTTCAACCTTTCCAGCGCGTTGACCCCCACAGCAAGGTGTTGGGCAGCGGCATTGGTCTGACCGTGGCCAAACGGTTTATTGAAAACCATCAAGGGAAAATCTGGGTGGATTCAGAGCAAACCGAAGGCACCATTTTCCGCATTCAGCTTCCGCGATTTGGGCCCAAATTGCGAACAACCTCATTGCAATTTGACTCTGAATGAACGGGAAGCGTTCGCACGTTTTTGCGGTCACCGAAATTTTACTGACAAGCCGCCATCTCGCGTAAGCGGTTGCGAATTGATAAAGAGGCAGCTAGTCGTTAGTTCAAGGAGCCGACGCTATGCCAATCGATGCAACCGTCGCACGGTCCACTCCATGGCCAAAGCGAGAACCAACAGGCCCATTAGCCACATCATCAGCTTTCGCTTGAATATTCGATCGAACGAACCGGACAGAAAAGACTCTTGATCGCGGGACAAAATCTGGCTCTCGGGAGATGTTTGTTCCGAAGCAGCGACGGAGAATTCCTCGACGCCAACGTAGTAGTGGCCGTTGCTTTTTTCAGCTAGTTTTGAAAGCAGGGCATCGTTGCGTTGCGGACGCTCCTTTTCAAGGTCAGGAATGCTTGCGGTTACGGTAGTTGAAAGGACTTCCAAATCAGGACTGTTTGGAATCGGCAGCGTAACCCGAAAGTCACCTTCGACGCCGGCGATGAACTGTCCTGAATACGTTCCTGGGCGAACGGCTGCCGCATTGGATCGCAACATGACTTTGTCGCTCGTGTCGTCGGGCCGCAATATCGTGGCTTCGATCTCTGAGAGCATTAAGGGCTCGTCTTGCGCGTCACGTAAAATCGCTTGGAGCGAAATCGTGTCACCCATCCAACAACGCTGTCGATCGGCAAGCAAAACGCCGCGCCGCGAATCGCGTAACAATCGGCCCTGACTGGCCCAGCGAATCAACTTGTTGTAATACTCTTCGAAGTAGTCGACATCCATTCGCCGGACTCGCCACATCTCGCCACTGGCTTGAAAGAACGAACGACCGGCGCCATAAAACTGGCTGGCGAAATAGATCGGCAGTCGCTCGCCGATCAGCGTGTTTGGATCGGCAAAATTTGCCAGCACATCGGCACCGGCTTTGGATTCGTTCACGGCGTAATATCCGAAAACGCCTTCGAAACTGTCCCATGACGATAAGCTTTCGCTCGACGTATCGCCAATCCAGAGATACTCAGCCGCTCTACCTTCGCGAGTGAACTGCAGTGGAAAAGCTTCGCCACCGCCAAAACGCCCAAGCTTTCGAATCGCACTGCCTTGGGAATAGAACGATACCGGATACAGCTTTCGCATCACATCAATCGCTTCGTCACCACGTGGCTTGCGAGTCCACTCGGGCGTGTTGACGGGACCTGCGATAAGGATCAACCCGCCAGCCTGCTCAGCCACCCAACGTTCCAGCAACGCTGTTTGGTTCGGGGAAAGCTCTCGCCAATCCGGATCGAACGCGATCACGCAATCGAAGAAGTACATCTCTTCACGCGTGACCGGAAATTGTTCGAGCAAAACATCGGACTCCTGATCGGCGCCCGATTTCGCAGACTGCAGCCAAACATGAGTGGTGATGCTTTTGTCGCGATAGAGTTGATTTCGCAAAAATCGAAACTCTCGCGTTGGTCCGCCGGCTATCAAAAGAACATTTGTCTTTCGTTCGACGATGCTAACGACGACACTGCGTTGATTGTCTCGAGTTTCACGCTCTCGATCGATCGGCAGAACGCGAACGGTGTAGCGACGTTTGCCTTTCTCTGCTCGCTCAACATCAAACGAGACCGGCAAGGGTTCTCCATCGGCACCAAGCCTGACGGTTTCTTCCGCTTCTTCGATTTCGAATTCGGTGTTTTTCGCATCGACAGAAAATAGTTTTACTCGAGCCGAAGTTCCTTCTAATCCAAACGTTGTGATCAACGACTTTACTTTGAATCGATCGCCAGGGAAAACTCTTGGCGGCGCCTGCACGTCGGCGACTTGAACGTTTCGAGCAACGCGAGTCGAACCAATGCCAATCGGATACAGAGGAATCCCAGCGTTGGAAGCTGCAATCATGGCGGCTTCCGGAGATGTCCCAGTGTTGCTTTGTCCGTCGGTCACCGCAACGATACCAGCAATCGGACCAGAGCGTTCTCGATTGACGATGAACTCAATGGCGGCTCCTAAACGAGTCGCTCCTCCGCGGGCAGCAAGCCGGCTGTTCCAATCGACATCTTCCGCACGTACTTCGGCGGCGGGATCTTCTTCAAGGTTGACGTCCGCAGAATCAACAATCAAATCGTTCGGGTCAGCTTCATTCCAACCAATCGATGTCGCCAGATCAAAGTTCGGTACCCATAAATCACACGCTGCCAGCAGCAGCAACGCAATCACAGCAGCGTGCATACCGATCGACAGTGGCATTGCGTGCGTTCCATTAGACTTCCGAAGAGAAAGGAATGCACTGAATAGAATGCAAACGAGCCCAAGAATCGCCAGCACGATGCCGCTGATGCCAAACTTCGTCGCCGTTGCCAACAAGCGTTTGGATTTTGAAACCGTTTGTTGGGTCGTAACCGAGGAGGCATCATCCCCTTTTGATTCGCCGGTTTTCGGAAAACTCGCGACGACTTCGGGACGGTTTTGATCATCAAAACGATAGACCGTGACTTCGTGTTGTCGTTGCAGTCGTTGAATTGGTTGCTGCGTCTTGATCCAACGGGTGACTTGATCCATACGTGTCTGTGGACCGATCGAATTTGCATTCCTTGATCCAACGTCCAGATCATCGCTTAGTCCCATGCTCAGGCTGGTGTCGATCAACACGGCGATCCGGGAATCTTTTACAGAACGGGTTTCTGTTCGTTTTTCTGGACCAAGAAAATAGACGACCAACGCAGCCACGACGCAAAATCTCATCGCGGTCAACGCCCAGGAAATCGAACGGCTCAACTTGACGGTGTCGCGGCGATAAAGCCAATAGATCCAACCGATCAGCATTCCAATAACAGCCACGATTAACAGCCAGTGCCACCATTCTGAAATGGGTAGCACCGGTTGCAATTCGTAAATCGTTCGAATGTCAGGCCGGTCGTTCATCATTCGTCGCTGGGTCCATGAGGCTCAATGGCATTTTCGTCGAATTCTCCGTAGTAACAAGATGACGCGATTGTTTAGTTGAGGCTGTTACATATATGGTTGGCAAGATTAAGATAGATGCTGACACAATGGATGATTTACCGCGTTTGCTGAACGATCCCTTCTATGTACGACGACCCTGCGACAATTCTTGGAGTACCACCGTCGGCTAGTTTGGCCGACATTCATGCAGCGTTCAGGAAGAAGGCTCGTCAGCATCACCCAGATTTGGGAGGTGATCGCGAGAAGTTTCAGGAGCTGACAACGGCTTACGAAGCGTTAGTCCAGCGCAAAGAGGCTGAGCGAACTGCCAGCGTTAGTTCGCTACCGGATCCAGGGAAAAAAAGAAAACCACCGAACCCCTTTGCTTCGCCGGAAAGGCCGCCGCAACCGGCAAAGGCAAACGAAAGTAAGTTTGGGAAATCTGCTGAGTCACCCAGCCGCGCGAGTGATGTGAAACATCTGCTGACAGGGAAATTGCCTCTGCAGGACCAAACGACTTACTTTGTCCTAGTGAATGCTCTGGACATATTTCTGACGTATCTGCACTTAAGAAGCGGTAACGTTGAAGCGAACCAGATCGCAAAATTTTTCATCGACCATTGGAACGTGACCGGCATGGTTGCCTTCAAGATGTCGATCGTCGCGATCGTCTGCGTGATCGCTCAAGTTGTCGCACTTACTGGTCTAAAGAAAGCATCTTGGTTGCTGAATTTTGGGACGCTAATTATCACCTGTGTCGTGGCCTACAGCATTTGGCTGTTTGTACGGCACAGCGCGTAGGACACTCTGCGAAATTTCGCAGCTTTTTGGTGCAAGCATTGACTTTAGACTTTGACGGTCAGGCAAGATTACGCAACTGTCCGGTCTGTATATTTTGCGTATTTAGAGTCGTGAAATACGGTTATTCCTCGTGACTTCAGTTGATGTAGAAGTCGTGGCGATTAGATTCGTAACGTCTGACCGGGTTATTACCCAGATTGCGGACTCCACACTTAAAACCCATTCTCTAGGTTACACCATCAATAAGGTGTCACCCAAAGGGACGGAGTCCGCCTGTTTCCCCAAAATCCAACTACCTTAGCCGCCAATGTCCACTTCCAAACCAGAATCAGAGAATCCTGATCCAACCGATGGAGTTTCGCTGCGCGTGAAAATCCGCGACGGGCTCGCGCGTATCAGGCTGCCGCTTCTAATCGTGGGACACCTCATCGTTTTTGCGGCATTTTATTGGGTCGCTTTCTTAATGCGGTTTACGCTCGACGTTCCTGCGAAATACATGCCGATTTTCTGGCAAGGGTTGCCCTTCGTTGTTTGTCTCAAGTTAGCCGTCTTCTATTCACTTGGAAGTTTCCACGGTTGGTGGCGACACGTTAATTTTTCAGATTTCATCTCACTGTTAAAGTGTGCCACAGCCTCTACGTTATTGATTGTCGCGTTTGATCATTTTGTACTTCAAAATTGGCAAGCGCAGGTCCCTCGCACAGTGCTTGTCAACGATTTAGTTTTAACGATCGTTGTCTTGGGGGGATTGAGATCCTGTTGGCGAGTTTGGGACGAACGTATTGCACCATTGGATCGAAACCGTGTCACGGAGCGGGCGCTGATCGTTGGAAATGATTTCGATACTGCGAAGCTGGCACACTTAATCAACGGCCAGCACAAGCTTGGCATCCGAATCGTCGGCATGATTTCGGATAAGGAAAAAATGATTGGTCGCCGCTTTAGTGACCTTCGCGTTGTAGGTTCAACCGAAACGCTGGCCAACTTGATGCAGCATCATAAGGCAGCAATACTGTTTGTGGTCACTGGAACCGTTCAGGGTCGCAAACTTCGTGAGATGATGGACTCTGCAGCGGGCCTTGGATTCAAGATTAAGATTCTGCCACCCCTCAAAGATCACCTTCGCGGCGCTGATTCGCTTCCAATTCGCGAAGTGTCTTACAACGATTTGCTCAGACGCGAACCGGCCAATCTGGATCTTGCCGCAATTGAGAAAGTCGTGGATGGAAAAACGATTCTCGTTACCGGGGCAGGAGGGTCGATTGGATCTGAGCTTTGTCGTCAGCTCTCACGATTTCACCCTAGTCGAATGATTCTGTTGGGACGTGGTGAGAACCGCATCTACCATATTGAACGTGAACTCAACGAAACTGCACCCCATATTAAATACTTGCCTCGTATTGCGAACATCACCGACGCGGGGCGAATCCGTGAGATATTCGAAAAGCTGAAGCCTGACCTCGTTTTTCATGCAGCTGCTCACAAACACGTACCGCTTGTCGAAGAAAATGTCGGTGAGAGCATTATCAACAATGTTCTTGGAACCAAAGTAATGGCCGATCATGCTCATGAGTTTGGCGTCGAGCGATTTGTGATGGTCTCAACAGACAAGTCGGTCAACCCAACGAGCATGATGGGGTGCACAAAGCAAATGGCAGAACGGTATTGCCAAGCGATTGGGGAAGAATCCAAAACCGCTTTCATCTCGACTCGGTTCGGAAATGTGCTGGGGTCAGCTGGCAGCGTTGTTCCTCTTTTCCAAGAGCAGATTCGCAGAGGCGGCCCTGTTACCATCACCGACCAGCGAATGACACGTTACTTCATGACGATTCCCGAAGCGTCACAGTTGGTGATTCAAGGTGCTGCGATGGGAGAAGGTGGAGAGATCTTCGTGCTACAAATGGGGGAGCCGGTTAAAATCCTTGATCTCGCCAACGACTTAATTCGACTGGCCGGACACTCGCCAGGCTCTATCGAAGTAGTCGAGGTTGGCATTCGGCCTGGCGAGAAACTCTATGAAGAGCTTTACTATGAAAATGAGCAATCAATTCCGACGAGTCATGACAAAATCTTGTCGTCTTCAAGTCGAGCTTTCTCTTACCCAGAAGTATGCGATCAAGTCAATCGTTTGATTGACGCTGCCTATGAACCTCCGGAGGTAATTCGCGCGCTCATGAAGATCATTACTCCAGAGTTTATCATGAGCGGTAACGGTGCAGCGCCAACGGCAAACCTTGGCAGAACGGTTCAAACGAATCCGCTGGAAGCGAACTAGCGCACCTCCGCTTTCATGTCTTCTACCCACAGAAACCTAGTTCCAGATTTTTTGGTCATTGGTGCAATGAAATGCGCGACGACGACCATGCATCAAGATTTGGTCAAGCACCCAGAAATCTTCTGTGGCACCAAAGAACTCAATGCGCTGACCGATGAGCCGAACAGGAAGCAATCTGGTGAAGAACTCTATCGGCACAACTACCGGGACGCCGAAGCGCATCAACTGTTGGGAGACATCTCCACGCACTACTCGATGTTGCCTCATCATGACGGCGTTGCAGAGATCGCAGCGAAAACCATCGGTCCGGACCTGAAAATCATCTACCTCGTTCGTGAACCGATTGCACGGAGCCTCAGCCATCATCAGCACATGATGAATGAATCGTCAGATGAAAAAATGAGCCCGGATGTCAATTTCGAAATTCGAAACAATCCGGCTCCAATCGCTTACAGCCAATACGCAATGCAATTGGACCCGTGGATAGCAGTCTTTGGCATCGACCAGATTAAAGTTGTCAAATTTGAAGAATACGTTAGCAACAGGGCTGCAACGATCGCAGGAGTATTTGAGTTCCTTGAATTGAAACCGTATTCGATCGAAATCGATGGTGCCGGAGCGAATCGAGGTCATGACCGCCGTGTCGCTGGAAAATTCATGCGTCGGATTTGGCAGACGAAGACGTTTCAAAGGATTCTAAAACCTCTTTCGCCCAACTTCGTTCGATCCATCGGACGCAAGATTTTACTAAAGAAAGCTTCTCAAGCCGTCGTTGCACCAACGGTAAGCACCATTGATTTCATTTATGAAAATGTGAAAGAAGATGCCGACAGATTGAAAAGGTTGACCGGACGTAGCGAACCATTTTGGGACCTCAAATTGGCGAGATCAAAGCACGTCGATAAGCTTTCGCAAAATTCGGGTACGGAACTGAAATCATGAGCACGGATCAGAAAATGTCCGTAAACTCCAGTCTCTCTGACCGCGTGAGTTGGACGGGAGACGCGCAGGTACGCGTGAGGAAATTTCAACGTGTCATTGCAGTTGCCAAGCGATGTTCAATCTTCTTGGGAAAAAACTTCCCCAACGCTTTTCCGCTTGTCTTCGTATTGGGGCACCCCAAAAGTGGAACAACGTGGATGTGCCAACTTCTGGCGGATTACTTTCGGCTCCCGTTCCCTCAACACTCGATCATGCCACTGGGATGTTCGGCTGTGCTTCATAGTTTTGAGGCTCCGTCAAAAAAATACGGCAAAGGTGTCTATATGGTTCGCGATGGCCGCGACACGGTTGTTTCGACGTACTTTCACACGCGTGGTCGATTACTTGCCGGAGCAAAAAATCGCTACTACGCCAAACTGTTTGAAGGTTTGGATCCAAATGCAGAGCCATCAACGAACATTGCGACTTTCTTGCGTCACTTGCATGCGAATCCTACCGGGGGTTTTTCAAAACTTCCAAGTTGGGGTCAACACGTAGACGCCTATTTTGATAAAGCACACGAAAATCTGCAGATAGCAAAATATGAAGATCTGCTCGAGGATGGATGCGGAACGCTCGGCAATTTAGTGAGCAAAATGTCTGGCTGCGACGCAGATCCGGATCGTGTTGCGGACACAATTAATCGATTTTCGTTCAAGAAGCAAACCGGGCGAAAGCAAGGCGAAGAAAATCGTGGTTCGTACTTGAGGAAAGGCGAAGCCGGGGATTGGAAAAACCATTTTTCGCTTGAGGCAGCCCAGTTGTTCCACCAATACTATGGTTCGGCTTTGATTCGCGCCGGCTATGCCGAAGACGCCAATTGGGTCAAACAAGTCCAATGATGAAACGACTTAGGAAAATGGCTCGTCATTGTGTGCTGAACGGTTTTGCCGCAATTGAAGCGCTTCAAAATCGTGAAGAACAGATTGCGGCTTCGAACATTGTGCAAGTGGTTAATTTTCACCACATGTATCAATACGAAGAAGAGTCATTCAGAGCGTTCCTCGAATGGTTCGGCGAGCACTACGAAGTAATATCGTACAGCGAAGCAGCGGAACGAGTCCGAAACGGAAATATCGACAAGGCCTACGGCGCGATCACGTTTGATGACGGTCTCAAGAGCGTGGTCAGCGCGGGGAAGATCCTTTCTGATTTCGGATTTTCGGCTACGTTCTTTGTATGCTCAGGAATCATTGGAGAAACAAACCCAACAAAGCTTCGAGCATTCTGTGAAGACGCTTTGATGGTTTATGAATCCGATGAATTCCTTTCTTGGGATGACCTAGAAACATTGTTGAAACAAGGACAGGAAATCGGATGCCACACAATCTCACATCCCAAACTTAGTGAGATCTCGCAGGAGCAACTATACGAGGAGATTTATTCCTCGCGAGAATTGCTAACTCAGAAACTAGGTGTGATTGAACATTTCGCGTGGCCATTCGGTTCGTTTGAATTACTGGGAAACTCGGCCGCTGAAAAACTCGCTGATGCTGGCTACGCTTCGATAGGGTCAGGCAAACGAGGTTCGCACGGCCCGCATGCAGCGGACCTTGAATCACTGCCACCTGTTTGTCTACGACGCGACAATTTTGAAGCTCGTTGGCCGCTGGGCCACATTAAACATTTTCTGATCAACAATGTTAACGATCCCGTTGGCCCTAGAAGTTGGTGGCCGCAGGATTGGAATATTGCCTCGCAACGTTCACCTTCGAACTGACTAAATAATGAACTCGGATCAAGCAATCAAGGAAGTGGAACAAGAATTTCCGTTTCCAGACTATATGAGCGGTATCGATGACTCGCACCAAAACATCGCCGCAACGGTGCAGAAATGGGTTGCTGCTGGAGGCAAGGTGCTGGATTTTGCTTCTGGGCCTTGCGACAAAACGGTTGTGTTGCAAAAAATGGGTTATCAATGCACTGCATACGATGATCTTTCAGACCATTGGCACAACTTGCCTGGCAATCAGGAAAAGATCATCAAGTTTGCCGAAGACGCAGGAGTCGATTTCCGTGTTATCAAAGATAGAACGCTACCGTTTGAAGAAAACTCATTTGACATGGTGATGGCCCATGCCGTTTTGGACCATTTACATGACTCGCCTCGGGAACTGATGAACAAGCTGGTTAGTTTTATAAAACCAGAAGGATACTTGTTTGTGTCGTTGCCCAACGCGGTCAATATTCGAAAGAGAATCGCAGTCTTACGTGGGCAAACCAACATGCCGCCATACGAAAGCTACTACTGGTATCCGGGAAGCTGGCGCGGGCACGTAAGAGAATACGTGAAGGATGATCTGCAACAGATGTCGAATTATTTAGGTTTGGAAGTGGTTCACCTTCGTGGCTGCCACCATTTCTCGCGGCGGGTTGGGCCGATGATTCGACCGTTATATCTGGCGATGTCATCGATCTTTACAGGGTGGCGAGATTCGTGGACGCTGGTGGCACGGAAGCCTGAAGGTTGGCAGCCAAAGCTTGAGCTCGATCAAAAAGAGTTGGACAAAATTATTACGCTTAAGGCATTTCAATA
>CAZORS010000151.1:0-13933 GCA_964582025.1 uncultured Pirellulaceae bacterium | reverse complement strand
TAGTGACTGGCTATAGCCAGTTTTGCATGTGGGACACGCCTAAAGGCGTTGACTACGAACAACATGCAAAACACCTGTCACCGTGAAAACGCGTCACTGGCGATGACGCGATGAATCAACTCACGCATTCCCAAACCTGCATCGGCCTTTCGACTTCCAACGATCTTCAACACATCTGCGTTGTCAGCCAAATCGTCGACGCGACCAGTGGCTTGCACGAGCAACTTCGCGACAAAGTTTCGCTCGACAAGCGGCGATTGCTGCGACAACAACTTTCGCAAACCGGAAATATCTTCGAAAGATTCGCCAGAAGGAAGCTTCCCTGCTGTGTCGATTGGAAGCTTCTTCTCATTCCAGTCTCCGTACTCATTTCTCACGCGCCCGATCTCATCGAACGACTCGAGTGCGAAACCAAGCGGATCAATCCTGCGATGACAATGCCGACACGATGCGACTTCTCGATGTTTGGAAAGCTGTTCGCGAATCGTGGCCGCATCACGAATATCCGGCTCCAGTGGTTCAACATCCGGCGGAGGCGGTGATGGCGGCGTTCCCAACAAACACTCCAAAACCCAAACCCCTCGAGTCACCGGAGAAGTATCAATGCCGTTGGCCGTCGCAGTCAGCACACTTGCGTGGCCAAGCAATCCGCCGCGTTTTGAATCGGAAATTTTGACTTGTCGCATTTCCAAACCCTCAACGTCCCAAATGCCATACAACCGGGCAAGCGGAGCGTTGACGAAAGTCTGATCCGCATCGATCAGCCATTGGACTGGACGGTCTTTCGCAAATGCCTCCCGCATGAACAGAATCGTCTCCTCTCGCATCGCGGATTCAAGTCGTTCATTAAAGTAAACGGCATGTTTATTCTCATCGGGCTGCATCGTGCCAAGCTTCGAAAGATGCAACCAGCTATCGAGAAAACGTGAAACGAAGTTTCGACTCTCATCCGAAGCTAACAGACGCTCCGTTTGTTGCCTTCGCATTTTTGGATCCGCAATTTTTCCACTCTCAGCCAACGCGTACAATTCTGCATCCGCCGGAAGTCCGGTCAAAAATCGCGAAAGCCGATTTGCAAATTCGAAATCGTCCAACTTCCCTGCACGGTTGCGGTGGTAGATAAAGCTTGGACTGCAAAGAATCGCTTTGTAAGCCAACCGCGACGCTTCGTTTGCGTTCGTCCTCTCGCGAGCCGAATCGAACAATCCAAAGATCGGCCCCAACGTTTCCTCATCGACGGGGCTGGAAGCAGCTCGCGTCGCGAATTCGCGAATAGTTTCCTTGGCCCGAGCATCGCTGATATTTTCGTCAATCAGCGGGAGGACAATATCGACAGGATCGGCAAGCTTGGGCCCGGACAGCTGGACTTCAGAGACTCGAATGCGAGGACCTTTGTACTCGCGATAAAACGTCTTCCAAGCCTCGTCGGTATGCAAAGCGTGATCAACGCCAAACACGTCATATCGCTTACCGGCTTTCTTCAATTCATCCTGCTGTTTCAGAAACGCTTCGACCATCGCCGGTGCTTTTTCCTTGTCGAAATCCGGATGCATGTCGTGAAAAACATGCACATGATCGGTGAGGAATCGAGGGAAACTTTCACGATGTTGGCTCATCAAAGAATGTCGCATGTATTTGATTCGCCGCGGCCCATTGGGATAGCCAAGTTTGATCGAATATCCACGATCGATCCAAACGGTTGCTTCGTACCATTTGGCCTCGTCATCGGCGACTTCAAATTCCTTCAAGGAACGATCCGACGAATGGACAAACCGAGGCTTCTTCACGTCGGACTCGCTCGCAACGATTGACATCACCAATGGATCGTTGCTGGAAGTATCCATGATCCAATCTTTATACGGATGCTTTCGATTGATCGCGGTTGCCTCGATGCGGACGTCGTAGTACCCCGATTCGGGAACGCCGCCGGACTTCGCCAGTTCGTCAAGGACCAAGAAGAAGCCATGCCCGGAACTGCTTTCGCGAATGTGCATGTACTTTCCCGCTTCATTCAATCCGTCCGCAGGATTTCTTTCACGAAAGAAAGGAGCCCGAAATTTCCACGAACGAGCTTCACTCAAAGCGGTCCCCTTCACAATCGCGGCGTCTAGATACTCGTCCGCGGCTTTGAGGTATTGCTTCATTAAAAAATCAGTCACCTGCAGCGATTGTCCAACGTTGTCGAAGCCATCGACTCGGGAATCAGGCGAAAACGAAGCCGTCGGATCGCGAAGCATGTTCTCCAACCCCAACAACTTCCGCACGGCAAGATCGTATTCATCAAGGTTCAGTCGCCGCAACGCGACAGAAGTTGACTCAGTTTCTCCCTCGCGTTTTTTGCTTAGATCTTTGGTCAGGATTTCAATTATCCTCAATCGTTCTTCATCAGTCGGTTGAAGATCAGCATCTTCGGGCGGCATGTCGGCAAGATTGAGTCGGTCGAGAACTTCCCGCCAATATTCGCGGTTCTCCGCCGTATCATTTTTGCCGCCATCAACATTCACCAAGTGATCGAATCGACGATCGCCCTCTTCCAACTCTGGGCCGTGGCAGGACACACAATACTTTTGAACGAACTTGATCGAGGCATCACCCAGTTCGGATTCTTGTGCATAGACGATCGAGGAACACGCAACCGTCGCCCAAACCAAGGCGATGCGAACAGGAAATAACATGCGATCCCTTCTCACGACTTGAGCTCCGACATCGCGCCCGTCGCACGGCTGAACTTTTCCAGCTCGTCACATCCAAATTGTTGCAGCATCGTCGTAAACAGATTGCACAACGGTACGCGAAGATGCGACTTCTCCGGTGCCGCAATGTGACGGCCGTGCTTGAATCCACCACCGGCCAACAAAATCGGCAAATTCTTGTTACTGTGCGAACTCGCGTTGCCCATCCCGGAACCACACAGCACCATTGTTGAATCCAACATCGGGCGACCGTCCGGCGTCTTCAACTCTTTCAGCTTTCCAACGAATCGGGAATATTGCTTGATCTGATATTCTTCAATCTTAAGCAACGGATTCAGCAGCCGCTCTGTCTTTCCGTGATGCGAAAACGCGTGATAGTTTCCGGAGAGCCCCAAATCGCTGACTGGAAGGTTGCCTGGGATACTTAGAGTGGCGACACGAGTTGAATCAGTCTGCAACGCCAACGCGATCAAATCGTAAAACAATGGCAGACGTTGTGTAAAAGGTCCGCCCTCTTGAGGTTCTTCAATTTCAACATTCGGTTTCGGTTGGTCAATCCACTGATCCGCGTTGGCGAGCGCTTTCTCGACGCTTCGAACACTGTTGAGGTATTCATCGATCTTGCGTCGGTCCTCTTTGCCGAGTCCTCCTTTAAGATGATTCGCTTGTTGGAAAACTGCGTCAAGCACGCTTGCGTTTTCCTTGATCGCTTTTCGAAAACCTTCTCGCTGCTTTTTCGTTTCTGACGCGAACAGCATTTTGAATAACCGATTCGCTTCGGTGATCGGTGGAATGTTGACGCCTGTCCGCGTCCATGACGTGCGACATTCGAGTTCGCCCGAGTTTGCTCCGACACTGGCGACGATGGAAGGAAAGCGAACTTTGCCGACGCACTGTTCGGCCGCGATCTGATCGACTGTTACGTTTCGATCCGCGAAGGCAGCTGATTCGTTGTTCTTTACGCCACTGAGAAAAGTGTGAACGCTCTGATGGCCTCCCGTCATTCGATGATCGAGGTTACTGATCACAGAAATGTCATCTCGATGATCGGCTAACGGCTTCAACAATCGCGGCAACGAATTCAGCTGACCAGCTTTCTCAGGAAAGAATTCATCGGCTACAAAACCAAGAGGATTGGCGACGCACACCATTCGCATCGGTCGTTCTTCGTCTTGTCGGCGCGATGCAACCTGAGCCTCTAAATCGCGTGCCAACATCGGTAAGGCGAGTGAAACACCGAATCCGCGAAGCAATTGACGTCGGTTAAAGCCGCTCTCGTTCACGATTGCTCCAGAAAGCCAAAGGAAGAATCATACTTAATTCAGCTTAACCGAAAATCGAGTCGACAGCTACAAATTCATCGACGTGAAAGCTAAACAACCGATCAGGTTTCAGTTGTAACTCGCCGATTCAAAATCGCGACTTTGACCGGCATTGAAAACATCGACCACTTTGCCGGAACTGCTGTAAACAACCGTTATTTCTCGCTTGGGAAAAACTGGAATAACTCGATCAAAGACATAAGTCTCATGAAGGTTGCCGCCACGCACATCGGTGTCGGGACTCACGCCAGCGATCCGTCGCATTTCCTTCTTTTGATGACTTCCGTCTTCGGAAGATAGGGCTTCCATTTGCATGATGACATCGTCCGCTTTGCTGACGGCTGAATAATCGAAATACAGCACCGCCATCATTCCAATCACAACAGGAACCGCGAGCACCGCCCACACTTGAGCCGTAAGCTTAGGCATTTCGAACGCTGGCTGGCTCTTCTTCTTTTTGCCTTCAGAGAAATCGATTGGATACATGAGCGCGGGTTGCAAAAATAGTTGGTTGAAGTTTGTATCGAAGGAATCCGTAGTCTATTGGAGGTCACTCGGAATCGTCGACATGAAACTTGGACCTTTCTTTTGACAATTCAGGATTCAGATATTGCTGAAATCCATCTGTCCTTCAGCGCAATAAAAAATCGACAATTCGCGCTATGAGCGACTCCATGAAGATTTGGTGAACTGTGTAATAAGACAAATTCACAAATGAAATATGCCGCCCAGATAGAGCTGCCTAGATTAGCGGATGCCGTCAAGAATTCCGACGCTTCAACGTTGGCTTGCAAAACTCATGACGATTAGAGCGAGATGTTTGGCCCGACTGAAACCGTCGTGTTCACATCCAAAGGATACTCGGCCAGAACTTCGTTCACTTCGTCGAGCGTAACATTTTCGTAGCAAGCAGCGATTTCCTCAGGCGTTTTGTAATCGAAACCGTTGAGCCACTGCGACCCGACCGAAAACATCCTCGCTTCAGTCGCTTCACTACCGAGCACGATCTGCGACGCGATCTTTTTCTTCGCCATTTCGAGTTCGCGCTGCGTGGCTCCCGATTGAATCTCTTTCTGCAGCTTTGTAAGTCGCTCAAAATTGTCAGCTGCCGCATCGGGACTGCAGCAAATAAAACTCATCACCGCGCCGCTGCCGAGATATTCACAAGGACCAACGCCGGCAGATTCCGCTCGACCGGAATCGAGAAACTCCCAGTACATCCGACTACCCGCATCGTCGCCGAAAATACTCATCGCCACACGAGACGCAAACCGACGCGGATCGTTTGTCGCCGGCCCACGAGCCAACTGCAAAATGTACTGCTGCGCGGAATTCTCGCGAACAATCGAATGCACGCCCGAGTTACATTTTGCTTCCGAAAGATCGCGACTTACGTCGAATGGTTTCCAGTCGCCACAGTTTCGTTCAAGGTCCTCAACCAGTCGATCAAAATCCACTTTCCCGGATGCCGCAAACGCCATGTTGCCAGGACTGTACTGCTGTTCGAAGTAGCCCATCATTTGTTTCGCGGTCAGGTCACCAACGGTATCAACCGTGCCAAGCACACTTTGATGCAGCGGATGGCCCGCAAAGAACTCGGCCATAATTCGCTCGTAGCCACCGTAGGGCGGTTGGTCGGCGTACATCAAAATCTCTTCGATGATGACCTGTTTCTCAGTTTCGAAATCTTCTTCCCGCAACGACGGACGCATCATGTCGCTGAGCAAATCCACCATCGGCGTTTGAAATTCTGGCAGCACGGCCGCGTGATAGATCGTGCTCTCTTCGCCGGTTCGAGCGTTTGAACTGGATCCCATTTCGTCCAGCTCAAGATTCACTTGGTCAGCGCTGCGGTTCGGCGTGCCTTTGAAAACCATGTGTTCTAAAAAGTGACTGACTCCGCCGATCTCAGCCGTTTCGTCCCGCGATCCGGTGCGCACGAAACAACCGAAGGCTGAAAAATGAGCCTGTGGATTGCACTCGGCCAAAACGGTCAAGCCATTATCAAGCTGATGTTGTCGGTATTCCATTTTTCAAATCCAAAGGTGCACTGCCAAGGGTGACCAAATCAAAGTTCTGCGGAGGATGTTGGGCGACGTATTGATTAATCGAGTCGACATCGAGCCCCGTAATGATGCCTGTAATTTCTTCAAGCGTTCGGACTCGGCCAAGCCGATCCCAATCAGACGCGATCGAGCCAGCACGCGATCGACAAGATTCCTGCTGCATGATCAAACCGCTGCGGAATTGAACCTTCAATCGTGAAAGTTCATCCTCTCGAACGCCGTCCTTCATCTTGGTGAGCTCTTCCACCAAAACGTCCAGCGTTTCCTGGGCTCGTGCGGAAGAAGTTCCACTGTACGCAATCACTGCACCGCGATCACCAACAGAAACGGCCGACGCAGAAACGCTATAACACAGCCCACGTTTCTCGCGGACTTCGTGAAACAATCGGGAACTCATACCGTCAGACAGAACACCGATCGCCGCACGAAATTTGTAAAAGTCTGGATCACTGTAAGCAACTCCCGGCCACGCCAACGCAATCTGAGTCTGTTCACTTTCGAAGGGAATGTGATGCGAGCCGTGAACTTCACCGCTCGATTGCACAGGCTCGACCGGATTGGCCTGCCAATCGTCAAACAGAGAACCAACGTGAGACTTGAGCGATTCGAAATCAATTTTTCCCGCGACAGCGATGATCGCGCCCGAAGGTTGATAGTATTGCTTCCAAAATCCTTGAATGTCTTTTTGGCTGATCGCGGTTACCGAATCAATCGTGCCGTCAGCATGTCGTCCATCGGGATCGCCAAAGAAACGCTCTCGCAGTTTGCGAATCGCGCGACGCGACAGATCGTCTTCGGTTGCCATGATTTCTTGGAAGCAAACCTGCCGACCATCTTCCAGTTGCGATTCCGGCAAATGCGGATTTCGCAACACATCGCTGTAGACTTTCAGCGTATCGTGCAGTTCGGTTGCCTTCATCGCTCCACCGAAACGAGTGTGATGATTCCCGGCTGAAGACGAGTAGTCCACACCAAGCAATTGAAGCTGTTCGATGAATTGTCGGCTGTCGAGATCGCCACAACCACGCTGCACCATTTCGCAGACGAAATTGGCCAAGCCATGCCGATTGTCAAAATCGTAGCGACCGCCGGCAGGCAGCAGAATTGAAAACGCCGCCGACGCCAGCCAAGGCATTGGTTGAGCAACAAGCGTCAGCCCGTTGTCATATTGATGATGAAGGATTTGTTCGGATTGCATGCCCGCGCCTTGAGAATGGAATCGCACATTTTACGCCGGGACACGCTCACCTTCCAGCGGTGGAGTTATTGGAGAGTCGAGAAAAGGCAAGCAATCCGACTGGCTGTGAAATGGTTGCGTAAAACCCAAACGGTATCTGAAGTCGCATTTCACGAGCGAACTGCAAAGTCTGGATGCGATCAACGTTCCATTACAATAAGATTCAACCGCTATAAGATCACCCATCACGAATTCTTTGGACACAATTGCAGCATGAGCGAGCCACATACCTCACGGAAATTTTCTCGCCGATTGATGATGGGCGCTGGAACTGCCGCTGCACTTTCGCTTGCCGGTTGCGACTGGAAGTCCGCGACGAAAGACAAAAAACCTGATACGCCAGAACTTTTGGACCTCAAAGAAAGACGGAAAGCGATTGGTGAGTTTGGCCCATGGCTCACCGAACAGGATGACTTTTTCGAAGTCACTCGAAGTCGTCCGTATTTGCTGCCACCTGAAAAGCTCGCCGAAGTTGGCCTCACTCGTGACACTTGGGAGCTGGAAATTGACTCCCACGAAGATCATCCGTCGAAGCTTGACAATCCAATGACGCGAGAGCTGGGCACGGCGTTCAAGTTCAGTGCCTTGATGGAAATGGCAAAAACGAAATCTGTTCGGTTCGCCAAATCGCTTTCATGCCTTAACAATCACGAGATTCTCGGGAGCGGTGTTTGGGAAGGTGTTCCGCTACGGGACGTCATGTGGCTGGCAGATCCGAAACGGAACATTCGCCGAGTCTTCTACTATGGCTACCACGACAATGATGCTCGGAAAATATTTCGCAGCTCCTTGCCGGTTGGTCGTGTGTTGGAGGACGCGTTTGGTTTACCGCCAGTGATTCTTTGTTACAAACTCAACGGGGAGTGGTTGTCGCCGAAACGAGGAGGCCCGGTTCGGATGGTTGTCCCCGAAGCTTACGCATTCAAGTCGGTGAAGTGGCTGACCAACGTGAAGCTGACGAATTTGGAGTCAGCCAATGACAGCTACGCGTCGGGCAACAACGACATCGACACGTACATGAAATCGTTCGCTCGATTCATTGGACGGAAGAAAAAAGTAAAGGCGAACGAACCGTTTGTGATCAAAGGCTATGCCCAAGTCGGTGTCTCGGGAGTTGAAAAAGTGCAAGTCTGGTCACACAACACGGCAGATGGAGCTCTTCCTTTGACGGGGCGTTTTGTGGATGCTCCCTGGCAAGACGGTGAGATTCTCCCGGCTCCAGATCGTTGGGGAAATTCGCTAAAAGACGGAAGAATGCCTGCGGGAACCATTGGATTCGACTCGAAAACGAACGAGCCAAAAAATTGGCCGATGCCTTTTACGAAAACCAACTGGCTCTATGTCCACCCCGGGCTCAAGCCTGGCACGCATCTGCTCCGCTGTCGTACGATCGACGAAAATGGAAATGCTCAACCAATGCCACGACCCTTCCAAAAGTCAGGCCATGCAAAGATTGACTTGTGGATTGTGAAAGCTGAATAGACGAAGCGAGATCTGCTTACGAACTTTGTTTCAAACAGTTCGACGAAAACGCTAAAAATGTCTCATTTCTATTTTGGCACTTCTGGGATAAATTCGCCGCCATCCCGTTAACTGGACACTCAATATCTTGGTTCATCCCCAGTCGCCGAGGTGCGACTCAATGTCGCCAATTTTTCTCGATTCTGCTTTCTGGCTGACATTGGATTTATTTATCACTTCATTGAAAGATTCTCCATGTTTCGGAATACCAAAAAGCGATCGCGTCGAATCAAACGTCAGCACTCAACTCAAAACTACGGAACGCTCGAAGAACGTCGATTGTTGGCCGGTAACGTAACCGTCGCCAACACAGACAACCTCTACATCCGAGGGGACACACTCGACAATCAAATTGAAATCATTGGCAACGAAGATGGTTCGATTTCGATCATTGGGAAAAATGACACCACCGTAAACGGAGACGCTGCACCGCTCACGATCGCGGGTGGAGAGATCGATTCCAGTATCAACGGGGTTCGGGCTTCCTACGATTTTGGCCTGCGAGCCAACGTCGGGCAAGGGAATGACTCAGTGTTGATTGAAGGCGTCGAATTCAAGGGTAGTTCAATCGTCTATGGTGGTCCCGGAAACGATGCCGTTGGAGTCTACCAAACGAACTTCCTCGATCGACTCCTGTTGCAGACTTTTACCGGCAACGATTCTGTTTCGATCGACACCGCTGATGTTAAGCAAGATCTTTTCGTCGTGACACTCGACGGTGAGGACACCGTTGGCATCGATGGTGCTCAATTGGAAGGTGACGTTTTCGTCGTCACAGGAAACGGTGCTGACCGAATCGCATTAAGAGAAAATTCTGTGTTCGACAACTTGCTTGTGTTGTCGCAGGATGGTGCCGATTACGTCTCGATCGAAAACAATCTTGTCGGCCAGCAAACCGGCATCTATTCTGGCGACGGCAACGATGAAGTCAGCTTGGACTACTCCAACGTTGCTTCCGTTGCCAACACGCGTGTCGGAGGTCAGTCGGGCTCTGATCGATTTACATTGGACGTGCCGTCACAACAAGCGTCGGAAATCAGCGTTCGTACCTTTGAGACCGAAGGCATTGCTGATGACTTGGACAAAAGGAAGATGGTTTTTGACGACTTGATTCTCAGCGGCGCTAGACTGGGAACCGTGACGGAACTGGCTGTTCTGACACCCGATTTATCCACGCTCACAGGAGCCGTCGTTGCAACGGATCTTGCGGGAGCACTTAACGATACGCCAAATCTAACTGTGTTTGCTCCGCTGAATTCAGCGTTTGCAAAACTGCCCGCTGAAACTTTGGAGAGTCTTTCAACAGAACAGCTGGCTGACATCCTGACGTTCCACGTCGCGACCGAGCAGATCTTTGCAGGTGACCTCGTGACGCGGACCAGCGTCGACACACTGCTTGGGTCACCTTTCTCAGTCGAAGTCGATGACGACGGTGTATTGCTCAATGACAATGTCACGATCGCGGCAACAGACATTCGAGCCAAGAATGGCGTGGTGCATCTGCTGAACGAAGTTTTGCTTCCTCCGTCATAGGCGTCAACAACGAAATCTCGTTCGGAGAACACCGGATCAATCTAAATTTGTGATCCGAATTGGACTCTGCCTTGTGAAATACTGGGCAGGGTTCTTTTTTTACAGTCTGGCGGTCGCCAACGATCAGTCGAACTGTAGCTCGCTTGCGGCAGCGTTGGAGCGAACTTGATCGGCGTTCTTCACGCCCGGAATAACACAAGTCACAGCCGGATGTTTCAAACACCAGGCAATCGCCCATTGAGCCATATCAACTCCTTCGGGAACTTCATCCGCTCTGATCTTTTCGACTTCGCTGAGCCATTTATTGCGGTCCGCTTCGTCGTGATACTTGCCGCGCACTTCCGTGTCATCGAAGTGGTGCCCAGGTTTGTACTTTCCGGACAGGTACCCCGACGCCAATGGAACTCGTGCCAAAACACCCAAGTTTTGTTCTTCGCAGATCGGAAAAGACTTGGCTTCGGGTTCTCGAGCCAATCGGTTGTAGACGATTTGAATCGCGTCCATTTGATGCTCGGAACATTGAGCAACTTGGATAGATGAATCACCAGCCGTTTGCACCGAGTTTCCCAAGAATCGAATTTTGCCATCGTCCTTTGCTTTCATTAAAGCAGCTTGGACATCGTCTGCGAAAACTTCATCGTTGTTCCATGAATGATATTGGTACAAATCGATCCGATCGGTTCGCAACGCTCTTAAAGAGTCTTCCAGTTGCCTGACGACGTCAGCTCCTGAACGCAATTCAGATCGCGTGTACTTGGAATGAAAGCAATGGCCAAACTTCGTGGCCAGAAACCAATTATCCCGATCGGACTCGATGGCCGCACCAATCAACGACTCTGACAAGTGATCTCCGTAGCATTCGGCGGTGTCGATCAGATTGATGCCGCAATCTCGAGCCGCATCGAAAATCGAATCAACTTGCTCAGCCGAGAAGTCCACGCCCCACTCGCCGCCAAATTGCCATGTTCCAAGTCCGACAACGGAGACCTGCTCGTTCGTTTTGCCAAGTGCTTCCAACCTCATGGTTGCCTCTATGAATTCGTTATCATGCAAATGTATTGACGCATGATAACAGCTTCATTTATCGAAGTGCACTTTGCAGGTTCCGTCTTCATCGCATTCGTCGTCAAGCTCGCCGGCAATCTTGTAACGGCGTTTTGCGACCTGTTGATACAGCCATTGCCAGAGCGGCATGGTGCCTGGAATATGCAGAAATGGAGCAGCGATCCAGAGCTTCCACGAACGCGTGCTCAAGTAGCGAATCACTTCGGCTCCGCCATGTCTTGAGTTATCCTCTCGACCGAACAAATAGATTTGCTCCATCATTTGATCATGAGTCAACTCGGGGCAAAGCTCTTGAGCATACGGATCATGCAATGACAAATAGGCAAGCTGACCTTTCCCCACCCACCAATCCAGCAGCTTGACAGATTTGCGGCAGAAAACGCAGTTGCCATCGAAGATTACAACATCAGCACATGGCAAATCGTCTGGGGTCGGCACATCAAAAGAATCGCCACCAGCTCCACCCTTCAAGTTGCTTGCATCATTCATCATCGTAAACACGTCCACTGACTTCGCAGGCAACTCTTTTAAAAGGAACTTCCGATGAATCGTACCGTCCTAATCCGGGGTAATAACGGGGAATCCACTTTGTTTACCCCAATTTCCGCACAATTAAGGTTGGAATAACCGATTTCCACGAAGAGGAATTCGTTTTTCGGATTTCATGAGTTCCCCGCGGCGTTCTATAATTAAGACAAGACTTCGAACAGTTTCTTACTGAGGCAGAACGAAATGAACGATATCAATCGCCAAGTCACCAAGGCGCGTCGTCGCCTGAACTTCCACAGCTTTGTTCACGTCCTTTCGTGGGCGTTGTTCGCTGGTTTGATCGTGGCAGTCATCGGTCTGTTGATTCCCAAGATTTGGTATCTGTCATTTCTGGAAACGCAAGACCATCACGACGCTTGGACGGCGGCATGGCTGATTGGCGGCTGTGTCCTTTCGCTGATCGTTGCCGGAGGACTTTCGATTCGCAAGTTCATCGATACGCAAACGGCGGCCATCGAAGTCGACAGTCGCTTCGGCTTGAAAGAGCGTCTCTCAAGTGCCCTAGCCATTGACAAAGACACATCCGAATCAGAAGTCGGCCAAGCATTACTAAAAGACGCCGACCGCAGCGCCGAAGTCATCGATATCCGCGATCGATTCAAATTTGAACGTATCAAGAGTTTGGCGTTGCCGCTGATTCCGATTGCACTTCTGTTTGCGATCACGTTTTTGCCCAACGCGGCATTCGAAAAGAAAGCTGTCGCTTCCGACGCGACGGTTGAAGTCGAAAACGTCAAAAAAGCCGTCAAGGAAATGCAGAAGAAGATCGAAAAGAAACGCAAATCACTGGAGGCCGTGGGGCTCAAGGATGCGTTGGCGAAGCTGGATTCGCTACAGCGCAAGTTTGATGGCCTCGATCCGGAAAAGCTTCCAAACAAAAAACAGGCGCTTGTCGAACTCAACAACATCAAGAAAGAAATTGAAGAACGCCAAAAAGAGCTCGGCGGAAGCAAGGACCTGAAGAACTCACTTCAGAAACTGAAGGACGTCGGCAACGGTCCCGCGAAGAAAGTTGCCGAAGCAATGTCCAAAGGCGACATGAAAATGGCGGCCAAGGCCGTCAAGGATCTTGCTGAGAAACTCAAATCAGGAAAGATGTCCGAAGCTGAAAAGAAAAAGCTTGCCAACGACATCAAGCAGTTGGCCAAAGAGTTCAAGAAGATTCAGGAACAACACAAAGCCAAAATCGACAAACTAAAAAAGGATATCAAGAAGGCCCAACAACAGGGCGACGCCAACAAAGCCGCCAAACTCCAAGCTCAGCTTGAAGAAAAACAGAAGCAGAAGCGGCAGATGGACAAGATGAAGAAGATGGCGCAGAAAATGCAAGACTGCGCCAATTGCATGAAGCAGGGCGGCGGCAAGAAAAAACAGGGAGGCAAACCGCAAGACGGTCAAAAAGGTGAGCAAGGAAAGGCTCAGCAACAAGCCATCGAAGACGCCGCGAAAGGCTTAGAAGATCTGGCCAAGGAAATGGAGCAGATGGAAGAAGAGCTGAAAGAAATGGAAGCTCTTGAAGATCTGGAAAAGGATATCGAAGGTGCTAAGGGCGGCATGAATGGCAAGGAAAGCGATGAGCCCAAATGGAGCAAGAACGCAAAAGGAAAAGGCCGCGGAGCGGGCGAACGCGAGCGAGAAACAGACAAAACCGGAAAGTATAAATCGCGAGTGAAGGGCCAACTTCAGAAAGGCCAGACGGTCGTGACTGGCGATGCCGATGGCAATAACATCACTGGTCGCTCCACCAGCGAAGTTCGCGAAATCGTTCGCAAAAGCATCAACGAGAAAAATGATCCTCTCGAAAATCAGGTGCTGCCGAAATCGCAACGAGAACACGCCAAGGAATACTTTGAAAAACTCCGCGGAAAATAAGGCAGGCTTCAGCCTGTTTTCAATCAACGAGCATCGTCTGTCGATCGGACTTTTGGTGCTGCTGGTACTTGCCGG
>CAZORS010000150.1:0-13984 GCA_964582025.1 uncultured Pirellulaceae bacterium | reverse complement strand
AGAATCGAACCATTTACATTGGCTTGCCCGACCACCTTGCTGACCTTTCGCTGCTGGACAGTTCAGTGAAACATGTCGAAGGTCAGGTTTGCTCAATTACCAATGGCAACCCACACAAAGACAATTCGACATTGATCCGATGTTTTGCTGAGTTGTCAAAGATGAAGCCGGACGTTGACTGGCAGTTGAAGATCGCCGGTGGATTAAATCCATCGTTGTGGGAAACGTACGAAAAACTGGCGAGGGATCTTGGCGTTTTCAACCGAATCGAATGGTTGGGTTTCGTCGATCAGGATCAGCTAACAAACCTATTGCAATCTTCGCTCTGCCTCGTATCGACGAGCCGTGTGGAGTCGTTTTGCATGGTTGCATTGGAAGCCATGGGCCGCGGATGTCCGTCGGTCGTCGCCGATTGCACATCCATGCCTGAAAGTGTGGGGCAAGCTGCAATTCTGGTTCCACCCGGCGATGCAAAATTATTCGCAGAAGCAATATTAGAAATTCACGACAATGAGTCATTTCGAGATCAACTCGTGGCAAAGGGAAACGAGCGGGTTCAGTCCTTTCGTTGGGACACCTGCGGGAAGCAGTTTGCCGAAGTTTTCTTGAATGTCGCGCCAACCACTAAGTAACGACATGAACTCCAACAACATGAACGATCAAACCGAACGTATCTTTCTCTCTGCACCACATATGTCTGGAAGGGAAATGGACTACGTTCAACAGGCTTTCGAATCGAATTATATTGCTCCTGTCGGACCGCAACTCAATCAATTCGAAGCAAAGTTTCTGGAGACGACCGGATTCCAACATTGCGTTGCGGTTTCCAACGGAACATCGGCGATCCATTTGCTGCTCCGGTCCCTTGGTGTCGGGGAAGGCGATATCGTGCTCGGGTCAACACTGACTTTCGTCGGTTCGGTGTCTCCGGTGAGTTACCAAAATGCGGAATTGGTTTTCATCGACAGTGATAAAGGGTCTTGGAATATGGACCCGAATTTGCTTGAAAGCGAAATCAAGTCGCTAATGAAACAAGGTAAGAAACCCGCAGCAGTCATCCCGACTGAGTTGTATGGGCAGCCTTGTGAACTGGACGACATCGTCGAAATCTGTGAACCCCATGAGATCCCTGTCATTTGTGACAGCGCTGAATCGCTAGGTGCAGATTATAAGAACCGTCCCGTCGGTAGAGCTGCGAGGGCAGCGACTTATTCATTCAACGGGAACAAAATCATTACCACTTCCGGTGGGGGCATGATTGCGAGCGACGATGAACAGCTGGTGCAGCATTGCCGCTACTTGGCCACTCAAGCAAGGCAACCCGTTCTTCATTACGATCATCATGAAATCGGCTTCAATTATCGGATGAGCAACATTCTCGCCGCGATCGGGATCGGTCAATTGGAAGTGTTGCCTGATCGAGTGGCTCGCAAGCGATCGATTTTTTCGCAATACAAAACCCGATTAGCAGAGCTGCACGGCATTAGCATGATGCCTGATTCGAAGAACGGAAATAGTACTCGGTGGTTGTCCGTTATCGTCATCGATGAAAAGCAATTTGGCGCAAACCCGCTTAAAATCATCGAAGCATTAGAAGAACAAAACATAGAATCTCGTCCTGTATGGCAGCCACTCCATCGACACAAAGCGTTTGCTGCCTGCCGGTGTGTCGGAGGCGAAGTTGCGACGTCACTCTACGAGCAAGGAGTCTGTCTACCGAGTGGAACAGCGATGACGGATTCTCAGGTAGATCGCGTCTGCGATATTATTCAAGCGTTGCACCAAGCTTAATCCTGAGGATTGAGCACTGACTTTCAGACGTATCAATGAGCGATAAGGTTTCAATAGCACCAGTCATCATCATCGGCGCCGGCCGCAGCGGAACAAATATGCTGCGAGATATCCTGACTAGCGAGGACGCATTTATTACGTGGCCTTGTGACGAGATCAATTACATCTGGCGTCACAACCATCGTGACTTTGCAACCGACCAATTCACGCGTGAAATGGCAGATGAAGCCACAAAACAATATGTGGCGAAAGCATTTGCAAAGTTAGCAAAAAGAAACTCGCAAGCTACCGTGGTTGAAAAGACCTGTGCTAATTCGCTCCGCTGTGGATTTGTTCATGAAATTTTCCCAACCGCAAAGTTCATCCACATCGTTCGAGATGGCCGTGACGTTGCCGCCTCTGCAGCGTTGCGTTGGAATGCAAAGCTTGACCTTTCGTATTTATTACAAAAAGCGAAGTTCGTCCCCAAAGCTGACTTGCTGTATTACGGATCCAAGTATTTCTATTCTCGGCTTTATCGAGTGTTTTCAAAACAATCCAGGCTCTCCACTTGGGGGCCGAAATTTGAAGGGATGCAAGAAGCATTTACCGACCACGATCTTGCCGTTGGCTGCGCTATTCAATGGCGAGAATGCGTTTCAGCGACAACGCTTCAATTGGAAGACGTGCCTTCGGATCAGGTTTTAACGATCCGCTACGAAGACTTCACAAGCGATCCTCAAACCGAAATGTCGAAAGTGTTTGAATTTGCAAATTCATCAGTGACGGCGGATCGAGTACGTGAACTTACCAAGTCCGTTTCGACGTCAAGCGTAAGTGGGTGGAAATCCAAACTGACGAAACAACAAATTGAAAAGATCGATGAATTGGTCGGACCTTGGCTTGCGAGGCTCGGATATGAGCGGTGAGGGCTTCAAGCTTACGCTTCGACAACGTTGTATGAAACGTGGGTTGGATTTATTTGGGTCGATCTTTGGAATTGCTTTGCTGTGGCCAGTTATGTTGGCTGGATGGTTCGCGGCATCGCTGTCGACCGGACAGAACGGATTGTTCATACAGCAGCGTGTTGGCAGGCACGGTAAGATGTTTCCCCTGTTGAAATTACGTTCAATGAAATCAACCTCCTCGCCCGGAACGACGGTTACAGTAAAAACAGATTCTCGAATCACGGCCGTTGGAAGTGTTTTGAGAAAGTTGAAAATTGACGAATTGCCACAGTTGTTTAACGTCGTCATCGGTCACATGAGTCTTGTTGGGCCCCGTCCCGATGTGCCTGGCTTTGCTGACCGTCTCGAAGGCCCCAGTCGAACGTTACTATCTATCCGACCAGGCATTACCGGGCCAGCTTCGATTCACTTTCGAAACGAAGAAGATCTGCTCGCAGGTGAGGCTGATCCAGTCACGTACAACCGGGACGTAGTCTGGCCAAAGAAAGTTGAAATCAATTTAAGGTACCTTGAACAGTACTCATTCATGTCAGACTTGAAGTACCTGTGGAGTACAGTATTCGGCCGTTGAAAATACTTCTGGTACATCGCTACTTTTGGCCCGATACGCCTCCGTACGCAGTAATTTTAAAGAAGATTGCGGCAAGATTGGCGAGCGACGGTCATGATGTTGTCGTGGTTTCTACTCAACCCGGCTATAAGCCAACGGTCAGCAAACCTTCGCAGCCTGCTCGAGAAAAGATCGACGGCTTTAGCGTTCGACGTTTTCGAATGCTGCCTTCGCGATGGAAGATCCCGGGCGTTGGAGCACTCAACATGTTCCTGTTCGCCATGTCGTTGATCATGCACGCAATGGCGAACCGAAAATACGATGTCGTCATGACCTCAACCTCTCCGCCTGTGCTTGCAGGTTGGGCAGCCAGAATGGCAGCATGGCTATGTCGATCACGACTGCTCTATCACTGCATGGACATCCATCCTGAAATTGGTCGTCTATCAGGTGAATTTAAAAACCGTACCATTTTTGGATTCCTAAAATCAATCGATCTAAGCACGTGCAAACGAGCGTCGCGGACGATTGTTCTTTCGCAAGACATGAAGAATTCGATTTTGGCCCGCGACACTGCAGCAAAATTGAAAATTGACGTGATTCAAAACTTCAATCTCGACCAATCAACCAACGACGAACTTGTGCCGCAAAAGTTACCCAATGAGTTTGTGAAGTCGCCACGTGTTTTCCGTATCGTTTTTGCTGGCAATATTGGGCGATTTCAAGGCTTGCCAACTTTAGTTGACACATTCTCGAAAATTGAGAAAAACCTGCCTGTAGAACTCCTGTTGTTGGGTGACGGTAAACAAAAGAAAGCGCTACAGGAACAAGTCGCCAATCTGCAAATCACCAACGTCAAATTCTTCGCACATCAACCGCATGCGGTAGCCAAGAAGGTGCTTGAAACTGCCGACTTTGGAGTAATCTCACTCAATCCTGAGATATACAAATATGCTTATCCAACCAAGCTGATCGCTTACCTTGCGGCAGGTTGCCCCGTGCTTTCGATGCTGGAGGAAGAGAGCTGTTTTGCTAACTTCGTGATCGAAAACGAAATCGGAGTGAATATCCCGGCTGAGGACAAAGTTGGGCTGGAGAGGGTTATCCGTGGCTCCATCGAGAATCCCGATCAAATCGCTCATTTCCGTGCCAAAGCAAAAGACGTCTACGATACGTACTACAACGAAGTTACCGTACTCGATAAGTGGTCAGCTTTGTTCTCAGGAATACTAGATCCCACAGAGATAAACGTCTGAGCTTCCGCCGGACCAAAACACGCAGGTCAATAAGAATCAAAAACTTCGAACGATCGATTGACATACCTGTCAAATTTCCCTTTGATGGCCTGAAAAAATAGAGCCTGCGTCCCAATTTCACTTGCCTAAAACCACTTTTTAACAATGCCTGACAAAACCAAAGCCTCAGAACAAACCGTCCTTATCACTGGAGGAACAGGATCGTTTGGCAAGACCATGGCCGTGCATCTGCTCGCCCAGGGCTACAAAGAAATTCGCATTTTCAGCCGGGACGAATGGAAGCAGGAAGACATGCGAATCCGCATGGCTGAGCCACGTTTGCGATTTTATATCGGCGACGTGCGAAATCGCGCCAGCATCGATGGAGCGATGGAAGGGGTTGATCTCGTCTTTCACGCAGCAGCATTGAAGCAAGTTCCGTCTTGTGAATTCTTTCCGATGCAAGCAGTGGAAACGAACATCATTGGTTCCAACAATGTGATCGAATCTGCCGTGGCTCATAAAGTGGAATGCGTCGTGGTGCTAGGAACTGACAAGGCTGTCTATCCAGTCAACGCAATGGGCATGACGAAAGCCGTCATGGAAAAGGTTGCTCAATCGATCGCCCGTCGACTTGGTGAAAGCGACACGCGAATTTGTAGTGTGCGTTACGGCAACGTGATGTACTCGCGAGGGAGCGTGATTCCGCTGTTCGTTCGCCAGATCCGCGAAGGAAACCCGATCACGATTACTGAGTCTTCGATGTCACGTTTCATGTTGCCGTTACGGGACTCAGTCGCTCTTGTTGAGTTTGCTTTTCAAAATGCTCGCCAAGGCGACATTTTCATCAAGAAGGCATCGGCATGTACCATTGGAGTGTTGGCGCAGGCGATGGTCGAACTGTTTCAATCCGATACTAAAATCGAAACCATCGGTATTCGCCATGGCGAGAAGATGTTCGAAGCACTCGCAAGCGTCGGCGAGATGCAACGTAGCGAAGACATGGGTGACTTTATGCGGATCTCGATGGATGAACGAGATTTGAACTACAAACGATTCTTCACCGAAGGTGAAGAACTTGAACCGATGGCGCATGACTACGATTCGCACAACACCACACAGCTTACGCTGCAGGAAATGAAAGATCTGTTGCTTTCCCTGCCGGAAATTCAACGCGACCTCAAAGATTCGGGGCTGCTCCCCGGTTAACGGTTTGCCAGACTCGAAATACACCGTTATTGGCTCACGCTTGCGTGAGCCTGTCCGTTCATCTTCTCGATGTCATTTTTCACGATAGTCTTATGAAACGAATTCTTGTTCTTGGTGCATCCGGACTCATCGGACACAAGCTCTTTGAAAAACTTGGCGAAAGATTCGACGACGTCTCTGCTGTCCTTCACCGCGACCGTTCATGCTTCAAAGGCAGCGGGTTGTTTACTGGCGACAATGTCATCGACAATGTTGACGCTAGTGATTTTCCAAAGCTATCTGGAATCCTGCATGCGGTAGATCCAGACGTTGTTCTGAACTGCGTTGGAATCACCAAACGTAAGCCCGAAGTGAATGACGCACTTTATGTAACTGAAGTTAACTGCATGCTGCCGCATCGCCTCGCTAAATGGGCTGGTGAGAACGGAAAGCGAATCATTCATTTCAGCACCGACTGTGTTTTCAATGGCGAAGTAGGTGACTACACCGAAGAAAGTGCAACCAACGGGCCAGACGCATATGGGCGAACCAAGGCGATTGGGGAAATTCGCTACGACCATACGTTGACAATTCGCTCTTCCTTTATAGGACGAGAACTCGACGCGTTCTCCGAACTGCTGGAATGGTTTATTGGGCAGGAAGGTAAAACAATCAAAGGATTCACCAACGCGTTCTATTCAGGGGTTTCGACGATCTTCATGAGTAAAGTTGTTGGCGACATCATTGAATCTCATCCCGACATCAGTGACCTTCACCAACTCGCCATGCCAACGCCGATCTCCAAATACGATTTACTCTGTTGTGCCAGAGACGCCTTCAACATGAACGTAGAGATCATTCCTGATGGAGACTTCACCATTAAGCCAACGCTTGATGGCAGTAAGCTACAAAAGAAGTTAAACCTCGAGATTCCTGACTGGCAAACGATGATGCAGGAACTCGCAAACGAAACTCAGTACGACTATCTTGGACGAACGAAAAATCGTCCCGCTTGAATTAGAGAAAAATAACATGTCAAAAGTCGATCCATCCGAAATTGCGTCCAAACCGAAAATGCATATTCCGCAGTTTCGTTCGTTTGTGGACAAGAGCGACTACGCGTTCATCGAACCGGTCTTTGAAAACAACTATATCGCGGAAGGTCCGTTCGCGCGCAAGTTCCATGACGCATTATTGGAACTGACAGGCAGTCCGTATGGCGTGTTCGCTTGTAACGGCACCTTGGCAATTTACCTTGCGCTGAAGGCCCTTGGGATAGAGTCCGGCGATGAATTAATCGTTCAAAACATAACGTTCATCGCTTCCGCCAACGCGGTTGAAATGGTTGGCGCGACTCCGGTTTTTGCTGATACGAAGTCGTTCGACGACATGACGATTGATCTGGACAAAATCAAGGTTACACCAAAAACGAAAGGTATCGTTGTCGCGCATCTATTTGGAACCCCCTGTTCGAACATCGAAGAAGTAAAACAGTTTTGTGACGATCATAAAATTCTCCTGATCGAAGACGCTTCCCAGACCATTGGAATTACCGATGGCGAAACACACCTTGGTACGATCGGTGATGTTGGCACTTATTCGTTTTATGCTGACAAAACGATCACCACGGCAGAGGGTGGCTTTGTCGTTACTCCTCACGAAGAGGTGTACAACAAAATGGTTTACCTGCGAAACCAAGGTCGGGTTCGCAGCGGCACTTTCGTGCATCCCGAAATTGGATACAACTTCCGAATTACCGATATGCAAGCTGCACTCGGGCTATCGCAACTTGGAAAGCTTGACCTGATTCGCAAAGAAAAGAAAACGATCTTCGACTTGTATCAGAAGTACCTTGGCGGCGATGAACGGGTCACGTTCCTGAAAGTTCGTTCGGACTACGAATTCATTCCGTTTCGCGTTGTCGTCTTTGTTGAAAACGCGGAAAACACCATGAAACACATGAACGATCAAGGGATCGAACCCAGAAGTGTTTTCTATCCGCTACACCAGCAACCCTGCTACGAGCACCTCGGTTATTCCAGCGAAGATTTCCCAAACTCCGTCGAATGTTTTCACCGAGGCATCTGCCTGCCAACATGGATCGGGCTAACTGAAGAGCAAATCGAATACACTTCGAAGGCGCTCTTGGAATCACTTGGCTAGTCGCGCTCAATCTCTCCTCTGAAACTTATAACTCTTGAAAGAATCAAAACATGAAAGTCATGACGATCGTCGGCACACGGCCCGAAATCATCAAAGTTAGCCGCGTCGTTGCGGAAATCAGCAAATTTGTCGATCACGTTCTTGTGCACACAGGCCAGAATTATGACTACGAACTCAACGAAGTCTTTTTCGAGAACCTTGGCGTTCCGAAGCCGGATTATTTTCTTGAGGTCGCTGGAAAAAATGCTGCGCACACGATCGGCAACGTTATTGCGAAAGCAGACGACGTTCTTGAAAAGGAACAGCCTGATGCGGTAATGCTTTACGGCGACACGAATAGTTGTCTTGCCGTCATCGCTGCCAAGCGTCGAAAGATTCCGGTCTTTCACTTCGAGGCTGGAAACCGTTGTTTCGATCAGCGCGTTCCTGAAGAACTCAATCGCAAAATCGTCGATCACTTGAGCGACATCAACATGCCGTTGACGGAGCACGCGCGACGATACCTTTTGGCTGAAGGAGTGCGACCGGAAACGATCGTCAAGACCGGTTCGCCAATGAAAGAAATCTTGCTTCATCACATGGCCGAAATCGAAGCCTCCGATGTGCTCTCCCGACTCGGCGTTGAGAAGAACAATTTTTTCATCGTCAGCGCTCATCGCGAAGAGAACGTTGACTCCGAACAGAACTTTACCGACATGCTCGAATCGTTAAATGCGATTTCTGAGAAATACGACATGCCGGTTATCGTGTCGACTCACCCGAGAACCAGAAAACGACTCGAACAGATCGACATCGAAAACGATTCTCGAGTCCAGTTTCTCAAGCCAATGGGTTTCTTTGACTACGTGAAAATGCAGATGGAAGCGTACTGTGTGATTTCCGATTCGGGAACGATTACCGAAGAGTCATCCATTCTTAACTTTCCAGCCATTACCATTCGCCAAGCCCATGAACGCCCCGAAGGTATGGATGAAGGCGTACTCATCATGACGGGTTTGAAAAAAGAAGACGTCATGCATTCGATCGATGTAGTCGTCTCTCAATCCCAACCTGGCGAGCGAGCCTTTAAGCACGTCGCCGATTACGACGTCGACAATTTTTCCAAAAAGGTCACCCGAATCGTGCTCAGTTACACGAACTACATCAACCGCACGACCTGGCGAAAAACGCTGTAGACATCGCCGTGAGAGACATCGGCGTACCTTGCCCGTCGATGTCAGCTTCGTTTTTGTAATGCTTGCATTCAGTTCGTAGTCAACGCCTTCAGGTGTGTCTTGCATTGAGGTGGAACGAAAACCGTTCCATGACCAACCGTCTACTCCTCCAGCGCTGTCTTCCAAAAATCGTCTCGCATTTTTTCGACTTCGATCGTCTTGTACATCCAAACTTTACGCTGAGTATTCTCTGGCGGTGTGAGCACTTCTTCTTCGGTGGCTAACGATGGATCGATCATCGCTTCGACCAACGCCAAATCCCACATGACCCATGTCGTAGAAGTTGGGAAACGCGCGTTCCATCGATCTGTCAGTTGCTTGCCCAGCGGTCCCATTTTCGATTGCTTTTCGTAAGAGTCCTGTTGGGCGAACGTGAACACTTTCGATGTTGTTGCTGACATCACGTGAAGTTCAAGATCTTTCTGATTGAGCAGGAAGTCCGCTGCATTGAGATCTCGGCGAATATTAAATTCTGACTTGTTCCACGCTTTGGTTTCAAAGTCGTACTGAAACCCCATCAAGTAGGCTTTGATTCGCGGCGCGATTTCCGGAGCCAGTTTGATCGCCGACGCAAGATTCGTCGTCGCCCCAATCGAAACCACGTACAGTTGTTCGCCCTCAGGCAGTTCGCGCGCTGACTTGATGATGAACTGTGCAGCCGCTGAATCTTTTGCCTCATCGCCGCCCCAAGGTTTCCCCATCGGTCGCTCGGCTCCCATGAACGTGGGAACGTTGGTCACGTTCATCAGCTTGAGCAATTTCTCGTTCAGAACCTGACTGGCCTGAACCGATTGCTGATCACCCAAGTAGTGCAACCACTGTGCCGACGTGAGCCCGATCACATCGAACTTGTTCTGCTTGAGCATTCGAATGATCGCGTATTGATCATCAATCTCGTTCGCAGTGTCAGCATCAAGAATCAGTTTCGGCAACGGATCTTCGGCGGAGGACAATGTCGCGAAACAAAGAACGAATCCGATCGTTACAAACCGTGTCCAAATATCTCTCGCGTGGCCAAGTTTCATTCAATAGCTCCCATACAACAAATTGGTTTCGCCAATTTTAGCAAGTTGTGACGGCAGGTGTTCCTTTACAATGCGGGCTGCTGTTATCGAAAGGATGAGATCCAATGGACTTAACGCCGCTAAATTCCCCGCGTTGGCAAGAATTGAAATACTGTTGGAGCGACAATCGATTGGTCGAATCGTTGAAGATTCTGACGGAAGAGACAGACCGCTCGGAAGCTTCGATCAAACGACTTAAGAACTCGCTTGACACGATCAACGATTCAATCTTTCATCAGCAATCAACCTATCCGGCAACCTTTATCACGGTTCCGATTCTGGTCGATGCTTGCGAATCGCTTCCTTACTCGCTGCAGACGTGGATCATGGATTTGGTGTCTTGGATTTCAGCGGAAAATAATCCGCACGAAGAGCTAACGGAAGCCGAATTGGCAACATGGTGCGAGTCGCTGAAAATTGCAGCAGATATCTGCGAGAACCTGTTCAGGACTAACTACGACAGGGACTCTGATAGAAAACTGATGCTGATGGGAGCATTGGCAAAGCTCTATGGGTGGGATATCACGGGCACAAGAATTCGGCACGGCAATGAAGAAGACTTCATTCAATGCCCCGGTTGTGATGAAGAAATGATCAGCCAAGGTCACATCGTTCATTACAATTCGGAGCTTCCGAAAGAGGACTATTTGAATATCAATGCAGACAGTTCACCGCGATACCTCACGCCGATCAAACGGATGATCGATTTGGATGGTGATCAGACGCCTGTCGTTCCTCGAACGAAATCTCCTGAAGAATCAGAAGTGGCTTGGTTGATCAAGCTGGCAACAGAAACGGGCAACGTAAAGATCGTGGGTTGGCTGCAGAATTTTTTCGGCAACGGCTGCTGCCCAAATTGCGGGCAAACAATTGAATTGTTGTACCCGTGAGCATCTTCTACTGAAAAGTGCCGCTCGTATCGCGATTACGCCAGTCGGCAGAACGAGTGTTGCCGTAAGGATCGTAGGTTGCTGTCGACTGATCCTGAACCATCGCCGTTCGGTTCACATTGTTCGCCGCGAACACAGCACCCGGCTGAATCACACCGCCTTGCGGAACGTTGAAAGCTGGGTTGGTTTGAAAAGTTCCCGAGTAATAAGGCTGCTGTCCGTTGACGGTTCCTTGCGGTGGAAGCTGAGCCACCTGAGCTCCGCTGGCTCGAGCGTAAAACTGCGACGGAGCGCGGACGGCCGAAGCATCTGTTGCTGGCAATCGAGTGCGATCAAGGGTTTCGTTGACAGCGGTTGTCGAGTAGTCAGGCGATCGAACGTACGAATCTCCGTACCCTTGATTGGTCCGCGACTGTGTGTTTTGAACTAAAACAGAACTTGCGTTCGCTGGCGCGACGGTTGGATTCGTGCTTCCCGCCGCCGAATTTGAATTACTGCCGAGCGTCGTTCCCGTTGCTGGCCGAATGGCTGGATTCGGCACAGGATTCGTTGTGCCTGAACCACTGGTACGCCATCCGTTCTGCTGATTGAATTGTCCTGCACGATTCGCTGGTGTCGGAGCGGCTTGACCAGTGTTCAGCAATCCGGGATTTTGGTTTAGGCCATATGGATTGTTTCTGGCAATCGAAGGAATATTCAGCGTGCCCGTTGCCGGCGGCGGAATCACAGGCGAACGTCCCGCGACGCCGTTGTAGGCTTGGCCGTAGTTCGGAGCAGCATTGTATCCGTATTGGTTTGCGTAAGGCTGCTGATACGGATTTACGCACGGCTGGTTGCATCGGTTACGGCATCCAGTCAATGACACGCCAACGAAACAAAACGCCAGTACGCAAACAAAGCTTCTATTAGACAACATCACAGCCCTTCCAAGGATTAACCCGCACGAGTTTTTACGCGAGCTTTAGCGGGAAAGTAGCAAACCGCCAACTTCTTGCAATATCAATCATGCTTGCATGGAAGGATCGAGAAGGTAGAGAGTCTGGGCCAGTGGTGCCTCGAATTTACATCGTGGTCACAGAAGGTATCCTATTGAGAATGCCAGCCGAAACGATCAACCTGAAACTGCTCGAAGACCACGCCCGACAAACGGAGCAAGCCCGCTCGAGGCTAATTTATCACCGCTTCGATCCGCACCTTCAACAGCCGATCTTTGGCAACCTCGTCCTGCCGAAGTTTTCCACGCGAGCTTCAGGATGTCGAATATGGGACATCCTCGGCAATCAATTCATCGATTGGACCGGCAGCTCTGACTCAAATCTTTTTGGACACCGCCACCCGGCGATTGTAGAAGCGATCAAGCGATGGGCCGTCGACACGCCAACTCATCAATTGGACCAACCGGCATCCTGCGATGGTCCGCTAACCGATCCGCGGGAACTTAAAGTTGCCGACCGGCTCGCGGAAGTTTTTGGAGCTGATTTCCTCGTCGGATTCACTCGCGGTCGCAGTGAAGCGATGTACAGTGCCGTCGAGATGGCGCGCACGTTAACGGGCCGTCCGATGATCGCCGTCCACGAGGTTCATTCGACTCGATCACTGTTCGCCGAAGATCAACGTTTTCGATTTTCGCGTTCCCATTTCGAAGAAGCAAATGTCAAGACGATTCCTGCAGACGACATCAAAACGATCCAATGGCTATTGAAATCCAATCCTGAACAAGTCGCCGCAGTGGTGCTGGGACCGCCGGCGTTCGATTCTCCGTCTGCTGGATATTTTCGAGAGCTGTCTGCTCTTTTGGAATCGCACGGCACACTATTGATTTTGGACGAATCGGAGACCGCGTTTCGGCTCGAGATCGGTGGCGCGAAGCAATACTACTCGATCCAACCTGACGTCATCGTCACCGGCGAGAAGCTTGGTGGTCCGTTTGCGTTTTCAGCAGTGTTGGGGCGTAAGGAAGTTTGTTCGCGGGCGTGGCGGAGCACGATGAAGACGGTTGATCGTCCCGGCGGACTGACGTTGGAAGTCGTCGAAGCAGCTTTGGATGTTGCACTGAATCGCTGTTTGCCTTCAGAGTTAAAACACACAGGGGCGCAGCTTCAGGATGAATTCAATGACGCGGCCAAAGAGTTTGGTGCTGCCTTTCGTCTCGTTGGGCATCCGACACGGCTGGCGGTTAGCTTTGAAAAACACGATTTCCTGACGCCCGACCAGTTGCGATCTGCTTTTTGCATGGCGGCACTCGAAGAAGGAATTATCACTCACGGAGAATTCTGGCCCAACGCAGCTCACGATGACGATTCTCTTTTCGACACCATTCGAGCACTTGAACGGACGATGAAGTCCGTTTCGGCTTGGATGAGTGGGCTAAAGAAACCTGAAGAAGCAGTCGGCGAACCTTTTTCCAAATACACACTTCGCGGTCGAATCGATTCCTTGAATATGATTCGCAAGACGATGGTTTTGGCGGGTTGGATCTTGATCGATGGCCAGCCGGTTGAACTTTCGGCCGTTCTAGAAAACGGAGACCGGATCGAAGCGGAAAATGTTCAGCGCGATGATCTTGAGGCCGGCATGCCGAATTACCCTCGGGCCGCGGAGGCAGGATTTAAGCTCTCGCTTCCTGTGGACAGCATCAAGAAGCCAAGCCGTTTTCTGATTGAGGGTCATCAAGACGGACAGTTACTCTATCGCACATTGTTGGTTCATGATCCAGCGGAACAAACGACTGCGCCATATCCGTTCGGTGACGGTTATCTTTTCACGTAGCGTCGGGCAAGGGTTCAAACGAGTGAGCGGTGAGCGGCAGTGTTGCACTCCATCAAATGAAAGCTTCAACGGCAATACCTTCAACAAGGGTCTGACTTGCGTAGCCGGACTGGCAACAGTTCGGGTGAAGCTGAGACAAGAGCTGATAACTGACGCGTAAGCGAGCAGCCAGC
>CAZORS010000149.1:0-14020 GCA_964582025.1 uncultured Pirellulaceae bacterium | reverse complement strand
GGTGGAACTGCCGCAGCGGGAGGGGGAGCTGCCGCAGCGGGAGGGGGAGCTGCCGCAGCGGGAGGGGGAGCTGCCGTAACTGGGGCAGGTATTTCGAATGCTGCCATCATGCGAGCGTTCTTCACTGGGCAAACGCTTGTAAACAACCCAGGAAACGTTGCAGCTCTTAATTGGTATCTTCAGGTTGCTCGAAACGTTCTGGAGCGATACAAGGATATTGGATACACAGGACCAGGCGTTGCGACCCAAACGGAGAGAATTCGCGTGATTCTCGAACAACTGAAAAACTGGGGGCATTGATAAAATGACTTTGAGCATCATATTGTTATCAAACGAACCCCATGAAGTTGAGTTCAGTGAAGATGTTGCTGGAAACGTACATATTGATGGCGAAGTGTTTGTCGAGGAGTCCGGATCGATTTCAGATACTCTGTTTTACGATTTATACTGCGATTCAAACGACGAAATAGTTGCTATTGAATTTCACGTAGATCATAGCTCGAACGCTGACAAGAAACTTGTTGGCGTACTGCAATTGTCAGCATCCTTTGATGATGATCGGACATTTCCAATTGTTTGGTTTGGTATGCGGGATGGTGCGAAACCGATGGGGCTAGAGCGGTTCGGCGATCTTCGCTTGTACCAATCTAGCAATGGTGATTATGCACTTGCGTTTGATCGACATCGCTGGTCAACGTGATCAAAATGAAGAGTTTTAACGAAGTAGAACAGAACGAAAACGATTGTCACGGACCGTCATTCAATTCTGAGAGTTGACACGTTCTTCAGACTTAACTTGATCTGACCAAAACCACTCCGCGAACTGCCACTTGGTCGTTCGCGGAGCTTTTAATTGGACAAGCAAGGAGATCGATCAAGAGAAGCTCTGGGCTTTCGGATTAATTGACGTATGAAAGTTGAATTTCGAAGGGCGACATCGTCGCTTTCAAGAGACCGTGTTTCAACTTTCAACAATTAATGGGACGCTGTCAGAAACTATCCCATAACGTCCTTTGTGAGTCGGTTCGTTTTCTGTCGCCATATCGCTCGACTGTGGATTTGCAGAAAAATTCTTCTGGTGCTGCTTTTTTCTGTTTCGAAGAAGCGAAGAGACGGCAATCATAAAGATCGATCTCCATTGTCGCCCGTATTGGCAAGGGCCATTACTAACCCTGTGCAACTGTAAAGAAGCAAAACTTGGACGCAACGTGCCTGGCTAGTTCTGTACCGTCATCCACACGCCAACGAGCGCGACGACGGTTCCGATGATGGCGATGCGAGTTGCTTTGTGGCCGAACACGATCCACACGATCGGAATCGCAAACAAGGGGCAGGTTGACATTAAAGTTTGAGCGATGGCAAGATCCGCGTTCTTGTAGGCGAGTTGGCTAAACCAAATGCCCAGCCACGTTCCGATCGCAGTCGCCGGAACGACGATCTTCATGTACTTGAGCCTAAATGTTTTGGTCAAACCCTTTCGTGCCTCCTGCTGAGAAAGGATAATGACGACCGTGGCAATGCCGGCGATTAACAACCGGATCATCGTTGCTTCTAATGCTCCGCAGTCTCCGCGCATTCCCAATGTAGAAAACATGCCTCCGACGGCTTGGCAAACGGCCCCCAACAACCCTAATGCGATTCCAGTTCGAAACGATCCCGGCAACAGGCCGGGCGCTTCGGCGTCGGCGCGGCGATCGGAAACCACCGTTCCGACTCCGAGTACCGTCAGCAAGATTCCGGACACAACGACCCATCCCAATCCCTGTTTCAAAAACAGAAACTGAAGAATCGTCGCAAATAGCGGACTTGCGCAAGCGATTAAGAGTGCTCGCCGTGGTCCAAGAATTTGCAAACACCGAAAGTAAAGCGTGTCGCCGATTACGATTCCGATCAGACCGCTCAACGCCAACCAACCCCAATCCGCTGGATTCGTCGTGAAGCTAACCGATCCAATAAACAGATAGATGCAGCTCAAGTGGATCAAAATGAACAGGCAGCCGATGACGTTCTTGCACGCATTGAGGGTGAAAGCAGATATCTTGACCTGTCCCCAAAGCATGCTGGAGAAAGTCCACAGCAGCGCCGCAATGAGTGCTGCGATTTCTCCAAATTCCATGAGGGGTGGCTTTCGGTGGCTTCGAACGTAGCCGGAGTGGCAACACTTCGGGCTAAGTCAGTAACGGACGGCTCCCGAACTCTTGCGAGTCCGGCTACTAATCAGTGATGGGCTTCAGGCAATAGACTGTACCGCGTTCGGTAGCGACAACTAGCCGTGGTTCGGGCCCACCGATAATTGCAGGCGAACCCAGAAACGAACCATTGAATTGCTTTTGCCAGAGCACTTTCCCGTCAGCAAGATCAATCGTGTACAGCCGTCCATCGGTTGAACCAGCATGCACCCGATCGCCAGCGATGATCGGCGAACCATCGACTTTGGCTTTGACCTTCGTCGTCCACAATTCTGTTCCGTCTTGCGGATTGAGCGCCACGACTTTTCGGTTGCGAGCACCGAAGACGACATGGGATTTGGTGACCGCTGCCGAGCTCCGAATCGATGTAGGTCCGGCGGGATCTTCCCAACTCCAGTTTATTTCCGGATCGCGGTAGTCGATGGAAAAGAAAGTGCCCTGCTCCGTTCCAAAGAGTACTGCATCGCCGAGCGTTGCCGCGGTCGTTCCCGTTGGCGATCCGATTTCGAGGGAGTCAATTTCATTTCCGTCGTCCAATCCGATGATGTGCAGCTTCGAGTCGCAACCGGCCAGAAAGCAGCGGTCGCCAGCGACGGTCGCCCCGCATTGAATTTGATCGTCTACCGAGTGCGACCATTTAAGCTCACCTGATTCCAAATCGATCGCATACAAAGTGGCATCCTGCGAGCCAAACAGCACGACGGATTCAAAGAAGTTCGCGCCCGAGCTAATCTCGCCTTTGGTTTCGTATCGCCAGACTTCCTTTCCGTTTTCGTCGATGCAGTACAGCATCCCAGCCATGTCGCCAACGTAGATCCGTCCCTTGTGAACGGCGGGAGAAGAAACGAACCCTTCGTCGATTTCAAATTCCCATTTCGATTTGCCAGTCGCCAAATCGATCGCGATGAGTTTACCTTTTACGTTGACATCGATTCCGGCAACATAAACGGTCGCGTTGTTGGCTTGTTTGACGATGATCGGGCTCGATTCAAAAGCTCCTTTCGGATATTTGAATTCCCATTCAATGTCGAACTTGTCACCGATCGAATTTTCGTAGGCACCGGTGGAATCGACTCCGCCGCGCTCCATCGGCCAGTCGACAACTTTCTCCAACGCCGCCATTTCTGCTTCTTGAGCAAACAGAGCACCGGAGCAGATCGCCAAAATCGCAACGATAAAATTGAGTCGTCGAAGCATGGGAACAACTATTTCTTGACTGAAGGACCGACTAATTCTACCAGATTACCGTCGGGATCCCGAATTATAGTCAGTGTCATCTGCTCCGCACCGACAATCGGCAAAGGACTCTCTGCAACGGTTTCGACATTGGTTGCCTCGAGTCGCTTCAATGCTTTTGCTGTGTCGGCGACGTAAACGGTGAGGTAGCTAAAGCCGAGGGTCGAATGGATATGCTCATTGGCTGCTTTGGCGCTTTCGCCTTCGACTTGCATCAGCTTAAGTTGAGTCGCACCCTCGCCGCTGCCGAGAGTGAGGACTTTGACGTCGAGCGGTTTGTTGTCCGTCAATCCGACTTTGTTTGCATATTCAGCGCCGACTTTGAATCCGGAAGTCTCCTTGAAGCCGATCACTTCCGTGTAGAACTTGACCGATGCGTCGATGTCGCTGACGACGCAACCGATGTCGATGGTTGGCTTGCTAAACTCTGATTCGCCTTGGTTTGCGACGAATAGAAAATTCGAACTGGCCGCGCAAACAAGAATCGCGATTGATGAAAGAAGATAGTGTTTAAGATTCATTCAAGTCTCCAGAATAATGGCACTACCACGCGGACTCGTAGATCGACAGTAGACTTTCCTGATCGACGTCGCGCGGATTGAAAGTTCCGGTCCACTGTTTGGCGGCACCGTCGGCAAGCTCAGACAGTCTCGTTTTATCAACGCCGCAGTCTTCCAGACGAGTCGCCAGTTTCGCAGCTGCGACTTGAGATGTCAAAAAGTCTGCCAGTCCATTGGCTCCACTTTCTGGATTCGGCATTCCCTCGATTCCAGCGGTGCTCAGCAGAAGTTCGCGATACCACGCATCAAATGTTTCTCCATTGAATCGGACGACGTGCGGCAGGATCAGTCCCACGGCCTGCCCGTGTGCGGTGTCGTACGTTGCCGTTAGCGGATTGGACAGGGCGTGGCTCGCGCCGAGCATCGAATTCTCAATCGCCAGACCCGCGTAGGCCGCGCCCAACTGCATCGCAGCGCGGGACTCAAGGTCATCAGGCTGCTGCAACACGGTGTTGAAGTTCGTCGATAAAAGTTTCCAGGATTCGCGTGAGTACAATTGCGAAATCGGATTGCGTCGCTTGGTGACCCAAGTCTCTACCGCATGCGAGATCGCATCGATGCCTGTGAGTGCCGTCACGGATTCAGGCTGCGTCAGAGTAAGTTTCGGATCGAGAATCGCAATTCGACAGCTGGCTTTTTTGTCGCCGCACGCCATCTTCACGTGAGTCTCAGCATCCGAGATCAGCGCAAAGCTCTGCAGTTCGCTACCTGTTCCAGCAGTCGTTGGGATAGCGATCATCGGCAACATTGGCTTGGTTGCTTTTCCGACTCCCCAATAGTCTTTCATCGAACCGCCGCAAGAGTAAACGAAGTTCACACCCTTGGCACAGTCCATGGAACTTCCGCCGCCGAGCCCGATCAGCAGATCCGGTTTGAAGTCATTGGCGACGACTAGGCCCTCATCGACGTCTGCGGTGGTTGGGTTTTCGTGAGCTCCATCGAAAACGGCCGTTTCGATATTTTGCTTGTTGAGTGCAGCGAGTGCAATCGCGACATGTCCCGCGGCGATGATGCCCGGATCGGTGACGATAAGGGCGCGTCTAATTTTCAGCTCTGCCGCCAATTCGCCGACACGCTGAATCGAATCGGATCCGGAGACGATTCGTGTTTTTAGTTCGAAGTCAAAAGGCTGCATTGGTGATTGACTGGTTTTGGCAAAAGTTGTCATCACGCTTCCGCAGGAAGGGTGAAGGTGGCAAAGTTCGAAAATATAGACCTATTGGATCAGCGCCCTCCCCGTCGCTTAGGCTCCGACCCTCCCGAAGGGAAGGTGAAGGAAGTGGGACTATACCAGCTCAGCTACTTTCTCTTGAGGCATTTGATAGGCTCGCGACCGGAAAAGGAAGTCGATGATGTTGCCTTCGTGCGGCTGCAACCAATTCAATCGGTTCGTTGGAATCGGTCCGATGTTCAATCGGTCAATGTTCGTCGCGTCGGTGAGCTGATCGATGAACTTCATGTCGCTGGTGATTGCGGATCCAACCAACGTCGGGCCCGCTGCCTTCATCATTTTGTCTTGCGGACATTCAACGACTGTTGCAAACGGAAACATGAATTCCTTCGAGGCAATTTCGCATTCAGGACTCGCGGCTCGAGCGATCACCGGGCGAATGTAGGATGCCTTTTCCAGTTCAACAACTCGATCTCCGTACTCAGCCGTGCAATCCGTCACGCCGTCTTTGGCGAGGTCGGCTTTGACCATATCCCAAACGGCCTGCCCCATTCCGGGAACCGTGAACGCGGCCAAACCGGCCTCATCGTTCTCCGGTGGCAAAGCGTCGATCGGACCAAGTCTTTCAGCCAACGCTTTTCCAATCTCTTCGGTGTGTCGTGATGCGTAGATCGCACTGCAGTTGATGCAGCTACGACCGCCATTGATGTAAACGCTCTCCACCATCATGTCGAGGTACTGCTCCCAATCGTCAACGCAGTCGTCGCCCAAGAAGATTTTCGAAAAGCCCGGACCGTGAACTTGGACGCCCGGATTGCTTGCGTACTGGTCAACTGTTTTCTGGCTGCCGAAGATCATGCTCCGAGTGCAAGCGGTCAGCAGCGCGCCGCCAACATCGTGGCCGCCCGGGTAAAGCGAAACGACTTCTTTTGGAATGCCTGCCTTTTCGTAAGCCGACGCAACGCGATACGCAGTCCAAGGCTCAGACGAACCGGGCTTTAGCACCAAACCCATCTGGAGTGGAATCGCCGGCATCCAAAGCGTGTGAACGCCGGGCGAGTTCGAAGGTAGCACGGCACCGAGCACCGGCGTCTGAGCTTGGTAGCTCACCACGACGCCACGATTCTCCATGCCATATCCGCGGCTGAAGATTTCGAGATCGAGCCCACGCGTCAAACAGTCAAGGATCTCAGTCATGTTTCGCATCACGAACGAGTTCTTCTTCATGTTGCCACGGCACATGTGTTGCGGCAAACCCGTTGAAGCAGACTGTTGATGGACGAAGTCGTCGGCGGTTTGCGTGCCGTTGCCCATCGGCAGTTCTTCGTTTTCAAAATAGTCAGCTGCTTTGCCGACCATGTCGATGAGTTCTTTACAGCTGAATTGACGCAACGTGTCTCGTGCCTTTTGGGCGGTCCGCATGTCGCGCGTCACCAAGCCTCCGTTGGCGGAGTGAACTTTGGCGATCGGTTCGTTGGTGTTGAAGTGCGTGACTTCGGTTGTTTCAAGCGATTCGTAAGGCTTGCCCCATCGGACGACTGGAATTTCGAGCATGTTTTTGGTTTTCGGTTAACGGTTTTCGGTGTGTGGTTTGTTTTACAACGCCTTCCCTTTGGGAGGGGCAGACGCGTTGAACGAGTGGCAGGGGTGAAGTTGGTTCGACTATAAAAATGTTTGACGTTGGGGTCGGCGACCTCCCCGTCGCTTAGGCTCCGACCCTCCCAGAGGGAGGGTGATGTTCAGTGTTGGTGTTTAGTAAACGCCGACGGTTGTCCCTGACGCAATTTCATGAAACGGTCGAACACCGCTTACTCCGTCCCACGGATAAGTTTCAAACGGCATTTCACGTTCCCCTTCGTCACGTTCCATGAAGCCGGGAACGAAAAACTCTGGTGTGAGCGTCGTGAGTTTAACGCGACCCGTTTCGCCGTAGCCAACGTGTTGGTTGTAGTCATCAAAGCTTACGACTTCGGTGACGGCGCGTGGCTGTGGAGCGTAATACGAAATCTTGTACTTCTCCGCAGCGGTGACTGGCTTGCTGCATGCAAGACCCATCAACGTGTTTCCGTATGTTGGCGTCATGAAGATTCCTGATTCTTCGGCAGGTCCGCCGAAAAGTTCTTCGACGCAAAACCGAGTCCACTGCGGTGTGAATTCTGTACCGCCGGAAAAGATTCCCGTGATGCCCGTGTCGGCCATCGACATGCCACGCTCTTCCAATCCTTCGCAAAGTGATTCGATCAACTTCGGTGTCGCGAACATGCACTTGATGTTGTGGTTTGCGGTAAGGATTGTGATCGCCTGATCAATGCAGTGCTTCTTGTATTCGTTGACCTGATCCATCCAACCCTTCTTCAGCATTTTCACAACCCAGCGCGGATCGAGGTCGATGCAGAAAGAGATGCCGCCGCGATGTTGAGCAAGGTGCTCAACCGCCAACCGTAATCGCCGCGGACCAGACGGGCCGAGCATCAACCAGTTTCCACCTCGAGGAAAGTACTCGTCTGGCAACGTGTCAGAAAAGATTTCGTAGTCTTCGCGAAAGTCATTGACGACAACGCGACTCTTGGGGACGCCCGTTGTTCCACCGGTTTCAAAAACGTAAGTCGGTTTGTCTTTGTAGTCATTCATGACCCATCGCTCGACCGGCCCGCCGCGCAGCCAGTCGTCTTCGAAGGCAGGAAATTTTTGCAGGTCCGCATAACATTTGACTTCGGTAAGCGGATCGAAATTGAGCTCTTTCTTCTTTTCCAACCAAAACGGACAGCCGGTTGACTCGTGAAAGTGCCGCTGGACAATCTCGACGGTGTGTTGGTCAAGTCGCTCTTTGGCGGCGGCGATAGCAGGTTCAAGACTGGCATCAATCGTTGACATGGATGGCTCGGCAGCTATTGGGGAATGCGATGGTTTAATTTCCGTTAGATGTCGGAAACCGAATTCTGTTGGCTCAAGCAACAGATTATAAGTAGGAAGAACCGCTACGGGAGGGTGCGGTTTCGCGGAAAATTGAGGACGAATTCTCGAAAGCGAAGCATTCCCGTTGCCGGACTGGCAACAGTTCGAGAGCGTGACTGTCGGCTTTTCCGTAGTCTTGCGCGTCCGGATACAAAAAGCTCTGGCTAAAACCGAAATTATTTCCCGAGATTGGCTCGATAAATCGACTAACTGATTTCAATGCAACCAGATGATCCGAAGGTGAATCGGCTCTTCAAACTTCTTAAGGCTCGTCGGTAGATGGACGCGACCGAGTTTGGATTTCTTCCCAGCACATCCGCAATCTCGCGGAACGTAAGACCATCGATATGTTTGAGCCTGATGATTTTGCGAGTCAAACTATCCAGCGTCGCGACAATTCCATTGACGTAAGTATCGTGTTCATCAAGCCTCACGATTTCCGATGGCGTCTTTACGGATCCAGCGGTGTTTTCTACTTTTGACGGTGACGTTAGCTCGAACTTACGCTGTCTGCATTTGTCAATGTGAGTGTTCTTTAAAATGACCAAAAGCCATTTCACGAACTCAGGTACCGTGGAACCTTTGAACGAAGCACGACCGTTCCAAGCCTTTAGCCAAGTATCTTGGACGAGGTCATCTTCAGTGGCTTTCTCAATTAAGCCGCTGTTTCGCAAAAGTTGACTTGCTCGCGAACGTAGCCCGCTTTCAAAATCCTCTTTGGCGGTTTTCCACGCTTCTTCATTGCCGACTTTGATTTGTTCAATATGTGCGTCGGTAACTTTGTAAGCCATGATTGATGTCCAAGTGGTTTCTTCGCTTCATCCGCACATCTCTATTTTCGCAGGACAGTGCAAATAATCAAATGCTAAATTTTTCGGTGGAATCGATCTGTTTGCATTAGCCTGAAGGAAATATCGCATTCCTTTCGCTGTTTTCCACGGTATTCAGCGAAGAATTAGCGTTGCCACGATTGGTGCAATCAGAACTGCGAAAAACAGGTGTCTTGAGGGCTGATATGCTGTCGTGCTTGGACAGGATGTATGTTCGGTGCGTCCCAACGGGACAGGATTTATCTAGCCCGGCATGAAATGCCGGGAAGCATGAGTTAGAACTGAGTAAGTGCCAACGGCACGGCACGTTACCTCATTCGCATAGGACTCAATCCATGTCGCAGTCTCTTTCGAAAATTTGGATTCATATTGTTTTCTCAACGAAAGAAAGGAAGCGATATTTGCAAAACGAACAGTTTCGAACGGAAATGTTTCGCTTGTTATCGCATGAGGTTTCAGAGAGTGGGTGCGTTAGCGCTGGCGTGAATGGATATTTCGATCACGTTCACTTGTTGGTCGGTCTTTCGCGTACGATTACGGTCGCTGACTTAATCAAGAATATCAAAACAGAAACTTCGAAATGGGCAAAGAACACCAGCAACGGAGTGAGCACATTTCAATGGCAATCCGGATATGGTGCATTTTCAGTTAGTCATTCGCAATGTCCGGTCGTTTCAAAATACATTCGCAATCAAGAGCAGCATCATGAGACCGGGATTTCGTTTCAGAATGAGTATCGTAAATTCTGCTTGAGGCATGAAATAGAGATCGACGACCGATATGTCTGGGATTGATAAAGGCCGTACCTTCGGCACTAAGCAAATGAGATTCCATTCCCGGCATTGCATGCCGGGCTGGATAACTCACGTGCCGTTGGCACTAACATGATTGACTCGAAACCGAAAATGAACTGTCAGGACTTTCTTTCAAAACCGGCATTATGAATCTCGTTTTGGCCAATCTTTCAGTGATTCCAGTATTATGAACTATTCAAGGTCAACCATCGAACCTTTTTCGAAATCCTATGCGATACGTCATTTATTTGATCTTCTCTGTTCTCGTGGGCGTTGGGCTTGCGTCGTCTGAGCAACCTAGCCAAGGCGTTGCTGAAGTTGAGGAACGCGTGCGATGGACAACATCGAAAATAAAAGGCACGCCTGATCCGCCGCTGCCGTTTTCAACTGAACAAGTCTTCGAATCCGTCGAGCTGAAAAATCCGACCGACATGACGCGAGTTCCAGGGACGGATCGATGGATCGTCTCTCAACTCAACGGCAAGATCTATTCATTCAATCGATCTGGTGAACCCAACGTTCAGCTTGTCGTCGATATCAAGCAAACAGAGCCGTGGTACTTTCGCGTTTTTGGAATCGCTTTCCATCCTGAGTTTCCAAAAAAACCTTGGTGTTACATTACCTATGCGGACACACCAAAGTCCGACACCGGCGCGAAGCTATCGCGTTTTCGAGTGACTGATCCGGCGGTGCCGACGATCAAGCTGAGCAGTGAAATGGAGATGATGCATTGGAGCAGTTTCGATCACATGGGCGGCAATCCGATCTTCGGACCTGACGGCTATCTCTACATGTCTATCGGCGACGGTCAGCGTCCGACGCCTCCTGACCCCAAGAACACCGGTCAGGATATCTCCGATCTGCAAGCTTCCGTGTTGCGTATCGATGTCGATAACATGACCAGCGAGCTCAACTACGCGATCCCGCCAGACAATCCGTTTATCGATGATCCGAATGCTCGTGGAGAAATTTGGGCGTTCGGCGTTCGCAATCCGTGGAAGCTTTGCTTTCGCGACAACGGTGAACTTTGGGTCGGCGATGTCGGCTACGAAATGCGAGAGATGATTCATCGCATCGATCGCGGCGCGAACTATGGTTGGAGCGTCAAAGAAGGAAGTCAAAACGTGAAACCGATCAGCGGTCTTCATTCAATCCCGATCACGCCGGCCATCATCGAACACGATCACGTCGAAGCACGCTCAATCACGGGAGGTTATTTTTGGAGCAGTCCTCGAATTCCGGAACTGGTCGGAGCTTACATTTATGGCGACTGGATGACCGGAAAAGTTTGGGCGCTGAAATACGATTCGAAAGCCGAACAAATTATCGAACATCGGGAGATCGTCGACACACCGCTGCAGATTATTTCGTTTGCCGTCGACGATGACGGAGAAGTTTTGATCGTGGGTTACGACGGATCGATTCATCGGCTGATTACGAATCCGCTGGTCGCGGAAAGCGAAAATCAAAACGTGGCCTTTCCGCGGAAGCTGTCTGAAACGGGATTGTTCAAATCGGTCACCGAAGAGAAACCTGCTCTAGGAGTCATCCCTTTCGAAATCAATGCTCATCATTGGGCCGATCATACGACGTCGCGGCGCTGGATCGGAGTCGTCGGCGATGCTCAACTTACATTGCTCGAAAAATCGAATTGGACCAACGGCGACATCGAAGGTCAATTCAAATTTCCGCACAATACGGTTGTTGCGAAAACGATTTATTTGCAGCTTGATCCCGCGGATGCAAAATCAAAGCGGCGAATCGAGACACAGGTCATGCATCGGTATCATGATGACTGGATGGCTTACAACTACGTTTGGAACGACGAACAGACTGACGCGATCTTGCAAGAGAACATTGCCGTCGAACGTGAGTTTCGAATCGCGGCTCCGGATTCTTCCGATGGCTACCGCAAACAGAAGTGGCTCCACGCCAGTCGCGATCAATGCATGCTGTGCCATATTTGGAGTTCCGGAGCGGTTCACGGTTTCAAACGCAATCAGCTGAATCGAAGGTTTGGCGACGAGGATGAAAACCAACTGAAGAAATTTGCTTCGATCGGATTGTTCGCAGAAGAGTTCGAAGCACTGGAGCCTTCCGTTTCTCCCCATGATGCTTCGGCGAATCTTGAGGGCCGAACACGTGCGTGGCTTGATTTGAATTGTGCTCATTGTCATCGTCAGAACGGTGGCGGCACCGGATCGTTCGTGCTCGAGGACGATGCTTCGCTTGAAGATATGAAGCTGATCGACATGCCGGCGAATCAAGGTGACTTTGGGCTGACCGATACGCGTTTGGTTGTCAGTGGCGATCCATCGCGAAGCGTGTTGCTCTATCGTCTGATGAAATCAGGTCACGGACGCATGCCGCAGTTCGGCACCAATGTCGTTGACGATCATGGAGCGATGTTGATTTACGATTGGATCAAATCGCTTGGCCCGCCACCAAAGGATCTGCTGCAACGCGAGCAGGCCTGCAAGGCTGTGACACAATATCCTGACGTTGCGACGATTGGCCATTTGTTGGAGTCGACGTCTTCGGCGATTGTTCTGGCTGCGTCGCTTTCGCGAGACGGCGTTGATGTCGCGGCTCGAGAATCGATTGCTCGGGTAGCATCACGACACGAGAAAGCAGAGATTCGCGATTTGTTCGAACGGTTTTTGCCAGCTTCTGAACAGATAGATCGGCTTGGTAACAACATTGACGTTGAAACAATTCTGGCGACAGAAGGTAATGCCCAGCGCGGTCGATCGCTATGGTTCGACAGCGGATTCTCATGTCGCAATTGTCATCAAGTCGAAAGTAAGGGCCAAATGGTTGGTCCGGCGATGGATGACATTGGTGCGAAGCGAACGAAACGCGAACTATTGGATTCGATTCTGAATCCATCAGCCAGCATCGAGGCAGCCTATCAAGGCCACGTCGTCGCAACCGAAGAGGGTGAATTGATTACGGGCTTGAAACTTTCTGAGGACGAAAACCAAATGGTGATCGTCGATTCGGAAGGAAAGAAGCAGATCATTGCGATGGACGAAATCGAAGAGTCACGTCCGATGCGAAAGAGTCTGATGCCAGAACAGTTGCTCGCCGAAATGACGCTACAGCAGGCGGCAGATATGCTCGAGTTTTTGAAGAGCCAAGAGAATGTCAAATAGTTACTTTGCGCTTTCGCGCCTTTGCGTGAGACAACAGTTCGGACATGTAGAATGCCTCACGCAAAGGCGCAGAGTCGCAAAGGACATGCAGGGAAAAAGTAGCTTGTGAAACCAAAACCCAACAGTAAAAAGAAACGCCGGTCCATGCGGTTCGGATTGAAGCTGTTGCTTCTGCTGATAGTCGTTGCATCGCTAGGATTGGCTTGGTTTGGCCGAGCGCTGCAGCAGGCGAGATTCGAAGAGAATTTTGTTAAGAAGATCGAGTTGCTAAACGATGGCGAGCCGTTCTGCGAATACTGGTATGACTACGAATCCGGGAGTCGAGGAACGGCGAAAAAAGTGACCGGTAAGCCGCGCGGCTATGCTTGGATTCGATCCGTCTTCGGAAAAAATGTTTTCTCACGGATTGATCGAATGGCTTTCACCGGTCTGACATACGGTGACGAGCTGTTGACGTTCAGTACTGCGTGTCGCTTGAAAGTCTCCAAGGTATGCAAGTCTTCGAAAGTATGACGCAGTTGGATGTTTCTGATTGCCGTTCGCTAAAGACGCTCGACGGAATTTCAGCGTTGAAAAACCTGCAACAAGTCCTAACGGATGCCTGAACCTCGAGAATGTGGATGAACTGCTTAAGGCTAAGCAACTTTCCAGCCTGTATTGGACAGAATGTCCAAAGCTAAAAGAGGCGGACATTGCGAAACTACGCAAACGATTCCCCTTCTTCAATGACTTTCGAGAAAAGTATGATGCAGAGCTGATTCCGTAGTAACGCTCAAGGCACCGTACTGCTCTGTGAGAGATGTGCTAGACGCCTTCCTCATCCCACATTTCCTGCTCGAGTCGCTCAAGCGCCATGTCGGCTTCGATGCCCATTTGAAACTCAAGCTGTTCACGCTCTTTCTTTTTATCAAGCGAACTGTAGCAAAAGTGTAAGCCGCTGAGCGACGGAGCGAAGTTCGAACAGTCTTCCAACGACATCAGAAACATCGTCTCCGCGTGAGGAACGTCGCCCTTGGTTAGCAAGCCCGAACCGATGTTGTATTTGATGCCGGCGTTGATCGGCAAACTGTCCATCAACGCGTCGTAGCGATCGAGTGCTTTGTCAATCTTGCCGCGATTGGCCAGGATGT
>CAZORS010000148.1:0-14139 GCA_964582025.1 uncultured Pirellulaceae bacterium | reverse complement strand
ACGGGGATGGCAAAGCGGCAACGCGGATCGCAAAAGCGGTGTTGGACTACTTGAGTTAAACAGACTTGACGAGTGATTTCCAAAACTGAATCGTGGGTTGGCCGCCCTTGGCCGAATTGATTTTTGACGGCAAGGTGCCCGTCCTACATTGCAATTCGGCTTCGGCGGAGGGACTAATCGATCGATTCGAGTAATGCTTCGTCCATCTCGATCGACACACCCTGATTCAGATACTGGATCGAAAGAGAAAACCGCGTTTTGCCTTCACGGCGAATGACGGTGCCTTCAAAACCCGCAAAGTGACCGGACTTAACGCGGACCTGATTGCCAGGCTCCAATCTGCCTTCGGGAGTCAGCGGTACATCGGCGTCGACGATCATTTTGATTTTTCGCAATGTCTCGAGCAATTCTTCGCCTTCTTCGACTTTGTTGCATTTGCTGATGCAATTCGTCGTCAGCGCCGCGTGTCGGCTGGTTTCATCTCCGAACATAAAAATGTAATTTGGAAATAATGGAATCCATGAAGTTCGCAATCGTCCATTTGGCGAACGGTAACGCTTTGGAATCACCGGCCCGTAGTGAGGTACTTCGAGCTTAACCAATCTTCGCATCAGCTCTTTTTCGCGCCGTGACATCGTGTAGATGCACCACCACGATTTCGATTCGTCACCCAAGAGGGCTTCGTCATCGAACAGGTCCAATGGGAAAAGATCATCTTCCTTTTTCAGGATCGGCATGAAATCGTTTTGAAAGAAGAGAGGGTGGTCAGGTGATTTGTTGGCCATTCTGTCAAAATTGACTTTTTGAGCAAGTCACGTTGCTCACGCATCGGAACTTCGACTAGACGTTCACAGGCTGGAAGCCTACGTCACCTAAGCTATCGTTTTACTCGAGCGTTGCCTGACCAGATGCTCCAGACCTGTTCTTCGTCAGCTGGTTGGCCGTAGTCGGTCAGCATGGTCGCCGCCAGAGCACCGGTGGCCCAGCCAAATTGCGTGCATTTCTCGCCGCTCCATCCGTTCAACACCCCGTACAGCAAGCCGCCGACGAATCCATCTCCACCACCAATCCGATCCAGCACCGTGATGTCACGTGGCTCAACGATGTGCCAGTCGGATCCTGTTGAAACGATGCCGCCCCAACGGTGATGGTTGGCGCTGACGACTTCTCGAAGGGTTGTGGCAAAGACTGCGGTGTCAGGAAACGCTGTCTTCGCGGTGTCAATCATTGTCTTGAAGTTGTCGATTTTTCCAGCGAGATCTTCACCGCCTTCTTCCGGACCTTCGAGTCCAAGGCAAAGTTGAAAGTCTTCTTCGTTGCCGACGAGGATGTCAGAAAGCGATGCGATTTCGGTAAAGATCTCACCGAGCTCCTTTTCGCGACCCTTCCAAAACGAAGCACGATGATTGAGGTCGAACGAAATCCGTGACCCATGTTTCTTTGCTGCCCGAGCAATGTCCAAACAGAATTGCGATGTATCTTTCGAAAGAGCACCGATCAATCCCGATAGGTGCACGATTTTCGCTCCTTCTTCGCCAAAGATTCGATCGAGATCGAAGTCCTTTACGTTCAACGTACGACCGACTTCGCCGGAACGATCGTTGTGGACTCGCGGGCCACGCGGACCAAAACCCGAATCGGCAAGATTGAATTGATGACGGAATCCCCACGCATCGCCTTGTTCAACTTCCGGGCCTTCGAAATGCATCCGTCGGGCCAGCAAGTTGTTTTTGATGAAAGCAGAAATTGGGCTGTCTGCTACGAAGTTGGTCAAGACCTTAACGGGCAGTCCAAGATACGAACTGACTGAGCCGACGTTGGATTCGGCCGAGGTCGCAGTCATGGTGAATTCGCTGCTGGATTGGAATGGTTGGCCGTTATGCGGAGTCAGTCGCACGCCCATGCTTGTGGGGGTCACCAGAGCGTATTTTGCGTCTTCACGTAGCGGAAGTGTCATCTGTTTCTCGAGGAGTTTGTTCGATTGTGCGAATTGGAAGCGACCAGTCTATCAATTTCGATCCAGTCTGACATGATGCGTTTTCGTAGGTTTGTCAGCGAAAGTTGGGTTGTGCGAAAACGAAGAACTGGAAAACAGAAATCACCAGAAGTCGACATCAAGACTTGGGGTATCTATTCGCGATGGGACAGGGAATCGAAGGAGCTTCCTCAGATTCTGGAGCGGACGACTCGCGTGGAGGCCGTCATTGATGTTGAGTTCGGTATGGTGGTGAATATTGTCGGCGCGAAAAATATGCCATTGGATTTCTGCATCGATCATCCTGGAATTCGCGATGACAAGGGGGTTGTTCGCAAGCCGTTTGACGGAACGGTGTTTGTAAAGACCAATGACTGGGATTTTTATCTCGGCGACACGATTTGGAATCCGATCGAAGACAAGCTTGGCGATTGGCGAATGACGCTGGAGTTGGATGGTGAGTTGATCGCGGAAAAGACGTTTGAGTTGGTGTTGCCTTCGCACAATGACCAATGAGAATTGACCAATCCTAAATGAAAAATTTCGTCGAAGATTCATTGAGCCTTGCCAATGACTGAGTCGAACCTGACGCAACGTGATTTTTCATTGGTTATTAATCAATGGTCATTTGTCATTTTTCTTCAACATGCCAAGCATGGTCTACGAGCAACACTGAGGTCCGAAGCTTTGGCAATCGCCTGTTTTTTTGGTCCGGCCTACGAAAAAGCCAAACATCAAAAAGCGCAAGCCAGTGTTTTCAATCGCTATGTTTCAACAGCTTCGCCCTCCCCGTCGCTTAGGCTCCGACCCTCCCCAAGGGAGGGTGATATTGCTTTGCACTAACGTTACTTCAATGCCTCGGGCAGCAAGCTTTCCGGAAATCCTTGGAAGCAAACGGGCTTTGTGAATCGATAGATTGAATGGTGACCGATCGAAGTGAAGAAACTATGCGTCGCTGCGGGATAGGGCCCGCCGTGATGCATGGCGTTGCAAACTTCGATGCCGGTTGGGAATCCGTTGAAGACAATACGACCAACCTTGTGCTGCAGAATGTTCACGAGGTCGGCATGATCGATCAGGTCCTGCTCCGTTCCATGGAGTGTTGCTGTCAGATGTCCATCGAGCTCAGACGCAAACTTGATCATCTGATCGCGACTTTGGCATTTGTAAATCGTCGATGTTGGTCCGAAGATTTCTTCGAGTTCGTCGGTTGAATCGAGCACGGAAAAGTCCGCTGAATAGATTGCACAAACGGCTTGATGCGCATTGTCATCAGCTCTGTTGGCAGACACCGCGACCTGAGTCACGCCATCGGTTTCGCCCAATCGCTTGCGACCCGATTCGTAGGCTTGATGAATGCCCGGGTGCAGCATCGTCTGCGGGGCGTAGTTGGCTGCGGCTTCGGATGTCGCTGAGATAAATGACTCGAGGGAATCGCTCTCAAGTCCCAAAACGACGGCTGGGTTGGTGCAGAACTGCCCCACGCCCATCGTGACGGATTGGACGTATCCCGCAGCGATGTCCTCGCTACGCTCTGCCAACGCGCCCGGCAGTAAGAATACAGGATTGGAACTTCCCATCTCGCCGTAGAACGGAATCGGATTCGGGCGAGAGCAAGCAATGTCGTAGAGCGCTCGTCCACCTTTTAGCGATCCGGTAAACGCGACGGCGCAAACGCCGGGATGGCGAACGAATTCGGCGCCGGACTCGTTTGAGTTACTTTGCAGCATGGAAAATGATCCGGCAGGAAGGCCAGCTTCTTGGATGGCTTCGGTGACGATCGCGCCGAGAATTTCACAGGTTCCCGGGTGGGCCGGATGGGCTTTGACGATGACAGGGCATCCTGCGGCCAAAGCGCAGACGGTGTCCGTGCCAACGACACCAATCGCCAGAGGAAAATTGCTGGCTCCGAAAACGGAAACGGGACCAATGCCATAGAGCATCGTGCGAACGTCGGGCTTTGGCGGAGTTCGCGACGGGTCACCGACGTCGATGCGCGGCTGACGCCAGGCGTCATCGCGAACCATTTGGGCAAACATTCGCATTTGATTGCAGGTGCGACCACGTTCGCCTTGCAGGCGTCCCATCGGCAGTCCGGTTTCGGCATGAGCACGATCGAGCAGCGTGTCGCCAGATGCTTCGATCTTGTCGGCAATCGAATCAAGCAAGTCGCCCAACGTTTCGCCGCTGACTTTTTGCAGTTCGAAGAATGCAGCCTGAGCCGCGACGACGGCTGCATCAACTTCTGCTGCTGTTGCATCGTGAAACGTGGTTGGTAATTGTTCACCGTTTGATGGATTGATTCCAGTGAACGTTGCGGTGCCTGAAGCTGAACGATCGCCAGCGATAAAGTGTTGGCCTGTGAGTGACATGATTGTTGCTTTTTGGTTTTGACTTCAAAAGGTGGCATAGGCTTCCAGCCTGTGGACGTGCAGATCACAGGCTGGAAGCCTATGCCGCCTGAATTCTATTCTTCAATCTCGAAGGACTCAACGACTTCCGCCGAGATTGGTGTGCCTCTTTGGATTGCTTTCGCAGCGGTCTTGCCAAGCAGCTGATTAAGAAACTTCGGTTTAAGCCCGTGGCCTGGACGAATGGAACGCACATTCTCAGTCGTCAAAGCTTCGCCCTGGGCAATGTCGGCGACCGCGTACAGCGAACGGCGAAAGACAATGCTGGCTTTTTCCTTCTCGGACAATTCGTACTTCACTTCGCCCAACGCCTGTTCAACGATTCGAATCGAGTCAACCATTTCTCGAAACTCGGCTGGCTCAAGAGAGAACGAGCTGTCGGGCCCTTCGTTGTCGCGGGAAAGTGTGAAATGTTTTTCGATGACGGTTGCTCCCAGTGCCACCGCTGCGATCGGGACGGTTGTTCCCAGCGTGTGATCTGACAATCCAACGGGAACGTCGAATGATGTTGCTAGGTCGTTCAACGTGCGGAGGTTCATGCTGCTTGGCGGCGACGGATACGCGCTGGTGCATTTGAGTAAGGTCAGAGGAACGCCGGCCCGTTTCACGACGCCGACTGCGTCTTGGATTTCCTCACGGGTTCCCATGCCGGTGGACATGATGATGGGTCGACCTTTGGAGGCGATGTATTCAATCAATCCAAGGTCGACTAACTCAAAGGAAGCCACTTTGTAGTAGGGCGGATCGAACTGTTCCAGAAAATCGACGGCGGAGTTATCAAACGGCGTCGAGAAACATTCCATGCCAAGTTCTTTGGCCAGCGCGAATAGGTCTGCATGCCATTCCCATGGCGTGTAAGCTTTTCCATAAAGTTCATGCAGTCGCTGGCCTTCCCAGACTGTTCCAGCGCCGATGATGAAGTCCGGTTTTTCGCAGTCGATCGTCAACGTATCGGCGGTGTAGGTTTGCAGCTTGACCGCGTCAGCACCGGCTTCTTTCATTGAACGGATGATTGCAAGAGCTTGCTCAAAGTCGCCATTATGGTTCGCCGACATTTCAGCGATGAGATAGGCTTTTTTAGTTGTCATGTTTTAGCAAAGCCTCGTCACTCTTTTTCGATTTCCAATTGCAGGAAGTATTTCTGTCCGTCGACTTCGAAGTAAGCGCCGCGATGAGGCGGATACGTTCGAGCGCGAAGGATGTTGATCAAGTCGCCGGCTCGATAGGTTGCGTCAAGATCGATGCAGTCGATTTTTGAGGTGTCGCTCGCGCGGCGCAATGTCGCATCGGCATCGTTTTGAGGAACCGGTTGAAGTTCACCGCGAGCAAACTTTTTCCAGTTGTCCCGGAAGAGCCTAACCATTGCCGTTTCCAGTCGAGCATTCAATGTAAGCCCCGTGTCATCAGGACACACATCGATTTTCGCCTGAGCTAACACGGGTCCAGTATCAACGCCTTTGTCAACCAAGTGCATGGTCACGCCGGCGGGAGTGTCGTCGACGATCGTCCAGACGTTCGGGTAGGAGCCTCGGTTCAGCGGCAGCATCGACGTGTGCAAGTTGACGATCCCGCGAGGAAACAGATCGATCATTGGCTGCCGCAAAATGTAGCCGAAAAAGGCTGACACGCCACAATCCGGTTTCAGTGCAGCGATCCGTTTGAGCGTTTCCGGCGCACGAAGTTGGCTACCAATCAGCACGTTCTCAGATCGCGTCTGGGAAGCTGCGATGATCTCGTCGGTCAGTTTTCCTTTATCAGATTCGTGCACGACAAGGGCCACGATCTCTGCGCCGGCAGCGCGTAGATGCCGCACGGCTTCGAGGCCGACCGTATTGTTCGCGAAGCAAACGACTTTCATGACTGCGTGCTTTCTTTGAAACTTGCTTTACAGTCGTAAGTCACGTTGACTACGAGCCCCAGAATGTTCAACGATTGCTGCAATCGTTTCCTTGTCGACCATGTCCGAATCGTTGATCGAAGCCAGCAAGGCTGTGACGCGCGATTCATAAACCAAATGCTCACGGACGAGTCGATCCAACGTTTCATCGCGCATCAATTCGAGGTTCTGACAGCCTTCGCGATAGACGATTCTGCTCGAGAGCGTCGAAGCGATAAGTTGACGACGGTAAGTGCTTGGAAAGTAATCAAATAGCTCATCGCCAACGGCTTCGACCAACGATGCAGGAAGGAAGCAGCGAATGAACTCATTGCCGAGCTGCTGTTCTTCCTCGGTCCAATTCGGTACTGAGCGATCAACGATGTCAGCGACGCGAATGATTTGCTGGCTGAGGCGAACACTAATTTCGGGAAGCGTAAGGTCGGGCATTCGACTGCTCTCGTTGAAGAGGCTGATCGATTCGATCTCAGCGAGAGAGCAAAGCGTTTCCAAAACCTCTTGAACATAGGTTGGCTTAATTTCAAGGAATTGTTCTTCGTCAAGCAACATGCCGGCGATAATTTCCATACTGCTACAGATCACACCGCACTTGTTCGCAGAGGAATCCTTCACGATGGCGACGCCGCATTCGGACAGATGTTTCCGGGCCGGATCGGTGATAAACAGATTGGCACCTTCGACGATGATCGGCGAAGAAGGCTGGTTTTCGGCATCCAGAAAACGTTGCCAGTTGTTTTCGTTGATTGTGGAAGGGCGTCCGCCGGCGGGTAGGAAAACGTCAGCCTTAATTTGGTTGTGGAGTTCGTTGCGGCGTGTGATGTCCGCTTCGGAATCGAGACCGGTGACCGAACCTTCTGGCGAAAGCAATGACGAATCGAAGTTCGTGATGCCCTGCCCTGCTTCGACCATCCGCAACAGTTCATTGAGTTGCAGTCCGTTTGGATCGCTGGCTGCTCCGGTGCCGTCAGCAATCGCGACGATGCGAGCGGTCTGTGGATAGTCTCGAATCAGGATTCGAATCGCATTGCCGCCAACATCGCCGTCTGGGCCTCCGGTTAGCTTCACCGTAAAAGAAGTCGTGTCGGGGTCGATGCCATTTTCAATCAGTGCTTTGCGAAGAAAGATCAGCACGCCTTCGCTGGTGACGCCGAATTCTTTGTGATTGATTCCGGTCGCAGGTTTGCTGCTCATGATCGTGGCGGGATAGCGATAGCCTCGATCGGCGCTGTGTTGAACAATCCAGTTGATCAAGTCGTTGGTTACGTTTTCATCTGGTCCTAGATAGAGATATTCTTCGGCGGGCGACTCAACGTCCGAGGCTGATGTGTGGTCGATCTGAACGAGCAAGTCCAGCAAGCCATCGACAAAATCTCGGCCAGCTCTTTCGGGCGAGTTGTTTGGCTTGATCACGACTGCTGCTTTTGAGCCACCTTCTGCGATGTCTTTGTTTTTGAGTTGTTGAGCGGTTGCCAATCGCCAAGCTTCGTCAAAAACGCGGTTCGATTCATACAGATAGTGAGGTCCATTGTGAGTCGGGACTAGCCGCATACCTCCTCGGGAAACGTTGCGAAAACGAACGTGAAAACCATCGAATCCGTTTCCGTAAACGTAGAAGATGGCAAATGGCGTATCGCCGCGCTGGAGATTTTCGAACGCTTCGCCTGGCAGTCGAAAGGCGAGGCACCGTTTCCGTTCGACAAACAGGTTGGCTCGTTCGATTTGATGGACCAATCTGAACAGCGTCCGCACCGTCATTCGCTCAGCCGGATCTGTGATTGACTTGAGCAACGTTTCATCCGGAGGAGGTGTTTGGTTTTTTTGTTTGCGGAATCGAGAAACGAAAAAGTCGATCATCTGCCGAGCCAACGAATCGTGCTTCCGCATCGTTCGGAGCACACGTTCGGCAGGCATCTCCGTTGATTCGCAAAAGTTGATCGCGTGCTGTGTCAGTTTCGCAAGGCAGCAAAATAGTTCGGCCGTTTGCAAGTCGAAGTTGTCGACATCGGTCAGCAGTGAGATCGCTTCTGGGTCGACGCGCAGAAAATGTTTCAGTTCTCCTGCAAGTGCATCTGTGTTGAGTTGTTGATCTATTTGGACGTCGAAAGTTAATAGTGCGACCGGAATCGTTTCGCTGTACATCACGTTGTCGCAGATTGCTCTGACGATGTTAATGTTTCGGTGTCCGAAAAAGTCAGCGGCTCTTTCAAACATGCTGCGGGTCGTCGAGCTGGCAGCGGAGACGGTAATTTTCAGCAAGCCGTCACGCTCACCGCCGCAAAGCACAACGATGTCGTTGATGTGGGCCGTCTCTCGAAAGGCAACGAACTGGTGTGAAATTTCTTCGGGCGAATTTAATATGTCGTGGCGCTGGTTGTAGCGGTTCACGAATTGCTCAACGTCGGCGACCGCTGCTCCCGTCAACGCGGCAACAGATTCGATGACTTTTTTGCGGTTCTCAAAGTCTTTACCGGAACGAACTTCGTTGTTGGCATCTGGGTCCTGAAAGTCGAACACGTCGACAATGAAATCATCATCGATAGAAGTGAAGATCTTTGCTCCAGCAAGCGGCAGTTCCTGTGGTAAGCTGCGGATGAGACGTGCCAGCAATCCTGGATGGTTTTGATGCGAGATGATCGTTATTCGCTTGCCGTTTCGGTGACGAATGACGATCTCCTGGCGGATGTCGCAGACTTTGATCGCAACAAGCGCTTTGAAATGCTGTAGGTGATCTTCGCGGCGAATCTGTTGAAAGTATTCCGGCGGCAGCTTCTTGAGTGACTCGGCGATGCGATGGTCCATCTCGCTGATGATCTCAGAACGCAGTTGCTGAATCTGCGGATGTTCGAAATTCGCGAGGGGATTACTTTTTGATTCAGTCACAGTTTCACATGCCGGTTTCGGTGATTAGGACAGCATTTTCTACATGCATTGGTAAGATCTGTCGATTGTCCGGCCAACCAAGTTTTCCGTGGAAGCTTATTCAGTTCTGAATGATGCTTGCAGGGGATTGCCGTGGTACATTGCAGGCGTTTTCCAATTGAATGTTGCCGAGTTTTTCGGGGGCTGCACTATGCCTTTTATTGTCAAATTTTTCGTGTTCATGTTCGCGCTCGCGGTGTTTGCCGTCATCGGAGCTTGGATTATGGGCGGTGAGTCAGTCAAGCACTCGACCAGCATCACGGTCGACGCCAGTCCAGGCAGCGTGTTTCGGTATCTGTCCGATGGAGAGAAGATTAAACAATGGGGTAGCGACATTGTTTCCGTTGGAACGTTTAGCGAAGACGAAGATGGAGGCTTTTCTCAGGATCGTGTTGTTCGTACTGAAAAAGGGGAAGCCGTTTGGGAAGACTCGGTGATGCGATTCCAGGTCGGCGAAGCGATTTCGATTCAGTCTCGTAAGGGCGGATTGACTCAGACGTTCGTGTTTCAGCTCGAGGAAAATGACATTGGTGGAACGAACCTCCAGTATCGTTTAACGCGTAGTGCTGGTGGATTGGATCGGCTTCTTTTCCCGTTCGAAGAAGATCGATCCGAAACGAAAATGGCTGCGGAAATGACGAAGTTGAAAACTCTGATCGAAAGCGAAGTTGATCCTTCGGATATGTCTAAGCCTGATGAACCGATCGAAAAGGCAACACCGGTTGATGGTTTGTCCGACGATGGCGACAATGTGACCGCAGAGACGGAAGTCCAAGCGAGACCGGTGGCGATGGGTGCCGAATCGATTGTTGATCGAGTGATGGGACCGCCCGAGCCGGGACCAGAAATGAAACAGCCTATCGGTGAACGAAATTTCGAGTCTCTGTTTGGAACTGGTCGACCAAAGTAGCCATCGCGATCAGGGCACTTCAACAACGAAACTCAACCAAGACCTTCAAAAGATATGACCGCTCAAACGATTGACGGCAAAGCGATCTCCAAAAAGATTCAAGTCGACATCGGTGTCGCCGCCGCGAAGTTCCACGCTGAAACTGGCGTCAAACCAAAGCTGGCTGCTGTGCTTGTCGGTGAAGATCCAGCCAGCCAAGTTTACGTTCGCAACAAAGAACGTGCATGTGCTCGAGCCAATATCGACAGTGAGTTGATTCGATTGCCTGGCGAGTCAACAACCGAAGAAGTGGTTGCGTTGGTGCAGAATCTTAATGACGACATATCCGTTCATGGCATTCTCGTGCAGTTGCCGTTGCCCGATCAAGTCGATGCGCTTCAGGTGCTCGATACGGTCAGTCCAATTAAGGACGTCGATGCCTTCCATCCTGAGAACGTTGGCTTGCTATCGCAGGGTCGGCCGCGATTTTTGCCGTGCACTCCATTTGGAATTGTGCATCTGTTGGCTCAGTCGGAAATTGAAACTTCTGGAAAGAACGTTTGCATCGTTGGACGTAGCGACATTGTTGGCAAACCGATGGCGTTGATGTTGGCTCAGCGAGATTCTGAATTGGGGTCAAAGTATGCCAACGCAACGGTTTCACTTTGCCATAGTCGCACGCAAGATTTGGTTGCCCATACTCAAATGGCTGACATTCTGATCGCGGCGATCGGCAAGGCAAACTTCATCACTGCCGAACATGTCAAACCGGGAGCCGTCGTGATCGACGTCGGAATTAATCGGACAGATGACGGGCTGGTGGGCGACGTGGACTTCGGGTCCGTTGCCGAGGCTGCCTCGCGAATCACTCCAGTTCCTGGAGGTGTTGGTCCAATGACCGTCACGATTTTGCTGGACAATACGCTTAAGGCGGCTCGATTGTCGCAAAGTTAGTGCATGAAAAAAGCCTGCCCGAGGCGTTTCGAGCAGGCTTTGAACCGGGACTGTTAGTCGAAGCGACCTATCGCTTGCGACGTTGAGCCAAAAGCAAGCCGCCTAGGCCAAGAACCATCAAAGAGGTTGGTTCAGGCACAGCGACCGTAATGCTGAACGGAGTCAGTTCGCTCAAATCAAGAGCAATCGCACTGGCGTCGGCTTCGAAGTTGCCATCTCCATCTGCACCGAGGTTATCACGCGGGGTTGCCAGTCCTCCAAGGAACTGGTTTGAGAAAAAGTTGTAGTCGCCGTTGCTATACGTAGCGATGATGTCAATCGTGTCGCCAGCACCCACGCCAAGGTCGGACAACGCGATCGAAAATTCAGCGCCTGTTGTAACGGCAAGAGCTGCAGCAGTATCAGCCGCCCCGCTTCCGCCAATGACACCAGCAGTGTTGCTGTTGTTCAATGCGAAATCGATTGGGGAATTGGCTGCCAAACCAGTGACTCCGCTGCCATTCGCCGTGCCAGCGCCGGTTGATCCGATAGCGGTTCCAAAATCTCCACTCAGTGCAGCAGTGCCCGTTGAGGCTAGAACGCTTCCGCTGTTCCCGTTGAGGCGGTCAACGAAATCAACTTCGAAGTTTCCACCGCCAGCTCTGCCGAACAGATGAAAGTCGGCTTCAAAGCCAGACGCGAATGAGACGAGCCCAAGGTTGCTACTAACGTCACCGAAATCGTAGTTGGGATCAGCAGAGAGAGTGTTCTCTCCCCCGGCGCGTGAATCGATGAACAGGCTCAGCTTGTTGAAGCTATCTGTTTCAAGGTTTCCGGTGATTCCGATAAAGAGGCGATCTCCAATGACCGACAAGTAAGCTGCGTCGAGCTCACCGCCATTGGCATCGTCTATTCCATCTTCATCACCGAATCCTGTTTGCGTTGTCTGCACGGACACAGCCGCGCCATAAGATCCGCCGATGATTCCGTCGACAACTCCGTCGGCGAAAACTGATGTAGAAGTGGAGATGGCGATCGCAAATGCTGTTATCGCCGCAAGACGTAGTTTCATGATGATCCTCTGCTTCAAAAAGGGTGGTTTTAGATTCGCCCGATGTGGATGAAGTGTCCACTCTCAAATCGAAGGCGAAATCGCCGGTCAGTATAAGTGGCGATTCATCCAAAATGAACGAAGATTGCACTCAGATAGTGAAGGAATCTTTGTTTTTCTAAGCTCGTAGAGGTGGCATATCACACTTTAGATATGGATCGTAGCCGTTGTCGATGCTAATGTATTTCAGATTTTCATTGTAAAAACCATTATCAAATTGGAGTCCAAATGAACCGTTCGGTAGAGAAGCAGCGTGGTTTCACGCTCGTTGAACTTCTGGTCGTCATTGCGATCATCGGAATCTTGATTGGAATGCTGTTGCCCGCTGTTCAGCAGGTTAGAGAGGCAGCCCGTCGTACTCAATGTATGAACAATGTTCGCCAGTTGGCACTTGCGTCATTGAACTTTGAATCGGCGTATATGAATTTTCCGACGGCAGGCGATTGTTCAGATTCCTACCACGACCCAGATCAATACAACGAGCCAGCCTTTGATTTTCAAAATGCGGGCTGGATGTTTCAGATTCTTCCGTTCATGGAGCAGGCTAACCTTGAGAAGCTTCGAACGCCAAACGGCTGGTGGGGTGGCACACCAGCGATGGTTGAAAATTCGGTTCCCGGGTTCAACTGTCCTTCGAGGGGGGAGCGATTTGCGACGTTCGGCTTGTTTCAAGTCAAGCTTGGTGATTACGCCGGTGTGGCTGGTCCCTACGCTGATGAGACCGGGGATATCCCTGGATATGGATTGACCTTCTCAAGTACTTCGGATCCAAATCCAACCGAATCAACAACTGTGTTCACAGGCATTATCGCCAAAGGCGCTCATGGGAATACTGCTTCGGGAGTTGCGAAGCGTTATTCTAAGATCGGTTTTGGCCAGATCGCTGACGGTTCGTCGAACACGTTCTTGTTTATGGAGAAAGCGGTCAACGCAAGAAACTACAGCTTCTCACGCGACAACCAGTACAAGGACTGGTGGGATACTGGATATTTCCATAACGCTGATTACACCACTTTGCGAATGATCTCCATCGGAAGCTCAAGTGCATGGTTCGGTTCTGAGTCCATTGGTCCCTTAGCAGACAACGCCGTTCGCCCAGAAAGCTGGGTCGACAGTTTCTCAGACGGTCGTACACGTGAACTCGGTTTTGGGTCACCTCACCCGGGAACGATGACGGCCGTTTTTGGCGATGGCTCAACGCACTCCATAAGCCTCGATGCAGATCTTACGAGCTTGATTCGTGTTGGTCGTCGAGCTGACGGATTTGTCGTCGATGCCACCGACCTGTAGTCACTGTTTGATGTTCGCTCATTTAACCTGCCGTCCATTCGGTCGGCAGGTTTTACTGCGCTCTTGAAGGTTTAACATGCGTTTGGATTTCACTACTTCGATCATGCTGCTGTTCACGTTCTTGTTGTCTATCTCGTTGACCGGATGTGGTGGCAGCGATGCCAACTCGATGATTGCCGACGCGAATGATTCGAATGTCAAGCGGCTCGCAACGATGTACTCGTTCTATCATATGAAGAACAGCTTTAAGGGCCCCATGGACGAAGCGGCCTTGCGCGCGTTCATTGAGGACCAAGACCCCAAACGATTGAAACTTGCAGACATTGACGCGACGAAAATGGATGAGCTTTTCACGAGCGAGCGCGATGGAGAGCCATTCGTTATTCGATACGGTGTCGACACAGTCATTCGTGGTCCATCGCTGCCAGTCGTATTTGAAACGACTGGTGTTGATGGGATGAGGCAGATTGGCTTTTGTAATGGCTCAATGCAGGAAGTCGACAGTTCAGAATACGATCGATTGCTCGCTGGAGAATCGGACAACGAGAAAATTGACGACGGTCGAGAATAGCTCTCATTTGGTACCGAAATCTCTATTTCAATGTCTGACGCAAGGTCAGCGATGCTTCGTGCTGTTCAATTGACCGATTCTGGATTTTGGGGGATATTCTGCCGTTGACCCTCCCGAAACGAGGAGATATCTTTAAAGAGTGC
>CAZORS010000147.1:0-14167 GCA_964582025.1 uncultured Pirellulaceae bacterium | reverse complement strand
GTGAGCCAACCGAAGATATCCGAAAAGGACAAAGCACTTGGTCGCAATTACGATCGAGCTGCATGGTTCTACGAAAAAAGTGCCAAAATCTATTCGACGAATCAGATTCGAGCCAGCAAGCGATATCAGCTGAAACATATCGAGCCGGGACAAACCGTTTTGTATTTGGGGGCCGGTGCCGGTGAAGATGCCGTCATGGCAGCGCGGCACGGTGCGAAGGTGACGTGCATCGATATCTCTCAAGGAATGCTCGATCAAGTGCAGAAAGCGCTCGACAAAGACAACGTTACTGCCGAACTGATTTGCGTTAACGCCTACGACCACGATCGCATTGGGCATTACGACGTCGTGGCAGCGAACTATTTCCTGAACGTTTTTCGCCGCGATGACATGGCGAAAATGATGCGGCACACTGCAACGTTTGTTCGCGACGGCGGCAAGTATTTGATCGCTGACGTATCACGCTCTCGCGGCAATCTGTTAGCACAGGCTTTCAATATTTTCTATCTGAAGATGGCGATGTGTTCGTTTTGGCTGATGGGTTTGGTTCCATTGCACGAAAACTATGACTACCCTGCGTTTTTTGGGGACGCAGGTTTAACGCATGAGCACACCGAGTATTTTCGTTTTGCGAAGAAAGGTCCGATCCTGTTCCAAAGCATCGTGGCGAAACGGTGAGTGGTAAACGGGATGAATTTGGAAACGACAAAAAACCCGGTTGGTTGAGTTTCCGATTTAGCGTCTGGGACATCATGTTCCTGACGAGTTTCATCGCGATTCTGTTCGCCTTGCCGAAGATCGCGCTCGTTCCGTTTGTTTTTGCTTCTGCGTTCGCGTTAATGATGCTTGGCGTTACTCTGATGAACGACATTTTGATGGGCCCTAGTCGAAAGTGGCGAGGCATGAGCGCTTCGTCAGAATCAGTTACCCGGGGGGTCATTTATTGCACGATTACGTTCGTCGTCGGAATTATCTCACTGATAACGAGAAACAGTTTTTGATCTAGGATCAAACCGAAATTAACTAGGTCCGCAGGACAGACCGAAGTAGGTTCTGTGTCGCGCGTCTGATCGACAGTTTCAACCCTTCCAACCTGCTTCAATTTCATAGGCGCGAAATTTTGCTTGTCTGTGATTGATGTTGATTCCAAGTTCTCGTGCCACCGACAGCATCAGTGACCGCGCTTGCCAATCGAGCTTGCGAGATTCTTTGGTGGTAAACAATGCCTCGCATTCAAACGGGATACCGATGTCCTTTCCAAAGCTCATTTGCCGGATGTCGCCAGCAAGATGTCTTACCTTTCTTCCTCCCTGCCAATGCGTTATCTCGAATGAATCGTCAGTGTCTCCGGCCCAGCAATGATAGACTTCAAACTCCTTAGAAAACTTTTTCAGGTTTCGCTTCAACGCTCGGTGGTGGAACATGTCGAAGTACATGTTGTCGATAACATGCGCCCATTTGCCATCATCGGTGATGTATGCCGCGTGCCCCAGATCGACAGAAAGCGAACCGCCTTCGATTTCGTCGCTTCCGTGCCACGAAGACAAATGGCGAATGGCAGGAACGCCGAGTTTGGCAAGCAGGTCTTTATCCGAATAGCAGCCGGCACAGTTGAGGAACGAAAAATGAGCTGAATTGAACGTGTCCAGAGGTAGGTCATTTGTGAACGATTTGTTGGCTTCGGACACTTGTTCTCTGCTACTCTTCCATTTGCTGGATGTACTGCCGAAGTCGTTCGTTTTCGTCGGTGACACCTTTGAGCTTCAAAAGGTTCTCGACTCGTTTCAAAAACTCGATCCGATTCACTGGTTTCGAAAGAAAGTCATTCGTGCCCGCATCGACAGCTCGTTCGATATCGCCGAGCTCGTTCAACGCAGTCACCATCAAGACCATAATCCCGGAAAGGGCTTCATCTGATTTGATTTTCTGGCAGACTTCGAAACCTGAAAGCTTCGGCATCATCACGTCCAGCAAAATTAAGTCAGGCTTAAATGAAACAGCTTTGTCGTAAGCTTCTTGTCCATCGACCGCGATTTCAGTTTCGCATTCCATGTTCGCGAGATACGCTTCGAGCAATTCACAGTTCGCTTGGTTGTCGTCGGCGATTAGAATGCGATGTGTTTGGGGAGTGTCCATGGTCGTTTGAATTGAGCGAGCGAATTTTCGAAGAAGGACTCAGTATACGTTTTATCAGCCAGTTCTGGAATCAGGCCAAAACCGTCTTGCTCGATTCGCCAGCAAGTTCCTGGACGTATCGAGGCACTGCATAGCCCGGCAATCGAGCCCGGATCGAGCGAATCAGTTCGAGGCCTCGTTCGACGGGGACTTCGAAATGAGAGGTTCCCTTGATCGGATCCAGTTGGTGTAAATAGTATGGCATCACGTTCGCCGAAAGCAAATTTTCGCTTAGCGACACAAGGACATCAGCATCATCGTTCACGCCGGCAAGCAAAACGGATTGGTTAAGAACTTGCGTCGCAGATTCGCCAAGCAATCTCAGTGAATCGCAAACGGCATTGTCGAGTTCGTTCGCATGATTTGAATGGACTACGACGACGACTTGTCTTCCGACTCTGGATTTACGAAATCGCCAGAACATCTCCAGCAATCCATCGGTGACTCGTTGAGGAATGACGATCGGCAAACGGGTGTGAATTCGGATTCGCTTCACGTGGTCGATCTTCGCAATTCGTTCGAACACTTCTTCCAGTTTTGCATCGGCGACGGTTAGCGGATCTCCGCCGCTGAGAATGATCTCATTGATAGACGCATCTGCTGAGATGGAGTCGAGCGTTTCAGTCCAGCGACGGTCTCCAATGGCCGCCGTTTCATACGGAAAGTGACGACGGAAGCAGTATCGACAATTGATCGCACAAGCTCCACTTGCGATCACGAGGACTCGTTTCTGATATTTCTGAATCAGTCCTTCGGTAAGCGTCGCGGCTTGTTCGCCCAGCGGATCAGTCAAAAAATGGGAGGGCGAATGGGCCTCGTCGGGGACAGGTAACACTTGCCGGAGCAGCGGATCGGCCTCGTTTCCTTTTTCAATTCGTTCGAGGTACGGCAGCGGTACGAACACGGGAAAGTCAGTGGCTTCCATCGGTAATCCCGCTGTCGGTGGCTCCAATCCGACCAAGGCCAGCAGTTTGTCCACGCAGCGGACTGCCCGTTTCATGTGCTGTTGCCAACTCAAGCTGGCGGTTACAGATTGGTCAGGAGACGTTAGAATTTCCACTTCGATGCGATCGCTGTTTGAGCTATGAAACCGAATCGCAAGTTATACCAAATCAATCCATCAGACCCAGAGTGAGACCGACCGTGGCGTACAAAGCAAGCGATTTTAAAAAGGGACTCAAAGTTCAGATCAACGGCGAGCCATACGTCATGACCAGCATGGAGTTCAAGAAGCCCGGAAAAGGCAGTGCGCTCTACATTTGCAAGCTGAAGAATCTGTTTCGTGGCACGACGCTTGACCGAACCTTGAAAGGTAACGATACGCTCGAGGAAGCAGAGATCCACGAAACGAACGTGAAGTTTCTCTACAAAAGCGGCGACACTTTTGTCTTCATGGACGACGAGACGTTTGAGCAATACGAAATGTCCGCCGATCAAATTGGCGACGATTGGAAGTATTTGAAGGATGAGATGGTCTGTCAGATGACTTTCTTTGATGGCAATCCAATTCTGATGGCGCCGCCGAACTTCGTTGAACTAAAAGTTGAATACTGTGAGCCGGGTGCCAAAGGTGATACTTCAACGAATGTGCGCAAGCCCGTTAAAGTCGAAACCGGTGGTGAATTTCAAACTCCAATCTTCATCAACATGGGCGATGTGATTCGCATCGATTCGCGAACTGGCGATTATGTTGAGCGTGTGAAGTCGTAGTAATACTCCAACATCACCCTCCCTCTGGGAGGGTCGGAGCCTAAGCGACGGGGAGGGCGCCGATGTTCAAGCTTCGCCAACAGAAAGCACAAGCAGCTACACCCTCCCCAGCCACTCGTTCCTCGCGTCTGACCCTCCCATAGAGAGGGTGATTTTCGATGCCTGCAACAATGAAAAGGCTCTCAGAGTCAATTAGAAAGAACCAATGAAAGTTCAATTCTGGGGTGCTGCCCAAACGGTAACGGGCTCGATGCACATGGTGCACGTCGCGGGCAAACGAATTTTGCTCGACTGCGGCATGTACCAAGGAAAGCGAAAAGTCGCGTTCGAGAAAAACCGCAAGCTTCCCTTCGATCCTAAAACGGTTCACGCCGTCATTCTTTCGCACGCTCACATCGACCACAGCGGCAACTTGCCGTCGCTGGTGCGAGGTGGATTTCGCGGGCCGATCTACGCGACTTCGGCGTCGCGAGACCTTGCCGCTTTCATGCTGCTCGACAGTGCCAAGATTCAGAAGTATGACGTCAAGTACGTCAACAAAAAGCGTAGGCGGAAGAAGCAAAGGCCGTTCGAAGCCTTGTACGATCAAAAGGACGCGACGCAAACGCTGAAGCAATATCGTACGATCGAATACGAGCAACGTTTTTCGCCGGTCGAAGGCGTTGAGTGCGAGTTCCACTTTGCTGGCCACATGTTGGGTGCGGCAACGATTGAGCTCGATTTGCGAGACAAGCCCGAGGACGAACCGACGAAGCTTGTCTTCAGCGGCGATATCGGTCGAGCCAAAGTTCCGATCTTGCGCGATCCGCAGACGGTCGCCGGGGCGGATTACATCATCATGGAGTCCACTTACGGAAATCGAAATCACGAGAAAAAAGCCGACGCCACCAAAGTCCTGAAAAAGGCGGCTCAGGAAACCTACGATACTGGCGGCAAACTGATTATTCCTGCTTTTTCAGTCGGGCGGACGCAAGAGATCGTCTATCGTCTGAATCTGCTGGCCGAAAACGGCGAACTTCCAAAAATGAAAGTTTTTGTCGACAGTCCACTTGCTGTCAACGCAACCGATGTGTTCCGCTCACACGTTGAATGCTTTGATGACGAAATGGTCAACGCGATTCTCGAGGAAGAAGACCAAGACCCGCTGATGTTTCGCGGTCTGACTTACGTTCGCAGTGTGGAGCTTTCCAAAGCTCTGAACCATTTGAAAGAGCCTGCGATCATCATCAGTGCTTCCGGGATGTGTGAAGCCGGTCGTATTCTTCATCACTTGAAGAACAATATTGAAAAGCCAAACACCACAATTCTCTTCGCCGGCTATCAAGCTCCACATACGCTTGGCCGGATTTTGTTGGACCAGTCTTTGGACGTCGTGAAAATCTACGGTGAAGAGTACGAAGTGAATTGCAAGGTGGCGAAACTCGAAGGTAGTAGCGGCCACGCCGACCAAGAAGAGTTACTCGAATGGGCGAAAGAAACTTGCGACAAAGGCGACGTTAAAAAAATCGCGTTGGTCCATTGCGAAATTGAACCCGCAACGGAATTTAAGTCACTGCTGGCCAAACGAAAGATGCAATCGGTTATCATTCCCGCGATGGGTGACGAGATGATTATGGAGTAAGTGATGGCGGACGATCGTGCAGTTTCTGAAATGCGAAACCTTGGCCCTGCGGTTGAGAAGGATCTGGCAGCCATTGGGATCACGACGGCTCAGCAAATCATCGATCTGGGGGCCGAAGAAACTTTCATCCAGATGCTCCTCGGTCGCAAGAAGATTGGCCGAAGCGCAAAATGTTGCAATGCCCTCTATCTTTACGCGATTCACGGCGCCATCCACGATGTCGATTGGCGTGAGCTCCCTGAAAATCTGAAAACTGAATTCAAAAAGTTGGCCGCGGAATTGCGGGCGTCAGGGCAATTCAAATAATCAGCAGCGATTAGTCGCGAGATTCCAATTGATCTCTCAGTTCAGCCGCTTTCTCGTAGTCCTCGTCTTCGATGGCTTTGTCCAACTGTTCTTGGATCGTCATGCCGACTTCGTATCGCTCCCGAACTCCTTCACGGAACTCGATTAGGCGCAATACTAAGTCGTCCTGTTCAAATTGCTCTTCAGCGTCGTACTCGATGAAAAGTTTTCGCAAACGTTCAAGTCCGTCGTTGGCTTCCTGAATCGCTCGTTCGGTATCGACTTCGCCGTCACCTTCCAAATAAGCCAACGCGGCGGCTTGAGTGCGATGGTAAATCACGAATGGTCGATACTGTTCGTGGTTGTTGGTCCATTCCTCATCTGGGGAAAACCGTTTGCAAAAATCCATCAAGCCCAGCGTGTGATCTGCGTCGGCGACGGCGTTGCTAAACTTCTTCAATTGCAACCAACAAACGCGGCGATGGTAGTATTGAACAAACTCGCGATCGATCTCCAGGCAGTTTTGTTCGTCGAGAGAAAACTCATCCGTTTCGATTGACTTTGCTTTCAAGAAATCGAAATACGTGGCAGCGCCGTGTGGGGTCATGCCATCTGGACGACCTTCTGTTTCCAGTTGCAGGACTCCCATGTCGACTCGCATCTGTAGAATCACACGCTGTCGCGATTCGAGTAACCGGACATTGATCGCGAACGGATCGAATGGCCACTGCTTCAGCAGTTCGTCAATGTTGTGTTCTTTGTCCATGGTTGGGTGCCAATTGAGTTGCGGAACGTTTCTGTACTTGATACGTATGTCGTCCGAGCTTGGTTTGATTGTCTTCTACGCACGCCTGTTAAATAAATCGTCATTACCGTCGCAGTATTTTAGTGTTTAAGCGGATTTTTGCCTCCCGTGCGACGAAAGCGACATTTGGCGATAGCCAGAATGCCGCTTTGGGTGTCAATCGTCCATTTTTGGCGGCCGTCGCCCCTTTTTTACGGAGGACTTTTTCTTCTTCGCGTCAAGCCTGCGAAGCTTGGAACCTTTGGTTGGTTTCGTCTTTTTTCGAACGGTCGGCGCCTTCCGCACCGATTCGACCATCTCGCGTAATTTCGAAAGACAATCGGCGACGTTTCGTCCCTGGTCGCGAAAACGGTGGCTGGTAACGATTAAATCGCCAGCCTTAGAGATCCGACGCGCGAATTTCGTCGTCAGTCGCAACTTCACTGCCTCGGGCAGGTGAGTGGTATTATGTACGTCCCACTTCAAAGTGACTTTCGTGTTCACCTTGTTTACGTTTTGCCCGCCCGGTCCTGGGGAACGCGCATAGCTAAACTTGAACTCGGTTAATGGAATCTGAATTCCGGAAGAGATTTTTAACATGTCGAAACTCAAAGTTCTTTTTGACTTCAGCGTCGCTTCGGTTGCACTGCTGACGATGTCATTGTTGGCGACGTCCGCGTTTGGACAAGCCGCTGATTCAAATTGGGCTCAATTTTTGGGGCCGCAGAGAAACGGAATCTCACCGGAAACCGGAATCTTAACGGACTGGTCAGGCGACAATCTCAAGCTGAATTGGACGCTGCCTGTGGGTGAAGGATACGCCATCGGTTCGGTTGCCGACGGGAAATATTTTCACTTCGATGTCACCGTTGGCGACAAAGGAAATCTTGCTCGCCTGCGATGTGTTGATCTGGGCACTGCGAATATCGATTGGACATTTACGGCTCCATCATCTTACAAAGATCTCTACGGCTACGACTCCGGGCCTCGGACAAGCCCGTTGATTCATGAAGGCCGCGTTTACGTCTATGGCGTCGAAGGGATGCTGTGGTGTCTGGATGCGAAATCTGGAATTTTGATATGGGAGCTCAATACGATCGAAAGGTTCGGAGTAATTCAAAATTTCTTTGGCGTTTCCAGCAGTCCGATTGTCCATGATGATCGTTTGTTGGTGATGGTTGGTGGCAGCCCGGAGGAATCGAAACAAGTCGCGCCAGGAAAATTGGATTTGGTCAAGCCAAATGGGTCGGCGGTGGTCGCGTTGAATCGCAAGACGGGTAAGGAGGTTTATCGAATGGGCAATGATCTGGCCAGCTACACTTCGCTGCGGATTGTCGAACTTCACGGTCAGCAGGTGGCGCTTGCGTGGATGCGAGAGAGTTTACTGGGGTTTCGTCCTGCCGATGGCGAGTTGCTGTTTTCGTTCAAGTGGCGAGCACGAAAGTTGGAAAGCGTTAACGCCAGCACGCCTGTCGTGTTAGGGAACAGAATCTTCATCGGCGAGACGTACCAGAAAGGTGGCGTATTGATTGAAGTCGACGATCAATGGAAAACGAATGTCGTTTGGACCGATGACAGCAAACGAGACAAGGCGATGGCTCCTCATTGGAATACGCCAGTATTGTACGACGGTTTTCTGTACGGCTGTGATGGTGAGCGACTCGCAAACGCGACTCTCAATTGCGTTGAGTTTGCAACGGGAAAAGTCCGCTGGTCGGTGCCGGGATTGGGCCGGTCTTCAGTGACGTTTTGCGACGGTAATTTGATCGTCATGACCGAGAAAGGTGAGCTGTTCTTGGCGCGTGCGAATCCAGAAAAATTTGAACGAGTCTCGACTTACGGCGGTGACGTGAAGTTTCGTTCGCCCTGTTGGTCGGCACCGATCGTCGTTAACGGAAAGCTGATCGTCCGCGGCAAGAACAAGGTCGCGTGTTTTCAACTGAAAACTGAATGAAGCGTGGGCGGGTTTTTAACCTGCCATCTAACTGATTGGCAGGTTGAAAACCTGCCCCACGTTAGTTAAACACCCAACGTCCAACCGTTCCGTCATCCAAATCCACATAGTGCATGTTGCCGTCAGGTCCTTGCACCATGTTTACGACGATCCTAGCACCAGTCGTGAACGTTTGCACGGTTGTTGCGTTACCGTTGCCATCGAGTTGCACCGCTCGAACGATTCCTTGTCCCAAATCGTTCACGAAGATGGATCCTTGATACTCTGCAGGATACGTTGTGCCACGATAGACCGATCCCAGCACGATCGCATTGATTCCATCGGTTCCATGATTGAGCGCAAATGTCGGTGCAGTGACCGTCTGCCCACTGTTGTAGAACGCTTGAGCTTCAGGAAGGTCGTCGTAGCGATCGGTTCGCAGGGAATTGCCGTTACCGCCTTCGAAGTAGGGCCAGCCAAAATTCGATCCGGCAGGTCCCGAGTTGACTTCTTCCCACTGAGTCCATCCAACGTCACCGATGTAGAGCTGTCCCGTTGCCGGATCAACCGTCATGCGGAAAGGATTTCGCAGGCCATAGTGATAAACCTTCGATCGGTTCGCGCCGGAGTCGCCGTTGTAAAATGGATTGTCCGCAACGCCTTGGCCAGTGATCGGATCGATACGTAGTACTTTTCCAGAAAGGTTGTCGATGTCTTGCACACGCACCGTTCGCGGGTCGACTCGGTTGTAAGATGTTCCGTCGCCGATTGAAACAAACAGGTTTCCATCGTTACCGAACGCCAACGCGCCAACAGTGTGGGACTCGCTGTCGCTGGCGATGAAGTCACGGATGTTGCTCCCATTGGAACGAATTCCCGCAGGAGGCTCGTCGAAATCGTCTGTGCTATTGACGAACGCATTGAAGTTGTTCCACGTGCTGGCCGACCCGAGTAGCACAACTTCGCTGCCTTCGACGACCGTCCGATATTGATTCGAAGCGTCGGCTGTGACTCGAATCAGTCGCCCTGCCCGGTTGCCGATTCCGTCAGGTCCTGCCAGCGAGTTGCCAACGTTGTTAAAGACTTCTGGTGGATCGTACGTGAACAGCAAGTAGACGTAGGGGTTGTTCTCGAAGTCAGGATGAACAGCGATGTCCAAGAGACCACGGTCTCGTATTCCGTTGACTTGATCCGAGATGTCGATGAACGGAGTAGAGGCTAATTGTCCGTCACGAACCAAGCGAATGACGCCGCTCTTTTCCGAAACATACATGTTCCGGCCATCGGGCGAGAACGCGATCGAAGTCGGTTGGTTGAGTCCGCTGACGATTGTTTCATTGGTTAGATCTTCGCCAGGATTTGGAGGTGCGTCGGCGGAATAAAGTTGGCTAGTCGGAACGACTTCGAAACCTTGGCTGGCGCTTGACCAACGCAGTCGCATTTCGGCATCCAACCGGTTTTCATAGTACTCAACACGAATGTCGTATCGAATGCCTGCTTGAAGGAAAATCGAACCAGTATGATTCGTTGCCGCGTGGTCGTTCCACTGGTCGATCAACAGTTGCCCATCAACATAGAGTCGCACACCATCGTCGCTCCGCGTGTTGAATGTGTAGGTCTCGCTGTAACGTGCTTCGATTTCGCCCGTCCAGCGAACTGAGAACGTATCGGCATCAATTTGGCTGTTTGGCGTCCCAAGACCCCAGTTCGAGTTAATTGTTGGGTCGACACGTGTAAAAACGCGATCGGTCAAGTTTTGATTGTTGAAGTACTCCGCTCGCAGACCGTCGCCGGTGCCTTGAATCGAATCGTTGTCATCAATCGTGATCAGCGCGGTTCGAGGAGCCAGCAGAGTGCCGTTGCCAACCAGATTGTCGATCGCGAAACTGAACTGTTCGTCGTTTTCGATGGAGCTGTCGTCAATGATCGGAATCGAAATTGATTTCTCGGTTTCGCCATCCTGAAAAGTAACGACTCCGCTTCGCGCTGAATAATCTTGGCCGGCGGTTGCGGTCGCATTGCCCGTCAAATAGCTCAAACTAACCGTTCCGTCGGAGCCACCTGTTCGAACGACTGTGACTTGGACTTGCTCGTCGCCTTCACTGACCGTGTATTGACTGCTGGCAAGTGAAAAGTTTCCTCCATCGATTGGAGTTGTGTCCGCTGCAAATTGGAAGTAGCCATTAGCGTGCAGCGTATCGCCGCGTCCAAATCCGGGCACGATGCCGTCAGCGTTCAGCCAAGTCCCGGTTGAGAAAACTTCGGGTGCTTCGGTTTCGTATTGAGTATTGCCAACAACAATGTCGTCAACAACCAGATTCCGGTCGATGCCGTTGGCAGAATCAAATAAGTCATTCAAGAACACGACTCGAATTTGGTCCGCGGTAACTTGGCCGTCCGCATTGAAAACGTATGACCGAAAATTCGTAGTCAAGTCATCGAATGTCTGCACCGTTGTGCCGTCGATCTGTAGTGCAAATGCTTCATCGCCGGTTGTTCCTCGCGCGTTGACGGTAATCTGAGTGTCCTGACCGCCGCCACCGGCGAACTGAAAATAACCGTTGGCGTGAAGGAACTCGCTTTGGCGGTTACCCGGTCGAACTCCATCAGAAGGAAGCCATGTGCCCGTGGAAAAAACGCTTGGGTCTTCCGTTTCGAATCTTACACCATCGATGATAATTGCATCGACGCGCAGGTTGCTGTCGATCCCATTCGCAGGATCGAAAGTATCGTTTGTGAAATTGATGCGAACCTGATCAGCTGTTATGTCGTTTGGCGTCGTGTGGTTGAAAGTGACAAACTGACCAGCGAAAGCATCGCCTCCAACATTGTTCCATGTCTGCACGACGTTGTTGTCGATTTGCAGTTGCATCGTTTCGGTGTTCTCGACGCCGGCAGCAATAATCTGCACGGACGACAGCATCTGTCGATCTTCCAAGATTTCGGCGCTGAGAGTATCGAGATTGCTCGTACTCTTATGTTTTGAACCAGAAGACAGCAAGCGTAGGAGTGGCGACATGGTGGACTCGAAGCAGAAACTGGAAGTGAGAATCAGTTCGGAATATAGCCACTGTATGCTCGAATTCAAGCATGCCGGAATACCACTAACGTTGATTTAAAAAAATGCGTGTGTGGTTCGAGTTGAGTTTATCGCGATTCACGGTCTCCTGCTGGGAATCGTAGATCAGGGAGCCGTTTTCGATGAATTCAATTGGTGCATCATTCATTGGCTCAGGTTCGCTCAATCTCACGGCCACGGTCAGCTTTCCGTTTGTTTCGTCCTTATAACGCAGCACAAACAATCCGTGCTCGGCTCTTGCTTCGACAGTCAGGTTGGCTTGGTCCAGCAACCCACAGGCTCGCATTTTCTTTCGCAATTTGATCAGATCGCGATACCAGATTCGCATTTCGACATCGCCGTCAACGAACGCGCGAAGTTTAGACTTTTGAAAAGATTTCGGATCCAGTGGCGACAGTCCACCAAGTTTCTCGTTCAGTTCTGGAAACTCCGAGGCGCGACCTTTCTCAACGCCTTCACGAACCCATGGATCTTTGAAGTCAACAAAGAACAGAAACGGATCATCACAAGCAAATTCCTCTCCCATGAAGATCATTGGGATCGCGGGATACAATAGGTACAGCGCTGCTGACGCCATTTGGAATTCGCGCGACGCGAGCTGATGAATTCGGTGGCCAAGCGGATGATTGCCGACGGTGTCGTGATTTTGGAATCCGATCACAAACGAATCCAGATCAGCACGCTGACCGAGATCATGTCGCTCGTAAGGGAAATTCTCATAGAGGAATCCTTGTTGTAGTGCGATCTGCAGATCTTCTGCTCCGCTATGATCGCGATGGCAAAGATCTAGGCCCGGCTGACCAATCGACAACGCACAGTGCATCATGCCGTCACTCCAGACGGCGTCGAATCCTGTTCCGTGCGACGACGTTCCTTTTGTCAGCGACGCGTTGCGAACGTTGGTCTCGCCAATGAGGTGGACTTCGCGATCGACTGTCGCGGCGTATTCATCGACTGCTTTGGTGACCGCCAGTGAAACTGGCATTTCACTGTCGTCGAACATGAAGTGCACAGCATCGACTCGCAAACCGTCGAATCGATAGTGTTTGATCCAGTGAACGGCACACTGTGACATGAATTCACGAACGTGTTGGGAATCTTGGCCATCGAAGTTCAGCGCGTCGCCCCAAGGCGTCTTGCGCTTCTTCGTAAAGAAGGGCGCGAATTCAGAAAGGTAATTTCCCTCTGGCCCGAGGTGATTGAAAACAACGTCTAGGATGACGGCAAGGCCTTTTGAATGGCACGCGTCAATGAACGTTTTCAAATCGTCGGGCGAGCCGTACGTGTTCTGCGCTGCGAAGATCCCGACTCCATCGTAGCCCCAGTTCCAACGGCCTGGGCATTGAGCCACCGGGAGGATTTCGATCGCTGTTATTCCAAGTTCGACCAATTCGTCGATTCTTTCGATCGCGGTTCGAAAGGTCCCCTGTTCGGTGAAAGTTCCGATATGCAATTCGTAGACAATCAGATCGCGTTTGGCGATGCCCTTCCAGTCAGCGGACTGCCAGTCGAAACGATCGTGATCAACGGCTCGATTCCACCCGTGGACCGATGACTCGAACGCGTGAGCCGCTGGATCAGGCCGTGACTTTTCTGAATCGATTCGAAATCGATACAGGTCTTGGTCAGCAACATCATCGACGGTGATGCTAAACCACCCGTCTTCGCCTCGTTCCATGGTTCGAAACGCCGGTTCCGTTTTGGTTTCCAGTTCAAGCGTTTTGCATTTGGGAGCCCAAACTCGAAAGGTAACTTTTCCGTTTTCGAAGCGATGGCCGTGTTGATGTTGCATGTTTTTCTGTAGCGAAGTTGGATTAGCTGGAGACATCTCATTATCGGCACGTCGTAGCCGACTGCGACGATACAAACGCAGTGAGTTAACAGAAAGTTGCAGTCTTGCAAAGTGAGGCGGCTATCATTCCAATAGTGCAAACGGCCAACCTCGAGAGAAAACAATGTCGGCGATACCGGAATCTGGCGTAACTTACGAGCAATATTTGTCTCGCGAGCAAACCGCGACTTATAAGACTGAATACTATCGTGGTGAACTGTTTGCCATGGTGGGCGGAACGCCACAGCATAATACCATTTCCGGGAATGTTTTCTCGAGGTTGCGTGGAAAGTTGCGCGGCTCGAACTGCCGTCCGTTTAACAGTGATCAGCGAATTCGAATCGCTGACATCGGGCTGGCGACGTATCCGGATGTGTCGATCGTTTGCGGTGACTTGCAACTGGATGAACAAGACCGGGATGCCATCACCAATCCGGTGGTTCTATTTGAAGTTCTTTCCAAGTCAACCGAGAGATATGACCGGGGAAAGAAGTTTGACCTTTATCGGCATTTGAATTCTTTCAAAGAATACGTTTTGGTTGATCAGAATGAACCTTACGTTGAGTCGTTTCTACGACAGGAAGACGGCTCGTGGGTGCTCAACGTTTTCAAGCACATCGACGCGATTTTGCCTTTGTCGAGCGTGAACTGCGAATTGCCATTGTCTGAGATATATGAGGACGTTGAATTTACGGACACTGAAGAGTAAGTGAATCTCCAAACGCCTCCCTGATTAACGCTATTTCTAG
>CAZORS010000146.1:0-14225 GCA_964582025.1 uncultured Pirellulaceae bacterium | reverse complement strand
TGTCGATGACCTCGTCGGCGATATCCTCTTTCGGAAGCTCGTCAAATGATTTGAGGTTCCTCAGCTTTCCGTTCTCACGATTCAGGCATGCTTCAACCATCAGTTTTTGAACGATGAGCCTGTCATGCGCAGTTTCAGCGACTTCTGGTGTGAAATCCGTCGCGCCGCGGTTACGAATCGTCGGCTTGAGCCGAGGCTCAATTTTGACAGCCGCAACACTTTCGTAAATCGTTTCGCTTTTTGCATAAACGAGTGTTCCCAGAGCGAGCCCGGAAACCAAGCCGAGGAACACGAGCCATTTGCGGCGATTGAGCACGCCCCAAAAATCGAATCCAGCTTCCTCTTGCTCGCCTGCCGCCATCATCATTTGAGGAATGCCCATCGGGGCGCCCATTTGATTTGGGTTTTGGTACTGGCCGACTTGATTGTTATTGGGTTCCACGATAACTCTCCTCAGGACACGTTGTGGATCAGGTAGGAATAAAGAAGATCCCTCAAGATAGAACGTTGCGGTCTTGCAACGCCGAATAACCTAAGCCACATCAGTATATCAAAGCCTATCGAACTCTCAAGAATTCAAATTTCGTACTTTCTCGAAAAATGGTCGTACGCATTGCAAAAACGTGGCGGTCTTTGCGGGCTAAAGCAGTAGGACACGTGGCATCCCGCAAACCTTAACAATTGTGGGAATCGATTCCGTAGGCTGTGCGGACACCGTAGAGTTTTCTACTTCAATTTCTCATTTTTGATGTCACAACCATGCAATCAAACAAATGCTTCCAAAACTTGACGCAATTCATCCTTACAGACGCCGTTTAAGGCTCGAATCGGACGCAGTTGATTGTTAAGTTTTTGCGTATGACAACTCCAATGATGAAACAGTACCACGAAGCCAAGAAAGCTTGTGGTGATGCGTTGCTCTTCTTTCGGATGGGCGACTTCTACGAACTCTTTCACGAAGATGCCAAATCGGCCGCAAAAGTACTCGGGCTAACACTCACCAGCCGCGACAAAGCCAATACGGTTCCCATGGCCGGGTTTCCGCACCATCAGCTCGACTCCTACCTGGCCAAACTGATTAAAAAAGGGCACCGTGTCGCAGTATGCGAACAAGTCGAAGATCCGAAGAAAGCTAAGGGGCTCGTCAAGCGTGAGGTCACGCAACTGGTGACTCCCGGAACGATCGTTGATTCTGATTTGCTGGACCCGTCGCAGAGCAACTATCTAACCGCCGTCTTCCCTGCTTGGTTCGTGGACAAAAAGGCAGTGGACCGATTCGGCGTTGCGTGGGCAGACATTTCAACGGGCCAATTCGTTGTGACCGTCGTCCCCAAAGATGGACTCGAGGGCTTGTTGCAGCGGCTGAATCCAGCCGAGATTCTGTTGCCAGAAAAAGTCGGCGAATCGCTCGATGAAACCTTGGTAAATTTCCAACCCGGATCGCGAACCGTTCGTCCGGACTGGGCGTTCGGCCAGGAGGCTTCTGAAAATTTACTGCACAAGCAACTCAATGTCGCGACGCTGGACGGTTTCGCGATCGACAGTTTCGGTCCAGCAGCCGTTTGCGCCGCCGGAGCGGTCATCGAATATTTACGCGAAACTCAAAAGTCCGTCCTCGAACACGTCGACTCGATTCGTCCGTTTCATGTTTCGGACTACGTGAAAATTGACTCGGCGACTTGGCGTTCCCTCGAGATCAATCAAACATTGCGAACGGGCAATAGCGATGGTTCTTTGTTTGGCGTGATCGATCGTAGCCAAACGCCAATGGGCAGCCGTCTGCTTGGTCAGTGGTTGATGACGCCTCTGGTTGAAATCGACGACATCGTGGCACGGCATGAAGCCGTTGCAGAGTTGGTGGAAAATGGAACGCTGCGATCGCATATCCGTGACAGCCTCAAAGGTGTATTTGATCTGCAACGTTTGATTGCTAGAGTCGCCACGGGACGTGTGTCGCCACGTGACCTTTCGAGCATCGCTCAGACGCTCGCAAAAGTTCCCGCGATCAAAGCCAAACTCACTGATCGCAAAAGCAAACTGCTCAACGGACTTGAATCAGAACTTGATCTCTGTGCGGAACTTCGTGGCGAGCTCGATCAAGCGTTGATCGAATCCTGCCCTCCGCATGTTCGTGATGGAAACTTCATCAACGATGGCTACGACCAGAAACTTGACGACCTTCGCAAGCTCGCTGCAGGCGGTAAGCAATGGATCGCGAACTATCAGCAGTCGATCTGCGACACGACGGGCATCCCGAGTCTCAAAGTCGGCTACACTAAAGTCTTCGGCTATTACCTCGAAGTCACCAACACGCACAAGGATAAAGTTCCCGACTTCTTCATTCGCAAGCAGACGCTCAAAAATGCCGAACGCTACATCACGCCTGAGCTTAAAGAGTACGAAGAGAAAGTGCTTACGGCCGACGAACAGGCTGCGACTTGTGAACTTGAGATCTTCGACGGCTTGCGAGAATTCGCTCGATCGCAAATCGCTCGCCTAAAGTCCAACGCGTCAATCATCGCGACGCTGGATACGCTTTGCGGCTTGGCTCAGTTGGCGGCCGAACAAAACTACTGCCGACCGGAGATGGTTTCTGATTCAACAGTCAACATCATCGAAGGTCGACATCCGGTGCTCGACATCATGCAACCGCTGGGTGCTTTCGTTCCCAACGATACGAACATCGACGAAGAGAGCGGATTCTTGCACTTGATCACTGGCCCGAACATGGCGGGTAAGAGTACTTACATTCGCCAAGTCGCATTGATCGCGTTGATGGCTCAGATCGGAAGCTTCGTTCCTGCAACGTCCGCGAAGATCGGAGTCGTCGATCAGATTTTTGCACGCGTCGGAGCCAACGATGAATTGTCACGCGGCCAAAGTACGTTTATGGTCGAGATGACCGAGACTGCTCGAATTCTCAACACCGCAACCAGTCGATCTTTGGTGATCCTCGACGAGATCGGTCGCGGCACGAGCACTTACGATGGCGTTTCGTTGGCTTGGGCGATTGTCGAATTTCTTCACGACCAAATTGGATGCCGATCTTTATTCGCGACTCACTACCACGAGCTCACGGCACTTGAGAGTGATCTGGGCGGCGTGAGTAACTACAACGTTTCGGTTCGCGAGTGGGAAGAGAAGATTGTCTTTCTTCACAAGATCGTCCCCGGCAGCGCGGACAAGAGCTACGGAATTCACGTTTCCCGTTTGGCCGGTGTGCCGACTTGGGTGAATCGCCGTGCTGAGCAAATTCTCAAGCGGCTCGAAACGAATAACGATGTCGAGCAGAATCGCGAAGCCATCAAGTCTTCTGGTGGCAGTCGATCCGAAAGCGGAATTCAGATGACGCTCTTTCAAGCGGATCATCCGCTAATCGAGCGAATTCGAACGCTTGAGCCGAATCATCTGACGCCGATCGCTGCTCTTGAGATGTTGCAGGAGTTCAAGAACGAAGTCAGTGAATGACTTTATTCGCGACAACCACTCATCGACTACGTTTTGCTTCGCCTTCGCGATGTAAGCAGAAGGCAGCTGATCAAGAACGTCGCAGCCGAAGGTTCAGGGACAGCGTTGACGGAAAAAGATTCAAGCTCGCCGACGAAGAAATCACCCTCAAAACCTAGCTCGATAAGATCGACATCTGCCAAATCTACAATTGAGAACTCGTCAGCAAGCCATGAAATGGTGAGATTAGATTGGTCGGTGTCGATCTCAGCTTTGGAAACAGACTCAGTTGTCTCCGATGCGCTGCCACGTCCCGAGGTAAGCGTAATTTGGATCGTTGTTTCAAAATCTTCACCGGCTCCAAGGTTGGAAACAAGGCTCGCAACGACCAGGTCAAGTTGATCTAACGCCAAGTTGAGATCGTCGTTTTGCCCCCATTGATAACCAACACTTCCAAATGAATTGAAGCTGAAGACGTCATTGGAAGATGGGTTCCCATTGCCCGGGTCAAATAGAGTGACGCTGAGCTGCGAATCGATCTCGGTTGCTTGACCGTCGGCAAAGATGCGTCGTTCTCCATTGATCGTTTGCGTTGGATCGATTCCAAAGATGTCGAGTTCAACGGAGCCAGTTTGCTCGGGGCCAACCACAACGCTTCCGGATCCTGATTCAAAATCGTCGATCAGCACGAAGTCGCCAAAGCTAATTGCCGGGAAACAAGTGAAGATAAATGCGACGACGCAAATTACAACAAGTACGCGTTTCATGATGCTCACTCTTGGGGATGTTGCTCAATTTTCTTGTGAGTTGTGTGCCGCTAAGTGTAAATGCTGCTGTTGTTTGGTGCGAGCCTGCTGTCGAATCGTTTACAATGTGAATCCAGATGCGAGTGGCGCTATCGCAGCGTCGCGATTGTGCTTCGAATGTGCATTTTGGCGGACGGAATCAAAATGAAGAATCAAATCATGAAACGACTTATTATCGCTTGCCTTTTTCTGCTGACCGGCATGACGACGGATTGTCTTGCTCAAAAGGGTTCCAATCCGGATGGCTTTACGAAACTGAACATAGGCGACGCCGTTCCGCAATTCGATCTGCCGGGAGTCGATGACAAAAATCACTCGCTCAGCGAATACGCGGACGCGAAAGTTCTGATGGTGCTGTTCACATGCAACCACTGTCCGACGGCTCAAGCTTACGAACCGCGAATTAACAAACTTTATACAGATTACAAAGACAAAGGCGTCGCGGTTGTTGCAATTTCCCCTAACGATCCAAAAGCAGTTCGACTTGATGAACTTGGTTATTCTGATCTGGGCGACACGCTCGAAGACATGAAGATTCGTGCGAAAGAAGCCGGCTTCAAATTTCCGTATCTCTACGATGGCGAGAACCAGAAAGTTTCGCTTTCGTTTGGAGTCCTCGCGACGCCGCATGTGTTCATTTTCGATGCCGAACGAAAACTTCGCTACAAGGGTCGCATCGATGATTCCGAAGAAGGGAATCCGAAAGTTCACGACGCGAGGAATGCGATCGACGCTTTGTTGGCAAACAAACCAGTCCCCGTTGAGACGACCAAAGTATTCGGTTGTTCGACGAAATGGTTTACGAAACGCGATTCAAATTTGCAGGCGCTGAGAAAATGGGACAAAGAACCTGTTAGCTTGAAGCAAGTTGATGTCAACGAATTGAAAGCCATCGCGGCGAATGACACAAAGAAACTTCGCTTGGTGAACGTGTGGGCGACATGGTGTGCTCCTTGCATTGAAGAGCTTCCCGAATTCGTGACGATCAATCGAATGTATCGCGGTAGGAAGTTCGAGATGATTACCGTCAGTGCCGACGACGCGGAAAAGATTGATGCGGCTGAACGATTGCTTTCAAGAACGAACGTTTCGTGTCGCAACGTTTTGTTTGACTCCGGGAATCGGGACGAATTATTCGAAACGCTTGATCCTGAATGGGAAGGCGGCCTGCCCTACACGATGTTGATCGCTCCTGGCGGAAAAGTTGTTTACCGAAAACAAGGCCAAGTCGATCCGATGGAGCTCAAGCAGGTGATTGCCGATCGCGTCGGGCGAACGTTTGCCAGTGACGAGGTTGAAATTTCAAATGCCACTATCGAGCCATCCGAAGTTGCCATTCCCTCTAACTTCCAGTCAGAGAATCTCGTTCCGTGGTGCACCGTTGCATTCGATGCGAAAAAGCGATCTCCGGAACAGCGTGCTCAAATGATCATCGACCTAGGCATGAAGCGAAGTGCCTACGCGTGGCGGCAACGACACTTGCCTGAATTCGAACGCGAAATCGAAGCCTACAAAAAACACGGCATCGAGTACTTTGCACTTTTCAATTGGCATGATTCTATGGAGCCACTTATTCGCAAGCACGGTATCACGCCGCAGATCTGGCACTACATGCAATTCAAGCCAACCGGTTCGCAAGAAGAGAAGATTGCTGCGACTGCCCTGCACGTCAAACCGCTGGTCGACAAAACGCGCGAACTCGGATTGAAGTTTGTGCTCTACAACCATGGCGGCTGGACGGGCGAACCCGCGAATATGGTTGCCGTTGTCGAACACATTCGAGAGACGCAAGCAGATTCGGATCACGTTGGGATCGTTTATAACTTCCATCACGGCCATGGCGACATCGCCGTTTTTAAGTCACGCTTTCACGCAATGTTGCCCTATCTGTTATGTGTGAACGTGAACGGGATGGTGAAGCCAGAATTCGTGAACGAGAAAACGTTGGAGAACAAAATTCTCACGATCGGAACTGGAACTCACGAGCAACAGATGATCAAAGTCGTCGTCGAATCGGGCTACGACGGGCCGATCGGCGTGATCGATCATCGGGAAGAACTTGATTCCGAACCCGCACTTCGGGACAACATGGACGGCTTGCAGAAACTGCTGCAGGATAATGTTTCTTCAGATCGATCCGGCAAATGAAATTCGTCTCAGGTTTTAAGTTGCGCGGCGTTTATTTGGTCGGATGATCTTATTCCGGGACAAACGTGAGTGCCGCGGCTATGGCCATCGCGAATTGGTCATCACCTGCATCAGCCACATCTTGAACTCCAATCGTGACAAGCTGATCTCCAACGACAGCGCAGTACAACGAACCTTTCACTGGCAAACCGGTCCGAGACTCATTTCCAGTCCACTTCTTCAGAGCAAAATCGGTTGATCCAATCCTGCCTTTCTCTGGAGGCGACTCAACGAAATTGGAGCGTCGTCGCTCAATCCCTTTGATGAACTTTACGACAAGGGCGGAAGCACTGATCTTATCGCCTCGGTTTTTATCAACGGAAATGGTGATACTGGCTGCGGTGCCATCGCTGCGTGACTTTCCCTTAAAACCATCGGGTTGTTTAACATTTGATGTTGGTCCGAACTTTTTGAAATCCGGCGGCAGTTGGATAGAATAGCCTTCATACGACGATCGGCTTTGGAACTGAGACAATAGGGTCGCATCGGGCTCCCATGTTTTAGATGTCTGTTTTCGAACTGGCCCATGGTCTTGGCAGCCTAGGAGCATGAACAGGCTGACGAGTAAAACGAATTGAAATCGCATGAGCTAACCGGTGTTGGACTGACGTGATATGGTTCTTGATCAGATTCAGAAGTAAGAAATTTAGTCGATTGACGCGAGATCGGCAAACTTCCCCTAAGATTTGTCTGAGAAGTCCGAATGTGGAATTAACCAAATCTGCTAAATCCTGTAATTTAGCGAAGTCCGAGGGTTATCTTTGGTTGGAATAATGCCAGTTCTCATGAAATCCCAGATCTCAGTTTTCACGTTTGTCACTTGTCTTTTGGTTTTATTGCCAATGGCATTGGCCGCGCAAACTGAGGAAATGCTTGAGCAGGAGCGAAGGGACACAAGTCGCTTTTTCGAACAGGCTCACGATTCACTTAGCGAAGCCCTCGACATGTTCGATAAGAAAGGTGGACTCAAGGAATCCAAAGACATTGCTTTCTACGACTTCCTCAGCCGATCCCAAGAAGTACAGCAAACGAAAATCGAATCGTATCTGGATGCGGCTTCCGAAGCACTGGGGATTTCGAGCATCAGTGATCAGCGAATGCTCGTCGCGGAGCTTCGCAAAAAGATCAGCGAAGCCCAAAAGAAGCTAACCGTTTACCAGCGGAAAAAGATTTCGGCACCCGAATCGACTTACAATCCGCTCACGGTGACCCGCGAAGGCTACGAGGACAAAATCAAAGCCACCAAAGAGCAAATCACGCAGCACGAATCTGAAATCGAGGACGAGAAATTGAAGCTCGTTGCTCAGCTAAAGAAAATCGGATTGGAACTCGAACCCGATCAGATCGACATTCTCCTAGAGTCTATCACGGGCGACGAATTCATTCGCGTTTCGATCATATTCGACAACGCAAAGAACTTTGCGCTCGAGTTGGAAGAACTTACGGAGAAGACGGGCGAAGACCTTGACGCAGCGAAGCGTTATTACGGCGTGTATTTGATGCTGCTGAAGACCGTTGATCGTTTGCAGAATAAATTCATCGACAACGTCGACGATGAGTACTATCCAAAGCTGGAGGCGTATGCTCAGAAAGCTCAGGACAATATCGACGAAGCGGAGCGAGCGATTGCTGCCGGTGGCGATGCGATCATCTTGAACAACAACATCGAAAGCAATCAGATCACTTACGACGCCGTGATGCTGTACAAAACGGGGTTGGCTCATCAGAAGCATCAGATGATGAACGCGAATCTTGAGTGTCGCCGCAATATTTTAACGGCCGTAAACACTTACAAGACCGTCGCGCTCAGCAAGGATGTTGCTTCGCTGTTGGCGACGAGTCGTCGAGCTTTCGACGCGATCACGAATCTGTCAGTTCCGGACTTGAAGCCATTCGAAAACCTGAAGGTTAAAGAAGCGTTCGTAGAGATCACGAAGGACTTGCGGAAGTAGTGTTCTGGCTTTTCGATGCCTCGCCCGGTAGGTATTACTCGATTTTCAATTGAAAACGCATGGATGCTCCAGAATTGATTATTGTTGGTGGCCCGAACGGTTCGGGGAAATCTACGTTCGCGTTGGAGTACGCGCGATCTTCTGGTATTCGATATGTAGGGGCAGACCAAATCGCTTATGAGCTTTCGCCAGCAGACCCGGTGCTGGCGAAGATCGAGGCTTCGCGAAGATTCATTGCAGTAATTCGTGAGTCTGTCAAAAAAGAGATTCTTTGATCATTGAATCTACTCTTGCAGGCAAATCGCTGCGAAACATGATTCGTGGCGCCAAATCTGCTGGATACCGGGTTTCCATTGTTTTCGTTTTCCTTGATTCGGAGGACTCGTGTGTCGAACGAGTGCGGCAACGTGCATTACTTGGCGGCCACGACGTTCCCGAACCTGATATCCGAAGACGATTTTCGAGTGCCATCGTCAATTTCTGGAATACGTATCGGATAATGGCCGATTTCTGGATGCTCGTCTATAATTCGGATACATCACCGGAGAACGTCGCATTCGGAACTTCACGACAGACCGTGATTAGAATTCAACACTCATTCAATCTATTCAATTCGATCGTAGATGACGATGATTGAAAAATCCTTGGATGCCAAACTGTATGAACAAGCTGATTCGTTGCTTGATACCTTTCGGTCTTCCGTAAGAGATGCACAGAAACGCGCTCACGACTCGGGAGTTGATTTCACATTTACGGCAAATGGTATTCGATACACAGCTCACCCAAATGGCGAGATCGAAAAACATTCAAAGAAAAAAGGCGGCCAATAACACTGCGAGAATCAGTCGATCAACTATGAAGCTCGCACCGAACCAGAACTACGCTTTCGCCATTTGGTGTTTGGTTTCGATTGGGCTGCTGGCGGCTCTTTTCTTTTTCCTTGATGGAAATGATCGAGCAATTTGTTGGCGGACGGTTTCGCTTGGTGTTCTGACTTCGTTGATTGCGATTCCAATCGGAGTCGTATTGGCTTGGGTCGCAAACGGAAGAGGCATTGTCGCGGCGACGGTGCAGACGTTTTGCATCGTCGGAGTGTTGCTGCCGGTTTTTGTGCAAGTCAGTGCATGGGATGCGGCGTTCGGGAAACTTGGATTGCTCACGAACATGATGGGCGATGTTCTTAGGCCGATCGTATCGCGATGGCCAGCAGCGGTTTGGATTCACGGGATGATTGCGGCGCCGCAAGTTGCTGTTCTGTTTCTGGTGGCGATTCGCAGTGGCTCGCAGCGATGGGAAGACGCGCTGCGACTGGAGACTTCCGCCGCGGGAGCGAAATTTCGAATTTTGCTTTGGCGGTTTATGCCCGTTGGAGTCGCCGCAATGCTGTGGACGATGATTAGCTGTGCTCGTGAGATCGGCGTGACCGATATCTATCAGATTGGAACACTTTCCGAACAAGTCTATCTTGGCTATTCACTTGGGCAGCTGAATGCGATCGGAACCGCGTGGACCGCTGAAGAATTGGTTGCAGCGCAGAATTTGGGAATTGGCGTCACACTGTTCGTCGTCGCGTGGTTGGCGGCGTCGGCGATGTTTGCTTTCTTTGCAATGTCCGCAACGGTTCAGCAGAGTGATGCTCAGCGTCCAGCACGGCTAACCGAATTGCCAAGGTTTGTGAAAGCGATTGGGATTGCTTTGTTGCTGGTTGTCATCGTCGTTCCGCTGGCGAATTTGATCGGCCGCGTCGGATTCGCGGTGACGCGCGTCGACGGGAAACCAGTCGCGTCCTGGAGTGCCGCATCGGCGATCGAAGCAATCAATGGCGTATTCGCAAACTTTCGCGATGAGTTTGTGTGGTCGTTGCTGATCTCGGTCGTGGCCGCAACGATTGTCTGTGCGTTCGCGTTAGCCCTCGTTTGGCTGAGCAGAGGAACGCTTGTTGGAAAACTGTTACTTGGTTTGTCGTTCGGGATTCTTGCGGCTGTGCCAGGGCCATCGATCGGATTGTTTGTTGGGCAACTGTTTATCCTCGCCGACGTTTCTTTACTGCAATATCTTTACGATCGGACGATCGCGGCTCCGGTGGTGGCGAATGTGTTGTTCTGTCTGCCGGTGGCGATTCCAATTTTCTGGTTTTTAATGTCGCAGATATCACGCGACCAACAACAGCATGCTACCGTTGACGGCGTGTCTAGCTCGCGGCAATTCGTCCAGTTCGCTTTGATCGGGCAATGGAGAGCAAACCTCGGTGCCTGGTTTTTGGTTGCTGCGTTTAGCTTCGGTGAACTTTCGGCGACGCAGATGGTTCTTCCGCCCGGCATGGACACGGTGCCTCGATTGGCTTTGGGCATGTTGCACGCGGGAGTCAACGAATCGACGGCTGCGTTAACGTTGGTGACGCTGTTGCCGGTGATGCTGTTCTGCTTTTTGGCTCAGATCTGCTTTGCCGGAATCGGACGGTTGCGAGTAGAATAAGTTTTGGGGCTTGGTCAGGCACGGACTTCGGAATGCGTAAGCGGAACATGCGTAAAGATTCATTGAAACTATTCAGAAGGCTAATTGCGGTGACGGTGCTGCTGTGCACATTTTGTTGCGTGTTCGACGCCCAAGCTGACACGTTGGTTATTTTGCGTGATGGAAAAGAAGTTACGCTACAAGGCGATCTTTTGCAGGAGGCGCAAGACAAAAGCATTTTGTTTCAGACAACCGATGGACAGTTGCATATCTTCGAGGCTGCTCGAATCGTGACGCGCGAACCGGAAATCGAAATTGCTCCGGCGATGACCCACGAGGAAGTTGGCAAGGCTCTGTTGGCCGAACTGCCAGATGGGTTCAAGATTCTTCAAACCGAACACTATGTGATCGCCTATCAGACGGAATTGGCTTACGCGAAATGGATTGGAGACCTCTATGAGGATCGACTGTTTCCTGAATTCAAAAAGTTTGCCAAAAAGAAGCTGAGGTACAAGCTTTCGGATTCCAAATTCCCGTTAGTCGCAGTGGTGTTTGGTTCGAAGCCAGCCTACGAGGCGTATGCTCAAAGAGAACTTGGCGAAGGAATCGGTTCGATGATTGCTCACTACAATCAAATGACCAATCGTGTCGCGATGTACGATTTGACTTTCGATTTGGGCGGCGGTGTGCCTGGCGATCCCCGACGCTTGGATAAAGTTCTGGCGGCCCCTGCAGCGATTCCGATGGTGGCGACAATCATCCATGAAGGCACTCACCAATTGATGTACAACCGGGGCATGCAAACTCGATTTGCCGATGGGCCATTGTGGTTGAACGAGGGAATGGCGAATTGGTTTGAGACGCCGGATTTGCGAAATGGAAAGGGATGGCGGCGTCCCGGGTTGGTGAGCCCGCATCGTTTGGGGCAGCTCAAAAAGTATTTGCCCAATCGCCCTCAAAATTCTTTGGAGTCACTTATCTCATCTGACGAACGTTTCGCCGGCGAGGGCGCATTCGATGCCTACGCCGAGTCTTGGGCGTTGAATCATTTTCTTTTGAAGCGTCGGACGAGAGATTTTCGCAGTTATCTGGAGGCTGTCTCTGAAAAGCAGCAAGGCGGCACGGTTGATGCTGAAACGCGATTGGAGGAGTTCAAGGAGCACTTCGGCGATTTGCAGAAACTGGATCGAGCCTTTCAGAAATACATTAAAACGCTTCGTTAGACTCAGCTGTTCTGTGTGATTGTTTAACGTCAATACCGTTCAATGAAGGTCGCGACTTGCGTAGCCGGACTGGCAACAGTTCGGGTGAAGCTGAGATAAAGCCGCGATTCCCCAGAGGTCTTGCGACTCCGGCTAAGGTTCATTGAACGGCATTGCCGTTAGGCGAAACAAGTCGCTCAATCACACTTCAAACTTACCCTGCCCGAACGCAACCTCATCATCAAGCGTGACTTGAACGTGCATCGGCACAAACGGATACAAAAACGCTAAAGCACTCTGCAGATGAAGCTGATGCTTCGGAGCGTCACCAATTTCGTCGTAGATCGGAATTGAAATCGTGTATCTTGCAAAGATACCCATCTTGCTGAGCCAACGGCGTTTTTCAATCTGAACGTGAGTCGGGTAAATGTATAGCGTTGCGTTAAATTTTCCGCTTAGCTCGACCACGGTTGGAGCCGGAAAGAAAACTGCCCAAAAAGCAGCCCATCCTTTTGGTTCAATCTGCCGGACCAACAACGGCTGATCGGCATGCAGACTCACTCGCAATCCATCTGGAACTTTCGCGGCGGCGTTTGGCGGTGGACTGCGAAACGCATCGGCAACCGAGCTTTCGTCGTTTAAGCTGGAATTGGCGATTTCAGTCACCTTCGTTGCCTTGCCGAACTTTGATGGGGCAGTCAGAATAAAGCCACACAATAATGTAATCCACGGAGTCATGTCATGCACCGCGAATCATCCGATAAAGCAACAGCTGCTAGTTCATCGCGACGAAAGTTTCTCGCTACTGGGACGGCAATGTCTGTCGGGGCCGCCGCGGTTTCTGCGATGCCTCGGCCGGCATTTGGTTTTCACAACAGCGTCGACGACGCGTTGAAAGTTGGACTCGTCGGCTGCGGCGGTCGCGGAACGGGAGCTCTGATGAACGTTATCGAAGCCGATTCCCGCACTCAAGTGACCGCTTTGGCGGACGCTTTTCGTGATCGAGTCGACATTACCGTCGAAGCTTTGAAAACGGAGCACCTCGACAACTATAAAGTCACCGACGAATCGATCTTCACGGGCGTCGACTGCCACGAGAAACTCGTCAACGCAGATGTCGACATTGTTTTGTTGGCAACGCCGCCTCATTTTCGTCCCGCCCAAATGGAAGCCGCCGTTGCGGCTGGCAAGCATGTATTCTGCGAGAAACCTGTCGCGGTCGATGTGCCAGGAGCTAGACGCGTGCTGGCGGCGTGTGAAGAAGCGGAAGCCAAAGGCCTGAGCGTCGTTTCAGGTTTGTGTTGGCGGTATAGTGAGGGCGTCAATGAATTGGTCGACCGGATTCAGGGAGGTGCGATTGGTGACATTCGAGCGATCGAGGCAAACTATCTGACCGGTACGCTTTGGTATCGCACGCCGCCGACGGGAGTCAAATGGTCTTCGATGGAAAATCAGCTTCGCAACTGGTTGTACTTTACTTGGCTCAGTGGTGATCACACCGCAGAGCAGCACATTCACTCGATCGATAAAGCGTTGTGGTTGATGGGCGACGTGCCGCCAGTGTCTTGCCATGCGATGGGGGGACGGCTGGCTCGCACCGAAAAGAAATGGGGTAATGTTTACGACCACTTTGCAACGAACTTCGAATGGGAAGACGGACGAAAAGTTTTCTCGCAGTGTCGACAGATGTCAGGCTGTTACAACCAAGTAGACGACATGGTCTACGGTACCGAAGGAATCGCCAAAATGCTCTCCTTCTCGATTCAAAACGCGAAAGGCGAATGGAAATACAAAGGGCCCGGTAAAGGAGGCCGAATGTATGTCAACGAGCACAAAGCGTTGCTGGCAAGCATTCGTGGTGGCATTCCAATCAACAATGGCGAGTACATGGTCAACAGTACTTTGATGGCGTTGATGGCTCGCGACGCGGCTTACACAGGAAAAAAGATCAAATGGGAAGACTATCTCAAATCGGAAGTCGTGCTCGGGCCGAAGTCTTACGATGACGCCGACTATGTTTCTGATCGCGTCGCGATTCCGGCAAAGAACGGTAAGCGGAAAATCTGGGGACAGGTTGCCGATCCGAAAAAATCCTATGTTCCTTCTAAAGCTCCTTCTAAATCGAAGAAATAATGGCTGACAAGAAACCACCCGGTCTTTACTACCGGGAGTACCTG
>CAZORS010000145.1:0-14300 GCA_964582025.1 uncultured Pirellulaceae bacterium | reverse complement strand
TCTGGCGGCGGACGCAACTCAGGTGGTGGCCGATCATCAGGCGGAAATCGCGGCGGTGGTGGAAATCGAGGCGGCGGAGGCGGTCGTTCCGGTGGTGGAAATCGCTCTGGCGGCGGCAACCGTGGAAACCGTGGACGGCGTGATCGCGAACCAGTAGAGATTGATGATTCAGAATTGGTCGAAGGCTTCGGCTTGCTGGAACTTCATCCCAATGGTTACGGATTCCTGCGAAGCCCAACGAAAAATTACTCTCGTGACCGCAGCGATCCGTTCGTTCCGGGCACGATGATTGAGAAGTTTGGTCTCCGTGAAGGCTTGATCATTCGAGGCAAAGTTCAACCCGGTCGTCGACAACAGGGGCCGCGATTGCGTGAACTGATCGATGTTGATGGGATGGCTCCGGATGACTACGCAGAAGTCAAACGATTTGACGAACTGACACCGATCAACCCGGAACAGTGGTATCAACTCGAAGCCGGCTCGGAACCACTCACAACTCGTGTGATGGACTTGCTGACTCCGCTTGGTAAAGGCCAACGTGCATTGATTGTTGCTCCGCCACGCAGCGGAAAGACCGTCATGCTTCAACACATTGCTCAGGGGATCGCACTCAATCACCCAGATTCAGTTCTGATGGTACTGCTCGTCGACGAGCGACCCGAAGAAGTCACCGACATGAAACGCAATGTTCTGGGTGGCGAAGTCATCGCCAGCAGTCTGGATGAAGACATCGAAAGCCATGTGCGACTTTCGCAGTTGGTGATCGAACGGTGTAAGCGACTTTCAGAGATGGGCCGTGACGTATTCCTATTGATGGACTCGATCACTCGTTTGGCTCGTGCGTTTAACAAATGGGTTAGCAATTCCAGCCGTCGTGGCCAAACCATGTCTGGTGGTATCGACACCAAAGCCATGGACATTCCTAAGAAGCTGTTTTCATCAGCACGCGCGTTTGAAGAGGGCGGTTCACTGACGATTGTCGGTACAGCGCTTGTTGATACGGGCAGTCGAATGGATGAGCTCATTTTCCAAGAGTTCAAAGGGACCGGTAACATGGAGCTGGTTCTCAGTCGCGATCTCGCAGACATGCGAATCTGGCCCGCGATCGACATTGCCAAGTCAGGAACGCGTCGTGAAGAACTGCTGCTCAGCTCTGAAAGTCTTGATTCGATTACCAAGCTGCGTCGAACCTTGATGTCAATGAACGACCCCAAGCACGCGATGAGCGAGCTTACGAAGCATCTTTCGAAACATAAGACGAATCAAGTCTTCATCGACAAGATCGCGAAACAGATTGAATCGCTGTAGGTCGGACGAACGTGTGAACGAGGGCTTCTGGCCGTCGTTCACCAGTATTCCAATGGCTGGAAGCCGTCGTTACGATTTTGGCTACCAGAAACAACGCTGATGCCTGCTGAGAACGAGAAACCGAAAGTCGTCTACCTCACCGCTGGTGCTGGTGGAATGTTTTGCGGCAGTTGCATGCACGACAACTCGCTGTCTCGTTCGCTTGCGAAAACAGGTTGGGACATTCAGCTGATTCCTACCTACACTCCGATTCGAACTGACGAACAGAACGCGAGTGTCGACCAAGTTTTTTTCGGCGGCATCAATGTATTCTTGCAGCAGAAGATTCCTTTCTTTCGCTGGTTGCCAGCATCGTTGGATCGATTTTTGGATAATCCAAAACTGATTCGTCGTGTCACCGCCAAAGCAATGGATACCGATGCGAAAACGTTAGGAAAGCTTGCTGTTTCGATGCTCAAAGGTGTCGATGGCAACCAGCGAAAAGAAGTTCGCCGCATCTGTCAGTGGCTCGCAATCAGCCCGCCAAGATTGATGGTGTTCAGCAATATCCTCATAGGCGGATGTATCGAAGAGATCAAAACGCAGCTTGGCCTGCCGATCGTCGTGACGCTACAAGGCGATGACGTGTTTTTGGATTCGTTACAAGAACCATTTCGCTCGCAAGCTTTGGCTCGCATCGCAGAAATCGGAAAACATGTGGACGCCTTCATCGTGCATTCCGGTGCTTATCGCGACTACATCAGCGAGTACCTGCAACTCGATCCCGCAAAATTCTACGTGACGCCGTTGGGGCTGGAGTTGGAAGACTTTCAATCGTTTCGAGAACTGCAACAACAGACAAGCCAGAATGAAATGACGATCGGCTATCTGGCGCGTCTGGCTCCTGAAAAAGGTCTGCACTATCTTGTCGATGCGTTTATCGCGTTGAAGAAAGATCCGCGATTCGAGTCGCTGCGGTTGCGAATCGCTGGTTGGCTTGGACCGCAAGACAAAGCGTACGCCGATCCATTATTCGCGAAGCTAAGCGATGCTGGTCTTGGTTCACAATTCGAATACATCGGAGCAATCGAACGGGAACAGAAACTTAAATTCCTTCGGTCGCTTGATTTGTTTTCCGTGCCGACCGAATTTCTGGAGCCGAAAGGTCTCTATGCACTTGAAGCGATGGCGGCAGCGGTACCAGTGATCGCTCCCGATCATGGAGCGTTTCCTGAGTTAGCGAATTCGACAGGCGGCATTCGTCTTTTCGCGGCGCGAGACGTTGAGTCCCTTACCCAATGCATCGCCAATCTGGCCAATGATAAAACTATGCGAAGTCAGTTGGGGCAACGGGGGCAGGCGAGCGTGTTCGAGCATCGGAATGCGACGGTTATGGCAAAAATTACCGGTGATGTGTTGGTCGATGTACTTGAAAAGTAGTCCGGAATCGAAATTGACAACCGACCTTCCGATCGGTGATTAAGCTGGAATCCGTCACTTTTCGAGGAATTCCCATGCATCTAAGACTCGCCACACTCCTGATGATTTTCGCTGCTTCGGCGCCAACGGCTTACTCTCAAGGTTTGGATTCGAAATCAATCAAAATTGATGCCGCCCAGCTACAGTTGATTGTCAACGTCGAAGTTGCCAGTCCCGATGGTGGCATCATTGAGTCGATTGGGTTTTCTGAAGGAAATGAAATCCGCGCCGACGACGTCTTGGTGCGTCTTGATCGGAATTCAGAATCGGCCAACGTAAGCAGTGCTCGCAGTGAGCTCGAAATCGCGATGGAGGAAAGCGAAAATGATATCGATTTGCGATACGCGAAAGTTTCACAGGACGTAAATGGCAAGGTCTATCAACGCTCACTCAACGCGGCACAGCAATTTGCTAAATCCGTTTCGAAAACGGAACTCGAGCGACTGAAGCTGGAACTCGAAAGAGCCAAGCTTTCTGGTGAACAGGCCGAGCGTACGGCGACGGTCAAAGAGTTGACCGTTGAATTGAAGAAGGCACAGCTTGAACTGGCTTCTGTCCGTTTAAAGAATCGTGAAATCAAATCGCCAGTTGGTGGCGTTGTGGTTCAAGTCTATCGCCAAGCTGGCGAATGGGTTCAACCCGGGCAGCCGATTGCTCGCGTCATCGATTTGAAAAAACTGAAAGTTTCCTGTCGTTGTCAGCTCAGCGATACAGTGCCGGAATCGATTGCCGAGGAAGCAGTTTTCATTCGCGACGGCAAAGAGTTTAAAGCGAAAGTCATTTTCGCCAGTCCCGAGATCGACCCGGATGTTCAAGACTTTATTGTTTGGGCGGAGGTCGAAAATGCCGATGGCGTGCTGAAGCCCGGCATGAGTGGATCGATTGAGCTTCAGGTGCAAAACTAGAGTGCGACCGACTCAAGGATTCAGCAGCGGGAACTTCTCTGCAAGATTTTCCTTCGACCATTCGCGAAGGTAACAATAAGACGTCGTTAGTCTTGGGTTAACTTCAATCACAACGTCGTCGCCTGGATCGTCGGCAAGAATCATGTCGATTCCGAAATAGCCGATCGTGCTCGGACTTGCCTCGATAACCAGCCGCGCAAGTTTCAAAGCTCGCTCACGGAGTGGCGGCGCCAACGGGAATTCTGTTCGCAAATGAATTCCAAATGGTTCCGCATCAAATATTTGTTGGCCCGGTTCGAGAAAGTGGATTTTCTCCGGCGATTCGATGATCACGGATACGCTTGCGGGAATTCCGGGGATGAAACGCTGAGCCAGAATTGGGTTTTCGATATTTCCAAACTCATTTGTTGACGCAACCAGTCGCACGCTTTCACTTCCAGCTCCATCAATGGGTTTGGCGACGCAAGGAAAAAAATCGCTTGGCAAGCTTCCTCTGCGGTCTTCCGAGACCAAAATCGTTTCAGGACATGGCACATCGCGTTCTGAAAACCAATTGTGAAACTTCCATTTATTGGCAGCCAATTGGATGAAGCCAATGTTTGGGCTAATGATCTTGTCGGAGAAACTGGAAAGCAAGTTCGAAAAATGTTCCAGACAACCATCTGTCTCAGGAGCGATCAGCAGGATGTAATCTGCTCCACCAGCTGCTCCCCAAAGTGATGGATCGAGATCCCGCTCACTTTCAACGCTAAGACGCACCACACCTTTCGGAAGCGAAGCGTAAGAGTGGATGTCGGCGAGTGCGAAAACTTGATGCCCCAAAAGCAGTAGATCTTCGCATACCGCGGTGAGCATTGCGTGGCCTTGCTGAAAGAACGTTTGTAGTTCATCGCTCAATGGATGTTGGTCTGCAACGCCTCCACCAACCATGAACTCGAAAACCAGAACTCGCATCAGGACTTCTTCCGAGCGAACTGGGAAAGCAGTGCCGGAAGGAAAACGAGATCTGCAAAAAGCGCCGCCGCGATCGTGATCGCGCCCATTGAGGCAAATATGAAATGGTCGTGTGAGTCGCTCAGCAACACCGTCGCGAATCCACTCACCAGCACGACAGTTGTCATGATCAGTGCCGTACCTACGCCCGTGAACGCTTTGCGAATCGCTTCGTCTTCGCTGTCGCAGATGGCACGTTCTTCTTCGAATCGAGTCAGAAAGTGGATCGTGTCATCGACTGCGATTCCAAGGCACACCGTAAAAGCACAAACGGCAACGACCTCAAGCGATTGCCCGGTGACGACTAGGAACATTCCGGCGAATGCCAAAGGGAACAGGTTTGGTACGAAAGAGATCAAACCAATTCGCAACGAACGATAAACGATTGCCAGAATCGCAAAGATGATCAGCGATGCTGTTCCAAGGCTCAGCGCGAGATCGACTACGATTTTATAAAGATTCTCCCAACGATCGAAAGCTCTTCCGCCGGCTGTTAAACGGAACTCGGGATGCTCCTCCGTGATCTTGTCGATGCCCGCAATCATTCGATTGAAGACCGGGTTGTACTGTGAAATCCCCAAATCGCGGACGCGAAAGTTGACTGAGGTGTATCGCAATTCGGGTTCATAAAACACGCGTTTAAAAGGTGGTAACAACAATTCCAGCATCGACATGCGTGTTTCTGGCGGACCTTCACCCGGAAGTGCATCGACAAGATGCCGAATCGAAACTGCGCCGCCGAGCAGCGGCTCTTTGGCCAGCAAGTCGTCTACTTTCTTCACGACTTGCATCACTTCTGGAGAATCGGCGGCAACTTCTTTTGACCAATTAATCCGCACGTAGGCTCTTTCGAGTCCATGCATCGCCTCGTCGAGTTTAGCGAGCGCGATTGCTGGTTCGCTACTGGCTGGCAACGCGCTCGATAGTCGCTCGTCCGGTCGCAACGTCGCACAAATCAAGATCAACGTGATCGTTGCAGCGATCGCAACCATGCTGACCAATCGCTTTCGTGGTAAAACGAAATCGATCACGCCAGAGATCCGATTCAAATTGCGATCAATCAAACTCGTTTTGTTCGCCGACTGAATATAGTTTCCGATTCGCGTTGAGCACGCCAGCGGAATCACTGTGATGACGGCGACGAAGCAGCAAATGACTCCGATGACACAGCTGTAGCCAAACTGTTGGACAAATTCGTGGCGAGCCAGTGCGAGGCTGCCGAAGCCAATCGCTGTCGTTAGTGACGTTAAGCCACAAGCAAGTCCGACTTGCGACAGTCCCTCCCGAGCGGCGACGAGCGGTTTAAGTCCGCTGGATCGTAGCTTTCGAATCTGTACCAGCAAGTGAACTCCGTCCGTCAGGCCAACCAGACTGACCAGAATCGGCAAGACGACATCGATAAACGGATTGTTCTCATAGCCAAGAAGATTCACGAAGCCAAGCGTCCAGAAAACTCCCAAAGCCGGAGCTAACCCCAATACTAGGACGGCAACGAAGCCGCGAAACAGAATCAAGCTCATAATGAAAATGACACTGTAACCAACCATCTGGTAGAAAAAATTGTTAGCGTCATGCTGTTCCATCATGCTCATGTAGATGGGGAACGAACCTGTAACGCCGAAGTCAATCGTTACGTTAAATTCTTTTGCAGCGGCTTCGGCGACCTCGCGCACACCTGCGATGCACTGTTCGTCACTTTCGACCATGAAGAAGTCATAGTTGAACATCAGGACCATGGCCTTGGCATCTTCGGACATCATTTGGCCAGTGATGAATGGGTTCTCGAGAGCTTTCTGCTTTGCTTTTTGATATAGCTCTGGCGATGCTGTACGTTTTGGAAACACGGGTTCGGGCAGCCCGAACAGGTTCAGCGGCGGAATGTCTTCCATCCAAGTGACGCTCTGGATGAAAGGCTTTTCTTTCAGTGCCGCGACGACCGCCTGCATGGCGGCAACTCCGTCGGGGGTAAAGAAGTCATCCGATTGGGCGAGCAATAGTCCTTGCGAAAAGAATTGAAAGGACTGGACTGCGGGCCGTTGGGAATAGTCCGTTTCATCGTCAGTAATTTCGGATTCAGTTTCTGACGATAGCAACGTCCGAAACGTCTCCGGCGAAAAGTGTCCAACACAAGAAAGCGCAGTGACAGCAATCAGCAACAGGGCCGTAATCCACGGCCTGTTGACGATCCATTGAGTTGCGTTTCCAAACTTGTTCAGCATTCGACGATGTAGTGTTTGCTTTTTCGAAACCAAATCGTATCGGAACTGGGGCGTGACGTAACGGTGTGTGAAATCGTCTCACCGGGATATTTGGTGAACTAATTTGGATGGTCTTCCGTACCAGTTGCGGATCTGACAAGTTTCAAACGGTGCAGTCGCTGCGATCGGGCTACGTCAGGGTGCGATTTTCCAGAATTTCAACAATGGAGCTCAACTGAATAGTTTCACTGGGTGTAACGTCCCGCATAACCGGAACGTTATTTTTTCGAAACGACCAGTTTTTGGCTTCTTTAATCAAATCCAGGACTATCCACGTCTTACCTTTATGCGTGAATTGCGGCAGGAAGTCTCTGTCGCCCAGAACCCTTCTGGAGTCATTTAAATGATTCGTACAAAAACAATTTTGCTCGGCGTTGCCATGTTGGCGGCTCCTCTGTTTTCTGCTTCTGAAGCCGAAGCCGGACCACTCCTCGATTGGTTGCGTGGTCGTCGCTCTTCGTGCAACACTTGTCAACAGCAGCAACAACCGGCCTACAACTATTACGGTGCCCAACAGGTGCCGACTACAGTTCAGTCCCCTGCGGTTGCCCAAAACGCTTACGGTTTGCAACCTGGCCAGTGCATGAAAACATGTCAACAAACATGCAGCCGCACGGTCGTTAACTACGTGCCTTACACGGCGTATCGAACATCTTGGAAACGCGTTCCAGTTACGACTTACAAGCCCGTCACCAATTCGGATCCTTGCACAGGTTGCACGGTAACTTGCATGCGTCCATGTACGACCTACACCTATCAAATGCAGCGAGTTCCCTACACGACTCAGCGTCCCGTTTACCGAACTGAAACTTACAAAGTTCCAGTGACAACGATCACCAACGACTGTGCAACGGGCAGCTGCAACACAGGTTGCAACTCATGCAACACCGGTTATCAAGGAGCTCCCGTTCAAGGATTCGTCCCGACTCCAGCAGCTCCTCAACAGCAGTTCCAAGGAGCTCCAACGGGCGGATCGAATTTCGTGCCGCCAAGCTTTCCCGCCGAGCCAGCTAATTCAGCTCCTTCGTTGTCTGGATCGCAGTCACGGAATTTGGTTCCAAGTGGAACCTTGTCGACGACTGCTCGATACAGCACGGGGGATAGAACTTCTCAGCGACCGCGTGTTTCGATTCCAAAGAATCTGAAATCGGAAGTTCAACGATCTGCTTCGGCTTCGGCGTCACCCGTCCAACGAGATTGGAATTATTCACCAGTGCGACTGGCGAGTTACAACAAGCCTGCTGCGGCAGAGCATGTGCCAGTTCGGTCGGTTCGACAAAAGCAAACTCCTCGACGCAACATTCGCGAGATCAACAGCTTTTGGAACGACGTTAAGTAAGACTACTTAGCAACGAGAAACAAAAAAGGAACGGAACCGTTTGGCTCCGTTCCTTTATTTTTTGATATCAAATTTGGAAGCTTCTCTGTTTCAAATACTTCGATACCAATTCTTAACTCTGGCCACGAGCGGCCAACTAATTACGTCTGCGGCGGACAACTAGGACTCCGCCAGCGAGCAACATCAGGGTTGCCGCAGCTGGTTCTGGAACCGCAGAAGTAACACGTCCTCGAACGGTAACATCGTCGATGCGATGATGGTCCGTATCGGTAGTGCTTGTTGAATTGTCCGAGAATAGGATGCGAAATTCAACTGTCTGACCGCCAGCGATGTTGTTGAAGTCTGCTCGTGTCACGCCGCGAAGGTCGATCGTTCGCGTTCGCGATTGAAACGGATCGGTTTCAGCTTGGAGGGTGCCCAAAAGGAACCCACTGTTGCCGTAGCCAACAAGATCTGAATAAATTGTCGCGCTGTAGGTGCTTCCAGCTTGAGCGTCGCTGATCCAGTACTCGAAGTGCAATGAATCCAGAGCGTAAGTTCCTGGTCCGCTAGGCGTCGTGATTGAGAACTCATGGTAAGCATTATTGGATCCCGGATTGAGTGGGTCGTTGCTGTTGAACTCATTCAAGTCGGGAGTTTGATTTGTGCGGATGTACGCGTGGTTGTCACCAGCAAGCGGCGTCACGACACCGCCAAATGGCGTATTGGGCGACGAGTTTTGTGTTGCGGAACTGCGAGTGTTGTAAGCACTGGGGGTAACGGTAAGCGGCGGCGTCGGGAACACCGACTCTGTAAATCCGCCGGGTGCGCCGTCGTCGAAGTCGTAAATTGCAAAGATGTCTGCGTTGCAAAAGGCGGGTGAAGTAAACGCAAACGCGAGAGCACATATTGCTAATTGAAGGGTTTTCATTTTTGATTCCTGTCCGTGTAATCAGAGAATTAACTTCCGTGGCCACACAATATCCCGAAAACCTCCTAAATCACCAAGAGAGCTTTAGCGAAAATTTCAATTACGCAAAAGTTTCTGATAGTTTTTGCCTTCGGGATAAATTAACGCCCCACGACACCGCCGTTGAGCAACTTTTGCTAGCAGCGAAGGTCGATTCAATCAGACACTTGCGCTTCAACTTCTGTTTCGCTCAATCGAAGCAGCTCAAATCAAGTTTACCGATTGTTCTGCAAGTTCCGTTTTCGAAAAGCTAACGCGTGATGTTCACCTATCCGTTTTGTCCGGTTCTCGGTTGTGTATCGATTTCACCGCGTGTCGTTGCTCATGTCGTAGTGATTGATCCAGTTTCAATGGCAACGCATGCCTGCGGTGACGATGACAGTGCTGAGTATTGAATGGAAAGACACTCTCCTGCCGGTCGTAAGGACAGCAGTTCTGTTGAGTTGGGACTAATATGAAACTGAATAACCAATCACAACTTTCAAGAATCAGTCGGGGCGTGAAAATTGCGTCGATTGGAGGATTGATTGGCTTGGCGTTTATCGCGAATCCAGCCATGGCGCAGGACGAAGCACCCGCCGATTCCCCCTTTTCTTTCATTCCGGAGGCTTCCAAATCAGTGCTTGGTTTGCCGTCAGCTGATACTACTTCGGACGAAGCGCCGGGAAATTTGGGTATCTGGAGTCCACCGACAACACCCGTTGAGCCGGCTCCTGAATGGAGTCCGCCCGAAACGCAGGTCGAACCGGAAACACTTGAGCCGGCAACGTCGTCAATGATCCAAGCATCCGCGCCCAACAGCGTTGAATTGGAAGAGGCCCCCCCGGCGACTACGCCGGAGTCTGCGGTCGAGTCCACAGCGTCCGCCCTTTCAGAAGCAGCTGAAACGCCGCAGATTCCTGACACTGCAGCAATTCCCAGTTTGGATGAACCGGAAGTTTCAAGTCCGTTAGATTTCCCTGAGGACGAACAACTTGGGATCCCCGATCCTTCTGCTGAATTCGACAGTGTTGTCAAAGACGAATCGATTGTTGATTCGCCTGGACAGCCAGCGGGCATCGCAACGGAAGAGCCGTTTGCGATTGGTCGACCGGTTGTCAATTTTCCTTTCCGAACTCCGGTCAGAGACGCCCTTGGCGGAGTGAGTTCGATTCTCGGCGGCGACCAGAGTGTTCGTGCGACTGGTCAGCTAACGTTTCTTTCGCTGAGCCGCGACTATCGTGGCAAGGGGCGAATACTCAGCAATGGAGTACCAAATCTTTTGGCGAACGGCCCTGACGAAGGTGCTTTTACGGGCGTCGATATTAACTACGGTCGCCGTAGCTCGAACGGTCGCGGATGGGAAATGCGATTCTTTGGATTCGATCCGGGTTCCGCATCCGACGTTGCTGGCTCGAATCCATCATTGGCTTGGGGAGGAGTCGTTGCACCATTCCCTGATTCTTCCATCACTGAGACGGTTGGTTTGTCAGGAATCGGTTTCAATGGAATTTCGATGTCGGATGTTTTCAACAATGCGGGAAATCATCGAGTGACTCGTGACAGTGAGTTCGGAAGTTTTGAATTCAATTTCCTGCGAGCCAGTGCTGGTGGACAAAGAATGTCATGCGGCAACGCGACCGTTGAGTTTTTCGGTGGCCTTCGCGGCGTGACGTTTAATGAAACGATTGCCTTTGCGGCGGCAGCACCACAGGTGACTGGCTTGCCGAGATCGGCTTCGTATCTCTCGGAAGTCAAAAACAATCTGTTTGGTTTGCAAATCGGCGGACGTCTGGAACGACAACAGGCTAACGGGTGGGGTTACACGTTTGGCTCACGAGTCGGAATCTACAACAATCGTGTTGAAAGTCGCCAGCATGCGTCCTATCAATTCGACGACGGAAGTTCTGCGACTCCGCAGATTTTGTTTGGCGATGACGCTGGTCGCAATTTTGACTTCGACGGGAAAGACAATGAGCTTGCGTTTCTTGGAGAGTTGGATTTCGGTTTTGTCTACCAGTTCCGCCCACAAGTTCGAGCTCGCGTTGGCTACCGGGGAGTCGTGATCACAAACGTTGCAGATGGGGCCGGGCAGTTTGAAGAAAATCTGTTCGATGCCGATGCAGTCGCAGAGCCAAAAGCGTTTGGCGACTTTTTTGTCGGTGGTTTGTACTTCGGCGTCGACTACGCTTTCTAGCGTCAGTTGGCCAGCCGCGTGCAATTGAGCACGGAATTTGTTAGAACGGAAGGAAGTTCGTTCTTAAATTCTAGGTGATGCCATGATTCAAAATAGTTTACGCGTCTTCGTTCTGATCGCGATTTCCCTTGCTTTAAAGACACAAATTGCCACCGCTCAGAAAACTGAATCAGAACCAACTGCTAAATCGAGTGAAGTCGTCGAAGCCACCGACATTGGTACCGCTCCGGATCAAAAGGCGATCGACAATCTGAAGAAATTTCTCGTCGGATCAAAGTGGAACGGAACGTTCACGATGTCCGGCAAAGGTGACAAACTGCATACCGAAGAATATGAAATCACCAGCGCTGAAAAAGAACCGACCGGCGACGAGTGGGTGTTGATCACGAAGATCAAGTACATGAAAAAGGATGTGAAAGTTCCTGTCCCGCTATCGATCAAGTGGCTTGATCGTACGCCAATCATTGTTGTGGACCAGTTGACGATTCCCGGAATGGGAACCTTTGACTCCCGAGTCATCATTCGCAAAGGCATGTATGCCGGCACGTGGGCTCATGGCAAAGTCGGCGGCCATCTGTTTGGTGACATCACGACTGCTGCGGCTGCGGCTGGAAAAGCCGAATCGGATGAAAAGCAGTAAGTGATGACGCCGCAAGTTTTCGATGACGCAACTTGCTCGCTAGGAGAAGGACCACTTTGGCATCCCGGCCGGCAGGCTCTATTTTGGTTCGACATCGACAACAAAGTGATGTTCGAGAAAGTCAATGGTGGCGACCGAGTTACGTACCGCTTTGATCGAACTGTGTCGGCTGCAGGTTTGGTCAATGACAATGAACTGCTGGTCGCTTCCGAGCGTGATCTGTTTGTGTTCGATTTGGAAACTCGGCAGCAACGCATCCTCTGTAAACTGGAAGCCGACAATCCGGTCACACGTTCCAATGATGGTCGCGCCGATCCGTGCGGCGGATTCTGGATTGGTACGATGGGCTACAATGCAGAACAAAAAGCAGGTGCGATCTATCGCTATTACAAAGGCGAGCTGCGACTTTTGTTTCCGGAAATCACCATTTCCAATTCGATCTGTTTTTCGCCAGATCGAAGCGCCGCTTACTTCACTGACAGCGACATCAAAGTTATTTGGAAAGTTGAACTCGATCACGAAGGGTGGCCAGTCGGAGAACCGGCTAACTTCATCGACCTAAGCGCAGAAGTCTTTGCACCCGACGGCTCTGTTTGTGATGCGGCCGGTCGGCTCTGGTCCGCTCAGTGGGGGGCGTCGCGAGTCGCCGTGTACACAACTGCTGGGGAACTTGTGAAAACCTATGGGATTCCAACATCGCAACCGACCTGCCCTGCGTTTGGCGGTGCGGATTTTTCTACGTTGTTCGTTACCACTGCTGGAGCTCACCTCCCCGACGAACTTCAAGGAACTCAACCTCAAGCCGGATTCGTTTTTGAGCTCGAAGGGGTGGGGCCCGGCCAAGCCGAACATCGAGTGATCGTTTAGCGCGGAGTTTGCAGAGGATGCAGTGAAGCTGGTTTTAACCTGTCTCGCCTAAAGCCTAGTGCTTTCCCTTGCTGGCCAGAAGTTTCCTTTGATACTGCGACTGAATGACTTCAATCACGACCAGCACGCCAATCACAAAGTAGAACGTGGCTTTGGACATTGCTTCTACTTCGTTGCCGATGAACTTCAGGTGAGCAAGATGTCCGCCTTCGCTGAGCAGCATGATGCCGACGATCAATAGAATGAACAGGCCTAGGACTTCGTACATGCGATTCTTCTTTAGGAAGTTCGCAACGGTGTCCGCAAGCACAATCATCAACACACCACCGATCACAATTGCCAACGTCATGACCCACAGCGTATCGGTCAACGCCATCGCGCTAAGGATTGAATCGAACGAGAACACAACATTCATCAACACGATCCAGAAGATGACCATGCCAACGCTTTTTGGTTTTACTTCAGCGTGATCATCGTGCTCAAGACGAATCATGTGCCAAACTTCTTTCATTGCTGTGTAGAGAATGAAGCCTCCGCCAAGCAACACGATGATGCTGTGTAGGGTGAAGTGTCCGTCAAACCAGTTGGCCCAAGACGGCGGCGTCTCAAACATGACGACTTGAAATCGCTTCACCATGTTGACCAACAGGAATAACAATGCGATTCGCAGAAAGATCGCCAACCCAATGCCCCAAATGCGGACCGACTTTTGTTTGTCTTCTGGAGCACGTTGTGATTCGAGAGAAATGTAGAGCAAGTTATCCAAGCCAAGTACTGCTTGAAGCAGGACCAGCATCAAGAGCGTGATGATATTTCCCACCAAGCCAGTCTGTGACTTGCCGTCAGCAAGCCCAACTTTGTGATCGTTTGTCGCGCCCCGGGCGGCGTGATTTTCGTCAGCATGTTCTTGGTGCCCTTGATCAGCTTTTTCCCTTTCGTCTGCAAAGACCTCATACACCTCGGCCGCATCAGACTGAGCAATTGCCGCTTTTGAAAACGAAGGCAAACCGGTGCAGAAGATGCAGAGAATAAAAAACAAGAACAGCTGGGAAGTTGACCGAGTCATGGCAGATGTCGTCTAATAGATGAATATCGAATTACAACTTGCGTGATTGTGAATAATTCATCGATTGCGTCAACAGAGTTTGATCGAGGTGCATTTATGAGCGATTCAGGGGCGACCAACAAAAAACCGAACCCGGGGACGATTGGGTGGGTTGATATGACGACCGAAAACGCCAGCCAAATTCGGGAGTTCTACGAATCTGTTGTTGGTTGGCAGTCGGAGGCCACACCCGTGGACGACTATGAAGACTACACGATCACTCCATCCGGCGGCGCGGATCCCGTAGCAGGAATTTGTCATAAAAAGGGCTCCAACGCTGAAGTGCCTGGCGGATGGATGAT